>CAZRTR010000005.1:25849-42390 GCA_964603095.1 uncultured Planctomycetia bacterium
AGGGACTGTCCCCGCCCTGTCGCCCTCTACGATGCGGTTCAAAGGGGACTGTCCCCCCAGGGACTGTCCCCGCCCTGTCGCCCTCTACGATGCGGTTCAAAGGGGACTGTCCCTGCTTTAAAGAGGCTCCCCCAAAAACAGCCCGCTTCTCCTGCGCCTCCTGGACCCGGTTCTCCCCGATCTCGGTCACTCCAAGAGCGATCGCCTCCCAGACCCGCTCGACCGGAACCCCCTTGGTGACGGCGATCAGCCGAACCTCCGAAGGGTCCCGCCCCGCCGATCGGGCCGCCGCCGCGATCCTCTCCCGGACCCTCTCCAAGTTTTCACTTAACATGAAACCGCTATTATACAGCGAGGTATCGCTTCGTGACGGCGTGAACTTCTCGAGTAAAGAACGCCTTCACCCGATCCCAGGGCAATGGTTTCATCGACACGACAGGGGGTTCGCGATCTGCGTCTTCAAAATAACGGATGGCCTTGAGCGCCTGGAGGGCGAAATCGCGGGAATCCTTGAACTTCCTCCGCCCCAAGACCAAGAGCCGCAAGAGAGGAATCCGCTGGCAGATCTCGTACAGGTCAACAAAGTCCTTCCGATATCCCCGGCCGATGATGGCTCCGATCTTCATCAAACCGACATCCTCCATCGAAGCAATCCGCAGGGATCCTCTCCGGATCAGGGGCCGAACCAAGGGCTGGGGGTAATGGAAAAAACTGACACGCACTCTCTTGACTCGCCCGTGGAAAGTCCCATCCTCTGCCTTATCGATGTGAAGATCTCCAACGGCCTTCAGTCGGGTCACCAGCGCCCTACGGCTTGCGAAGTCCAGCCGGTTGGATCGAGAGAAGAGGTCCAGATCGACCGAGCGCCGGTGGGCCAAAAGCAACGCAAGCCCTGTTCCTCCCGCCAAGTAAAAGTCCTCAAAAATCCCTTGCCTGCCCAAATCATCCAACAGCCGTCGGGCCGCGTCAGGAACGACTTCCCGTGCTTCCCTCACGAGATTCCACCCCAATGGCGTCCTCGACGCCGCCACCGATTCAACCCAACCCTCGACCGAAGACCCCATTGGGAAGCCCAGAAGATCCATGCCCGCTTGGACAAAAGGGAGGCGCCCCGCCGCTCAAGAAAAGCGACGATGGAATCCCTCGGATAGGTCCGCAGCGCCCAACGCACAGCTTGTCGGTCTCCAAACTCCAGGAGGCGAGACAAAATAAAGTCCCGATGGCGCTGCGCAGAAAGGTCGGAGAGTCGAACATCCCAAAAGAAAGGGCGCAGGGAGAAAGGGAGATGCTGCTCGCGAAATCGATCCGCCTGTTCCGGGTCGAAGAGCCATTGCCCCAAGATCCTGGCGCAGGGTTGGAGGCGTCCCGACCGGAGGTAACGGTAGACCTGGCGCCTTGACCTTCGCAGCAACCGGCAAAGATGCTGGACGGTCAGGACCGGCTGGACGGTCTGGCGCCGCCCTCCCGGATCTACCCGGGTCAGCGCTTGGATACGCTCCCCCGCCCCTTTCAGAACCCACCTCGTTTCCATGACATATATTATGACACAGAATTCGTAAAAATTCAAGGATGAAGGTGCCAGGTCGACCCGACCCCTTCTGGGTTAAGGGATCTGGCGAAGCGCCAGGCCGATCGCGACGGCCAGGAGAGGCCCGGACGACTCCGGGATGGAGACCTGCTTCGGTTCGCAGGAAAGATGGGAAAGGGGGTTCCAGACCACCACCGGCTTGGCCAGCATCGCGGAGAGGGGCTCGGTGATCTTCCGCTCGGCGCTTCCGCCGCCGGTCACATAGGCGGCTTCGATCGCTTTCAGTCCGCACTCGGCATGGGCGTAGCTCAAGGAGTCCCGCACCTCGGCGAGCCAATCGTCCCCGGGGCCGGCCTGGAAGAGCCGGGCCCCCAGCGGGAAGTCCCGGATCAGGATGATCTGATCCGGCCCCTGGGCGATCACCAGGTTGGTGGTCCCCGCCCCGATGTTCAAAAGCAGGACCGTCTTCGCGGCCGACTCCTTCCGGCCGCTCAGCTCCCAGTAGCAATTCCAGAGGGCCAGCCCCTCCACATCCACCAGGATCGGGGAAAGCCCCGCCTCCTGGGCCAGATTCAGCCGGGGTAAAATCGCTTTCCGAGGGACCATCGCCAGGATTCCCCGCGTCGTCCCATTGGAAGAAAGAATGTGCCAGTCGACCACCATCTCCTCGATCGGCTCGCCGCTCAGGGAGGCCCGCTCCGCCTCCAGCCGGATCGCCTTCTCCAGCTCCTCCTGCGCCATCTTCGGGAATTCAAAAGAGCGGATCACCACCTCCGGCGAGGCGACCGCGAAGGCCACCTGCCGGCTGTTGATCTTGGCATCGGCCAGAAGCTGTTTCAGGAGAGAGACCGGCCCCTTCCCGTCGATCGCGGAGACGGCCCCGTGCCGCAGGACCACCTTGCCTCCGGAACCGTCCACCTGCGCCATCTTCACCGTCGCCGACCCGACATCGGCCGCCACGATCGAGGATCGCCTGCCCCACATCACTCCACCTCCTGCCAGCTTCCGCCGTTGATCACGGTGGCCTTGAAATCATCCGGATAGCTGAACCCCGGCATGAAGCTGCCGTAATAAGGAAGGTTCCCGTTCGGATCCCAGTCGGTGAAGGTGCTGCTGCCCCGAAGCTCGATGTCCGTCGACAGCAGCAGGCCGTGGACGGTCGCGTTGCTCCCGAAATTGATCAACCGGTCCGAATAGATGTTCCCGTAGATGGTGGCATGCGAGTTCCAGTCATCATGGTAGACTCCCTGGCTCGCCATGATCGCAGGATAAGTGACAGGAGCCGAGAGCGTCAAGGACCCTCGAAGCCGCACCTGTCCGGTTCCGCCGGTTCCGCTGCCTGAAGCAACCAGAATCGAGTCGCCTAAGTCGACCCCGTTCATCAGATCGATGTAGCCGTTATCCACGAAGATAAGGACGTTGCTGGCGGCGACCCCCTGAATGTTCACCGCGCGACCACTGGACCAGCAGCGGGAATCGTAAGTGATCATGTAGTAGGTGTCGCTCTGGACATTCAGCGTATGCGGGCACGGACCCCCAAGAGGGTTGGCCGGTTTGACGTTGATCGTCTGAGCGTTGGGGATAAAGGATGAGAAGTTGGCCGGATTGCGGTAGTAGCTGCCGGCATTGGTAAGGGACGGGTTTGGCCGCGGGATGCCCGGGGGAACCGGAAACCGGAACGGGGATTTCCCGGGTGAGGTCGTGATCGTGTTGCTGCCGGAGTCCACCTCGGGGCAGCCGGTGCCGACCGGGTCGTTGCTGTCCTGCACGCAGTTCATGTGCCTCAAGTTCGAAACGGCCCGGATGTCGGCCTGCAAAATCTTCCGTTCTCCCCGCACCAATCCAATCGCCCGAAGGGTGATGACCCCGTCGTCATCGGCCAGATCGGGGCCGTTGAAATCAAGGTTGTTGAAGGCCCGAACGGTGTAAGAGCCGTCGCTGAACAGAGCGTCCAGAGGGGCATAGAGGGCCGGTGAGAAACCTGGGACATAAGAGATCGGATCCCCGTTGGCTTGAATGGACGGGTTGGACGCCCTCGTCTGGAACGGCGGTATGACACACCCCCTGAGGCGGTCCGGGCACAGATCCGATGGGTAGCTCGAATCGGTCGGGTAGTTGTTCGGATGGGCCAGATGGTTCGGATCCAGGGTGGGAGTCCAGGAGGGGTTGCTCCCCTGAAGGGGAGAGATCTTAAACGACGCCAGGGCCCGCTCGATCCCGCCGCTGGCCAGATAGAAAGCCCCATGATTGTCACCCTGCCCCAGGGCCATTCGCCGCTCCAGGAAATCGAGCTGCATGAAGCTCATCCCGCTGACCGTCAGGACGAGGACCAGCATCATCGCCATCGACAGGATAAACCCATGGGACGCAGAGGCCTTCCCCATTGTCACTCTACCTCCTGCCAGGAGCCGAAAGGAATGACCTTCTTCTGGAAGTCCGCTGGAATGCCGAACCCCGGCAATCGCTTGTCGACCTCTTGGCCTTGGGCGGTCTTGTCGGAATAGAGGGTGGGGCCCTGCAACGTGATGTCATCCGCGATCATGATCCCGCGAATCTCCTTGAACTGGCCGGTGATGTCCTCCAGCGCATAGAGATTCCCGTGGATCTCCGCCTGCGAGCTATTTCCATGGATTCCCTCTCCGGCAACAATCGCCGGATACGGCGAGGGAGCATGGAGACTCGAGGTTCCGAAGAAATCGACGTGGGCGTAGGAAACAATCACCGTGTTGTCCAGGTAGACATTGTTGTGGATCTCGACCGTTCGGCCCTGCGCTTGGGTTTTGCCAACCACAAAGACCAGATTGCTCCTTGGGGTAAGGTTTCCGCACGTGTTGACCAGATCCAGATCATCCTCGATCCGGTAGTAGGTGTTCTCCTGGATTCCGCCGCACACATCCAGCACATAGGGAGTGGCGTTTCCGTTATCCGGAATGTTGATCACATTCGGCACGTTTGTTACAGGGTTCATGACGAACGGAAAGAAACTGGGGTCGTGATAATAATTGCTCTGGCGTCGGACCGGATTCCTACCAGGCCACCAGTTGGTGTAGCTGCTGTCCGGATCAAGGACCTGATTGTTGTTCCGGTTCAGCAATCCCGGCAGCTGCGGGAAGGAAGCCGGATCATTGTCGGGAAGGAAATCAACCGTGGGGTTGCCGACCGTCTGGACCGGCGGGCCGGTGCGGCCGTTCAAGAACCCATTGAAATCGTTGGTGTCGTTGTCGGCCGGCCTTCCAAGAAGCGTATTGGCCGCCTTCAAATCCAACTTCGCCTGCATTTGGATCTCCAACAGCTTCTGCTCGCCCCGCACATTCGCCAGAGCGCGCACGGTGATGATCGCATCGGTGTCGACCAGTCCCGATTCGTTGTTGAACGCCCGGACGTTGTAAGATCCATCATCCCACAGGCCAGCAACAAACGGGCGGTCCGGAGAAACCACCGGATCCCCATTCTGCTGGACGACAGGGTTGTTGGCCTGTGTCTGGAAGGGAGGAATCACGCAGCCATTGTTTAAGGCCAAGAAATCCGGGCACAAAAGAGGATCCCCATTCACATCGGAAGGATAGAGGTTCGGGTTTCCCTGACCGTTTGTATTTAAGACGGTAGTCCAGCTCAGGTCACCGGTCAACGGATTGACATCAAAGAAGAAGGTGCCCCTCCCTCGCTCCAGCCCAGCGCTGGCCAGGTAGAAGGCGCTTTGATTATCCCCTGCGTTAAGGGCTACCCGCCGCTCCAGGAAATCCAGGTGAAGGAAGCTCATCCCGCTGACCGTTAAGACAATGATCAGGATCATCGCCAGCGGCAGGATGAATCCCCCCTCGTCATTGCGAGGCCCGCGGGACCGAGGCAGTCTTGCCTTATCAATTCCGCAAGAATATCTGAGTCTGTAAGGTTTCATTTCGGCGATTCCTATGCCGCACCACCAGTTGGACCGAAACTAACTTCGGGGTGATTGGCTGGACGACGAAATTGGTCACCACCGAACGGTTCCCATCGATCAGGACCGTGGTCTGATCGGTGCAACCAACGTCCACCACCTGGAACCGGCCGCCAAAATTCTGTCCCCCTTGGAAGAGAAAGCTGCAACCCGCGTAGGGGTTGGCAAAGATTATCTGGTCCCCGGAGGCGAAAGCGGCGTGGCCGTTGCTCTCCCGGGCGACGAGAGCCATCGCCCGCAGCGCAAGCTGGGCGTCCCGCTGCGCCTCCGCCTGGCTCTCCCCACTCAGCCAGAAGGTTCGCTCCGCCAGGAATGGAACCGCCAGCCCCGACAGGGCGATCGTGCTGATCGTCATCGCGGTCAACAGCTCGACGAGGGAAATGCCTCGGCACCTCTTCGTTCGTGCTTCGACATGCTCAGCACGAACGGTGGCTCGGGCTTTTCTAAAGGGCCCGTAAAGTGGACAGAATAACTCGGTTATGGTCATCATCCACCCTGTTTTGAGTAAACCAGACCCTCACACTGATCTGCACCAGATCCAACCCCAGTGTCCCGGCAGTCGGTTCATCCAGTTGCTGTACCGTCGTCCACATGTCCAGTGGATTCGGAAGATTGCCCACGGTAACTCCTTCCGGAACCACCCCAGCAGAGGCGACACAAGGAAACCCTCCGCTGCAGTCCAACCAGAATTGGCCCTGGCTGTTCGCGGGGACGATCCTACCGACAACGTTGTTGATGCCGGTCTCCGAGAGGAGCTCCAGCCGTTCCCGGGCCCGCTCCATCGCGGCCCGGCGGTTCCCCTCCCGGTCGATCCCCCCCAGTCCGTAGGAGAAATAGCTGAGGGTCCCGATCGCGGCGATCACCACGATCAGGATCCCGATCAGCACCTCCACCAGGCCAGCGCCTCTGGTTTTGTCTGGCTCAATCATCATCATGTGCCAAAACCCCTGGTTTTTAGGGATTCAACAGAACGCCTCCAGCCGCTCCACAGGAAGCATCGTCCCAGAGATTTCCTATCTCATTCATCGAGCGCTGGATGGCGGTTACTTGGGCCGCTCGAGGAGCATTGTTGTTCACATTGCCATCGACCGCAGCGCAATAGGTCTGATTGGTGCCGGTACCCCTTGGAGAAACGAGTGTGTAAGCGCTGGTTGAGAAAAACCGTCCGTCAAAGTCGGTCGCATTGATTCCAATGCCGGCGGCGTTTGGGGTCGTATTGGCCGCGATCGCAGGATACGTATTCGCAGACTGAATATAGACCGCCCGCATCGAGGTCCGAATGGAGCCCAAAGCTGCCTCCGCCTCGCTGGCTCGGGCCCGATCGACGTTGCCGGACAACAGCGGAATCCCCACCGCAGCCAAAACCGCCACGATGATCACCACCACCAACAGCTCAATCAGCGTAAACCCATGTCGCTTTTTAAACATTGCACAGCCCTCCTTTTGTTCTACTTCTAATAACACAAAGTCAGCCGTTTTCACCCATCTATCCTCGCATCGTCATGGCCAGCTTGAAGATAGGCATGTAGAGGGCCAGGACGAAAATGAGGACAAAACCGCCGATCACCACGATCAGGATCGGTTCGATCAGGGAGTTGATTGTGGTCAAAGAGGCATCCACCCGTTGCTCGTAAAACTGAGAAACCTTCTCCAACAGCTTAGCCAGGGAGCCGGTCTCCTCCCCCGCCGAGACCATCCTCACCATCATGTGGGGGAAGATCTTTTGTTTCTTGAGGGAGCCGGCGATCTTCCCTCCTTTCAAGATATCCTCCCGCGACTCCCGGATCGCCTTAGCCACCACGGTGTTGCCGGCCGTCTCCTGCGCCATCTCCAGCGCCCGGTTGATCGGGATGCCGCCGGTCAGAAGAATCGACATGCTCCGGGCGAACCGGGCCACCGACGCCCGGCGGATCAGCTCTCCAAAAATGGGGATCCTCAACATCAGGCGGTCGAGCACTGCCCTTCCTGAAGGACGCTTGGCCCAGAGGAGGAGGGCGGTCACCCCGGCCGCGCTGCCGGCCAGCAGCCAGGGGAAATTCTGCAGGATAAAGGCATTGATCGCGAAGACCACCTCCGTGATCCAAGGAAGCTTGGCATGGAACCCCTCGTAGATCTCCCGAAACTTCGGAATCAGCCAGAAGGTGGCGACCGCCATCACGATGAGAAAGAAGCAACACAGGAAAACCGGATAGGTGAGAGCCGCCTTCACCTTCCGGATCAGCCGGTCCCGATCCTCCAGAAAGGTGGCCAACTGTTCCGATATTTCGGCCAGCGACCCACTCTCCTCCGCGGCACCGATGAGGGCAATCACCATCGGGGAGAAGGCCTTTTGGTGATGCTGGATCGCCTGGGCGAAGCCGGCTCCTTCCCACATCCGGTTGATCACATCGCCTAAGATCGCCCGAAGCCCGGCATGGTCCATCTCCTCGGCGATCGATTCCAGCGCCTCCACCACCGGCAGCCCTGCCGCGATCATCGTGGCCAGCTCTCTCCAGAAGACGGCCAGATCCCCCAGCGAGACGGAGGAACGCAGCAGCAGCAGCGTCCATCCTCCCTTGGTGGGAGCCCTGCCTACATACCTTGCTCCCGCCGCCGCGCCACCCCGGCGGTCCAGCTCCTGGATCTCGATCACCGTCAATCCCCGTGTTTTGAGCTGATTCAACAGGGCCCTTCGGGAATCGGCCTGGGCCACGGCGGTAATCCTCTGCCCTTGCGCGTCCCTGGAAACGTAGGCGAACTGGGGCATCGGATCCTTAAAAGGTGCCAGGTCTAAAACCTGGCACCTTTTCCCGGAGGGAAGAGGAGCGAGGCCGTGGAATCCGGGCGATCAGCTGCTCCAGCTCCTTCTGCCGCGTGGTGAACAGCAACGCCTGCTCCAGGGAGATCTTCCCCTGCTGGAAAAGAGCGATCAGCGACTGGTTCATCGTCCGCATCCCTTCCCCGGATCCGGTCTGGATCACGGAGTAAAGTTGGGGGAGCTCGTCCTTCCGGATCAGGTTCCGGACGGCGGCGTTGACATCCAGCACCTCCACCGCCAGGTGGCGAATCTCATCCAGCCCGGGGACCAGCTGCTGGACCAGCACCCCGATCAAGGTCAGGGAAAGCTGGACCCGGACCTGCTGCTGCTGGTCGGCCGGGAAGACGTCGATGATCCGGCTGATCGCCTGGGAGGAGTCTCCGGTGTGGAGGGTGGCCAGCACCAGGTGGCCGGTCTCGGCCAGCTCCAGGGCGGTCCGGAACGTCTCCGGGTCCCGCATCTCCCCGATCATGATCACATCCGGCGACTGGCGGAAGACATGCTTGAGCGCCTCGGGGAACGACAGGGTGTCCTGCCCCACCTCCCGCTGCTGGATGGTGCAGGTGCCGTGGGAATGGACATACTCGATCGGATCCTCGATCGTGATCAGATGGTACGGCTTAGTTTTATTCAGGTAGCCGATCATCGCCGCCTGGGAGGTGGACTTTCCGGCGCCGGTCGGACCGGTGGTGATGACGATCCCGTGGGGAATCCCGAGCCACTTCTTGACGATCTCCGGAACCCCCAGCGTCTCCAGCGTCGGGATCTGAAAGGGAAGCATCCGGATCGCCATCCCGATCTTTCCCCTCTGGAGGAAAACGTTCAGCCGGAACCGGGCCACCCCCTCCAGCCCGAAGGAGGCGTCCATCTCCCGCTCCCTCTCAAAGGACTTCTTCTGCTCTTCGCCGAGCATCCCATCGGCGATCCTCTGGACATCCTCTCCGGTCAATTTCGGGCCCTCCATCGGGCACAGGTCCCCCATCTCCCGGAAGATCGGGGGCTGCCCCTCGGTCAGGATCAGGTCGGAGGCGTTCCTCTGAATCATCCGGTCCAGCAGCACTTGAAGTTCTTCTGGAATCTTCACCCCGCCCCCTCCTATTCCCCCATCTCCGTTTGGGTGCCGCAGATGCTCAACGCCTCATCCAGCGTCGTGATCCCATCCCGCACCTTGTTGAGGGCGCTCTGGAGCAGCGTCTGAAGCCCTTCCTGCTGGGCCAGGTGATGGACCTCCTGTAGCGCCGCCCCGCGAGAGATCAGCGCCTTGACCTTTTCCGTGAGTAAGAACTGCTCATAGACGGAGACCCGCCCGAAATAGCCGGTCTCCCCGCACCGCTTGCATCCCTTTCCCTTAAGGAACTTCCAGGGGGTGTCCTCCCCCGCGACGGCTCTCAGGCGCTCCAACAGCTCCTCCGGCGGCTGCCACTTATCGGCGCACTCCAGGCAGATCCGACGGACCAGCCGCTGCGCCATCACCAGATTCAACGCCGCGGTGATCAGATACGGCTCGATCCCGATATCGACCAACCGGCTGATCGCCGAGACGGCGTCGTTGGTGTGGAGCGTCGAGAGGACCAGGTGCCCGGTCAGGGCGGCCCGGATGCAGATGTCGGCCGTCTCCTTGTCCCGGATCTCCCCCACCATGATGATGTCCGGGTCCTGCCGCAGGATCGAGCGAAGCCCGGCGGCGAAGGTGAGCCCGATCGCCGGCTTGACATGAACCTGGTTGATCTTCCTCAGCTGGTACTCGACCGGATCCTCCACCGTCACGATGTTCTTGGTCGGGGTCTGGATCGAGCTCAAGGCGGCGTACAGGGTAGTGGTCTTCCCTGAACCGGTGGGGCCGGTCAGAATCAGCAGCCCGTGCGGCAGGTGCAGCACCTTGTTGAACACCTCCAGCATTTTCGACTCGAACCCCAGTTTCTCCATGTCGAAGATGAGGGTGCCCCGATCCAGGATCCTCAAGACCAGCTTCTCCCCGTAGGAGGTGGGCAGCGAGGAGAGCCGGATGTCGATCGTCTTGTCGAAAACCTGAACCTTGAACCGCCCGTCCTGGGGAAGACGCCGCTCGGCGATGTCCAGGTTGCCCATCAGCTTGATCCGGGTGATGATCGCCCGCTGCATATGGGCCGGAGGGGCGCTCACCTCCCGAAGCTGGCCGTCCACCCGAAGCCGGACCACCATCCCCTGCTCCTCCGGCTCGATATGGATGTCGCTGGCCCGCTCCTGGACCGCCCGCATCAGCAACAGATTCACGAACTGAACGACCGGCGCGTCGGAGGCCTCGAACCGGAGCTGCTCCATCTGCAGGATCGTCTCGTCCTGCTCGACCTGAACCTCCCCCCTCTGCGCCGAGGTGACCTGCCCCTCCAGGAGATGATCCATCGACTGGGCAATGTTCGATGCGCCATGATAGCTCCGCTCGATCGCCTTCAGGATGGCGCCGCGGGAGCTGACCACCTTGACGACCCGATGGTGAGTCTGGAGCCGGACCGCGTCGACGGCCCGGATATCCAGCGGATCGGCCATGGCGATCGTCAGCTGGTCCTTCTCCTTCTTGACCGGGATGATCGTGTGGCGGCTGGCCAGCGGCTCCGGAACAAGCCCCACGGCGGCCGGGTCCAGCTCCGCCGTATTCAGATCCAGATAAGGAAGCTGGAAAAACTTCGCCAGGAACTGGGCCAACGCCTCCTGGGAGATCAACCCGGCGGCGACCGCCGCCTCCCCCAAGCGTTGGTTCAGCTTGACCTGGGCGGTCAAAAGATAGTTGAGCTGCTCCTCCGTCAGCAGCCCCGCCTCCAGAAAGGCCTGCCCGATCAGCTTGGATGTACCGGTCATCTGTCCTGTAGGCATACGATCCCTCACTTTTAAAACACGGTTGGGGAGCCCATTCTTCCACCTTTATGAAAGGTGCCAGGTCATAGACCTGGCACCTTTCACCTTCTCTCCTCTAATAAGGATATATGACTCTAGACGAAAAGTGTCTCGACGTGGTACGTTGGTCATCTGCCACCCTGTGCAAAAGCCACAAGCGTTAAAGGCGTGAAAAGGAGCGCTTTAAGGTGAAGGCGGCGGTTTTCCGAGGAGTGAACGACGTTCGAGTCGAGGATCTTCCCACCCCGCCCGTCGGGGCCGGAGAGGTCCTGGTCCAGGTGGAGGCCTGCGGGGTCTGCGGGACCGATCTGAAGAAGATCGCCCACGGGGATCTTGCCCCACCGCTCGTCTTCGGCCACGAGGTGGGGGGACGGGTGGCGGCGGTCGGCCCCGGAGTCACCCGGTTCAAGCTCGGCGATCGGGTCCTCTTCTTCCACCATATCCCCTGCCGGAGCTGCTCCTTCTGCCGATCGAAGGATTTCGCGCAGTGTCCCCAGTACAAACGGGTCGGCACCACCGCCGGGTTCGAGCCGGCCGGAGGCGGCTTCGCCGAGTTTGTCCGGGTGATGGACTGGATCGTCCGGGAGGGGCTGGTCAAGATCCCGGAGGGAATCGACGCGGAGGAGGCCACCTTTGTCGAGCCGGTCAACACCTGTCTGAAAGGGATCCAGAAGGCCGGAATCAGCGAGGGGAAATCGGTCCTGATCTTTGGGGCCGGCCCGGTGGGGCTCCTTTTGCTCCAGTTGGCCCGACTGAAAGGAGCCAGCGTTTCCGTCGTCGACCCGATCCCGGAGCGGCTGGAGGTGGCCCGCACCTTCGGCGCCGCAGCCACCTTCCCTGTAAAGGGACAGGAGGGGGACAGTCCCCTTCGGGGACAGTCCTCTATAAAGGGACAGTCCCCTTTGAACCGCGTCGTGGAGGGCGACAGGGCGGGGACAGTCCCTGGCGCGGGGGCGGGGACAGTCCCTGATGTGGCCCTGGTGGCGACCGCCGCCCCTCAAGCGATCGGGACGGCGCTGGAGGCGATCCGGCCGGCCGGCCGGGTGGTGCTGTTCGCCCAGACCCGGGTGGGAGACATGGCCCCGATCGACGTGGGGCAGATCGGAAAACTGGAGAAGGAGCTGATCGGCAGCTACAGCGCCTCGGTGGATCTACAGGAGGAGGCGGCCGATCTGGTTTTCCGTCGGAAGATCCAGGTCAAACCGTTGATCACCCACCGGTTTGGGCTCGATCAGATCCAGGAGGCGATCCGTGTCGCCTTGAATCCTTCGGCACAGTCGCTCAAGGTGATCGTGAAGCCGAATGAGGTCTGACCTCCGACCTGCGCGGGCCCTTACTGGAGAGCAGAGGGGGTCTGACCCCTGTTTTAAGGTTTAATCATGAACGCCGCCGTCTTATACGGAAAAGAGGATGTCCGATTGGAGGAGGTTCCCCTTCCGGAGGTCGGGCCGGGCGAGGTCCTGATCCGGATCGAGGCGGCTCTCACCTGCGGGACCGATCTGAAGGTCTTTCGAAACGGCTCCCACCCGAAGATGTTTGGAACCGGTTCTAAGCCCCCGATCCTGTTCGGACACGAGTTCTCCGGCGTCGTCGAAGCCACCGGCTCCGGCGTGACCGGCTGGCGCAAAGGCCAGCGGGTGGTGGCTGCCAACTCGGCCCCCTGCCAGGAATGTTTCTTCTGCCTCAAAGGGCAGCCGAGCCAATGCGAGGATCTCCTCTTCGTCAACGGGGCCTATGCCGAGTACCTGCTGCTCCCGGCCCGGATCGTCAGGGAAAATCTCCTGGAGATCCCGCCCCACCTCTCTTTCCAGGCGGCGGCGCTGACCGAGCCGTTGGCTTGCGCGCTGCGAGGAGCGCAGGCGGCCCGCCCCATCTCCGGAGAAACGGTGGTGATCTTAGGGGCCGGGCCGGTCGGGCTGATCTTCGTGCAACTGGCAGCTCAAGCCGGCGCAGATCTGATCCTCCTGGGCAAGGGGGAGCAGCGCCTCCGGATCGGGCAGGAGTGCGGCGCGCGACGGGTCTTCAACCTGTCGGAGATGAAAGATCCGGTGGAGGAGGCCCGGCGGGCGACTCCTCGAGGATTCGGGGCCGACCTGGTGATCGAGGCGGTGGGCCGCCCAGCCGCCTGGGAGCAGGCGATCCAGCTCGCCCGCCCTGGTGGGCGGGTCCTTCTTTTCGGCGGGTGCCCGGCGGGAACGACCGTTGCCTTGGATACCGGCAAGGTCCATTACGGGGAGCTGACGATCCTTTCCACCTTTCATCACACGCCGGAGGCGATCCGCCAATCCCTGCAGTTTCTGGCCGACGGAAAGGTCCGGTCGGAGCCGCTGATCAGCCGTGAGCTTCCGTTGCGGGAGTTGCCTGACCTGTTGCGGCGGATGCTGACGGAGCAGGAGGTCGTCAAGACGGTAATCGTCCCATGAAGAAGATCTGCTCTTTCTTTCCCACGGCGACGGAAATCCTTTACGCGCTGGGGGCCGGGCGTTCCCTCGTCGGCCGGAGCCAACACTGCCATTATCCCCCGTCGGTAAAATCCAAACCGATCGTGGTGGCGAGCCGCGTCAAGAAGATCGCCGCCCAAGATTCGGTGGCGATCCACCGGGCCGTGCAGCGGCTTCGTCGGGAGAATGCCCACCAGTTTTCCATCGACGTGAAGCAGCTCCAGCGCCTCAAGCCGGACCTGGTGATCACCCAGGAGCTCTGCTCCGTCTGCGCCGCTTCCCATTCGGAGGTTTCCGAAGCGATCCGGCATCTCTCTCCTGCTCCGCGCATCGTCTCCCTGCAAGGCCGGCGGCTGAACGGGATCTTCACCGACATCCGGCGGCTGGGCGGCGCCATGGATCGGGACAAGACCGCCGATCGGCTGATCCGGCAACTTCAGGAGCGGATGGAAGATGTCCGGAACCGGGTAAACCAGATCTCCACACAGCCCCGGGTTTGGGTCTGCGAATGGCTTGAACCGCCGATGGCGGCCGGACACTGGATCCCGGAGATGGTGGAGCTGGCCGGTGGGATCGACCGGCTGGGCCCGAAGGGGGCCGACTCCCGCTGGGTGACGTGGGACCAGATTCGGGCCTACGACCCGGAGGTGATCCTGGTGATGCCCTGCAGCTACTCGATCGCCCAGACGCTCAGGGAGAAGCAGCGCCTCACGCGGCGCTCTGGGTGGAAACAGCTAAGCGCTGTCAAGAAAGGGCGCGTCTTCGCGGTGGAGGGATCTTTCTACCACCATGCCGGGCCGCGGCTCATCGACGGCCTGGAGCTGTTCGCCCATCTTTTGCACCCGGACCGCATCCCCGCCGGCAAGTTCCGCCGCTATTTCCGTCCCCTTATCTGACGGGCCATCCCCGGGGGCGGGGATTCGCAGACACGCGTCCACCCTGGAGATCGGAAGATGCCCAGAGCACCGGAGATTTCCTACGAATGGACGCCCTCAGTGGCCCGTAATCTCCAAGATTCCCTCAAGCACGCCCTGCGTCACGCGGGTCAAGAACTCCAGATCCAGCGTCTCGATGGTATCGGTCGGCAGATGGTAATGCGGATTCCGGTAGAAGGAGGTGTCGGTCACGATCAGGGCCGGATAGCCGGCGTCCCAGAATGGGGAATGGTCGCTCAGGCGGACCGCCGGAACCAGCCCACCGTTTCCCGGAAGCGTGATCGACTCCACCTTCAGATCCGGGACCGCGCGCATTCCCTTGACGAACGAGCGGAGCAGGCGACGGGAACGCCCGTTGGCCCCGACGCCGATGAAATTCCCCTCTCTCGGGTAGAAAGGGGACAGCCCCAACGGGTACGACTGCCGGGGATGGGTGAACCCCAGCATCTCCAGCGAGATCATTCCGGTCAGCGGAGCGCGAGACGCCTTGAGCGTCTCGACGTAATGGGCGGAGCCGACCATCCCCCATTCCTCCAGGGTGAAGCCGACGAACCGGATCCTCTCCACGGCCGGATGATCCCTCAACTCCCGCGCCAGCTCCAGCAGGGCCGCCACCCCGCTGGCGTTGTCATCCGCGCCGGGAGAACCCTCCACCGCATCGAAATGGGCCCCGACGATGAAGTCGCCGCGGGCTCCATCCTTTTGCGTGATGAGGTTCGCGAAGGTCTCTCCCTCGAAGGAGAAGGGATCCTCCTTCACTACATAGCCGAACCCCTCTAGGGTCTGCTTGAGAAATCCAGCCACTCTCCGATACTCTTCAGGATCGACAAACGGCGACCGCTCCACCGCCACCTGCTCCAAGAATTCCTGAAGACGCAGCGTCGAAGGTGCCAGGTCGACCCGACCCCTAGGGGGTGTCAAAGTGGCAGAATCCCATCGGGCACAAGCTCTTGTTTTCTCCAAGGGGAATATGCCACACTTGACGCTGAAGCATTGGAAAGGAGGGTAGAATGAACAAACCAGTTATTGCGTTGAGTGCGCTTGTGGTTTTTCTCACCGGGGGGCTGTTCATCGGGACCGCGGCCGCGGAGGATGACGCCTCCCACAAGTTCACGCGAGGAGCGCTGAACACCACCACCGGGTGGACCGAGCTGCCCCGCCAGGTAGTCACCCAAACCTCGGAGGATCCGTACCAGGGGATGACCTACGGGTTGATGGACGGGTTGACCCTGGGGACGAAGCGGACCCTGTTCGGAGCATGGGACTGGGTCACCTCCCCGTTCCCTCCCTACGACACGCCGAAGATGCAGCCCGAGACTCCTTTCGGGGACGCTCCGTAACCGACCCACCGATTGTTCGCCCTTCGACACGCCAACCGTTCGTGCTGAGCTAAGTCGAAGCACGACGGTTGGCTGCTCAGGGCGAACGGCTTCAGCCCGCTTCACAATTCGCCGAGGTTCAGGAGCATGCACTTGACGGCGCCGCCCCCCTTCTCCAGGAACTCCGACACATCCACCGGGCAAGGGATCACCCCATGCCGCCGAATCTGGTCGTAGAAGGAACCGGTCAGCCCGTCCGGAGTCAACAGGACGAAGGCCGGGTCCCCGTAATAGCGGGTTTCGACCTGAAAGCTGTTGGCGGCGAATCGACGGCCGTCGATCTCGCCCAACGCAACCAGCCGATCCCCGAACCGACGGCGCAGCGCCGCTTGAGAATCGGAAGATAAGACCTCCAGGTAAGCCAACAGGAATTCCTGCCGGGGCCCGAAGGGGCACAGGGCCGTGTCCCCATGGTAGTGATGTTCGTCCTTGAGTTCCAGGGGAAGAATCTCCCGTTCCCCCACGATCGACCGGAGGGCTTCCAGCGCCCGGCGGTCCGACCGGAATCCGGTGATCCTCCGGTACGGAGGAATCCCGATTCGAGGGACCCACCGGGGTGTCTCGATCCGGCCGTAGGTAAAAAGAAAGACGATCTTCTTCGGATCTCCGGAAGGATCCTTGACCGGAATGAAATCGGCCTCCCCCTCAAAGGG
>CAZRTR010000005.1:42490-52716 GCA_964603095.1 uncultured Planctomycetia bacterium
TCGGATCTCCGGAAGGATCCTTGACCGGAATGAAATCGGCCTCCCCCTCAAAGGGATGCGGTGAGGGAAAATCCCGAACGTTCAACCCAAGGGAAGCGATCACCCTGCGGTAATGCTCCCGCTCCCCCGCCCGGGCCGGATTCAGGTTGCTCAAGAAGAAATCGCCGCCGAACCGGAACCCGGCGTTGGCCGGGAAGGCCAGCCCCGGCTGGTCCGGCACAGCCGGGACAACCCAGGCCTTCACCCCGTGACTTTCCAGGACCGATTTCAGCTCTCTCCACTGAGCCAGGGCTTTGGATCGATCGACCTTCTTCTTCCGGCCCCAACGGGTGCGGGTGTGGGGGTTGGCGCCTTGCTTGATCTGGAAGAGAGAGGGATCTCCGAGGAGAACCGCTGGAGCCATTAAAGCGGCAGCGATCGTTTCGGCAAAGGACGGGTGTCGTTGAGGAGCGCCACCGGCACCGTGCAGTAGTAAGGAGAGAAGAGCCCCGCCGGTTTGAAAGAGCCGCTGGCCTTGGTTCCCCCGAAGGGGAGCTTCCCCGATGAGAAGATCGTGCCCCGGTTCAGGTTCACCATCCCGGTGTCGATCTGGGGGAAGATCTTCTCGAAATGGGCCCGGTTTCGGGTGAAGACCGATGTGATCAGGCCGTACGGAACCTCGTTGTTGATCGCGATCGCCTCCTCGTCGTCCCTGACCCCATGGATCGCCGCGTCGGGGCCGAAGATCTCCTCCCGCCGGTAATGGAGCGACTTGTTCCTCGACGGATGCTCGCACAGGTGCGCCGCCGGCGTCACGTAGTATCCCCGGCGCTTCCCCCATTTTCCCAACGCCTTTCCCGCCCGCAGCGTCTCGAAGCCCTCTTCCTCGGCCAGCCGCATGTACCGCTGGAACTTGGCCACCGCGTCGTGACTCACCATCGGCCCCATCAGAACCCCTTCCTCCAACGGATAGCCGATCTTGACCCGATCCACCATCTCCAGGAACCGGTTCAGGAACGTTTTCAACAGCCGGCGGTTGACCAGGATCCGGCTGGTGGCGTTGCAGCGCTGTCCCGCCATCGAGAAGGCGGAAACGGCCGTCTCCCGGGCGGCCAGCTCGACATCCGCGTCGGCCAGGACCAGGGCCGCGTTCTTTCCCCCCATCTCCAGCGCCAGGCATTTCTGCGGCTCCTTTAAGGTCGCCTCCTTGATCGCCGACCCGACGGCGGTGGAGCCGGTGAACAGGATCCCGGCCACCTTCGGGTGGGTCGCCAATCTCTCCCCGACCTCCGATCCTCCCTGCACCAGGTTGAAAACGCCGGGAGGAAATCCGGCCGCATCGACGCACTCGGCGATCGCCTGGCCGACGAACGGGGTTATTTCGGAGGGCTTAAAGACCACCGTGTTTCCGGTCAGCAGGGCCGGGACGATGTGGGAAGCCGGCGTGTGGGCCGGGAAGTTAAACGGCCCGATGACGGCCAAGACGCCCAAGGGTCTAAAGCGGCACTCCCCCTGAATCCCCGGGGCGGCGGCCACCTGAAACGGATGGATCAGCTTAAGCCCGAGGGTGATCATCTCATCCACTTTGTCGACCAGCCGCTCCACCTCCCGGCGGGCCTCCCCGATCGGCTTGCCGGCTTCCTGACAGACCAGGCGGATGAGGGACGGCTGCCTCCCCCTTAAGACCCGCTGGAGGGCGCGCATCTTGGCGATCCGCTGGGAAAGGGGCTGCCGGCTCCAGGAGGGAAAGCCCTTGGCCGCGGCTTCCACCGCCGGCTCCACCTGCTCCGGGGTGACGATCAACTTGCCCACAGGAACCAGCAGATCCCCCGGATCCTCGCTGATCAGCTCCGTCCCTTTCGTGGGGCGGTTGAATCGACCGGCGATATAATTTCCTTTAAACGGGACAGGCATAGACCGGATCCCCTGCGCCTACACGGAGTAATTTTAACTCAGAGGATCCCCTCATCAAGGCGGCCCGAAAGAACCCGCCGACCTCCGTTCCCACCAGGTAAGAACGGTTGCTCCCGTCAGATTTGATCCTCGCTTGCGCGAGGATGACGTTCGCTGCAACCCGAAGCCGTTTCGTCCGACGGATCAACCGGACCTTGGCCCTCGCGGCGGAGTAGTAAGGCCCTCCGTCGAACGGCTCAATCTGATCCATGGGCTTAAACCCGATTCCACGCAACAGGGCCGCGGCTCGCTGCGCGGCCGGATGGATCGCCCCGATCGCCGCTCTCACCGACTTCGGTAGAAGGGCGCAGTAGATCGGCTCCCGGGGAAACAGCGACCGGATGAACTCTTTGTTGGAGACGCTCAGGCGGTCCGCTTTCCCATACGGCAGCCCGGTGAAGACCCGGCCCATCGCTTCCCAGAAGGGGGATTGGTTTCCGGTTCTCATGGCTCCTCGGTACTCGACCAGGATCTTATTCTCAAACCGATCCGGATGCATCGCCATGTAGAGGAAGCGAACGTACGAGATCTGAAGCCCGCATTGTTCCGGATGCTTCCGGTAGCGGGGCAGCACCACGAGGCCCCCCACCTCGGTGGGGCCATCCTCGGTGAACCCCAGCCGCAGCACCGGATGGGTCCGGCGAATCCCCAATGTCCGGCTGCGCTTGGTGATCGACTCCAGCCCCAGCCAAAGATGCGGCCTCCCCGGCGTTCCATGCTTGGCGATGATGAGGGAGCAGCCAACGATCTTAGGGACTGTCCCCGCAGGGACTGTCCCCGCCCCAGCCCCCTCTAAGATGCGCTGCAAAGGGGACTGTCCCTGCTCTAAAGGGGACTGTCCCTTTTCTTCAAGAACAAACAGGTACCGGGCCTTCGACCTTGGGAGCCGGCCCGCGAACGATTCCTCTGAAACCTGAAGCAGCTCCCGGATGTATCCCCGGTCGGCCGGAAGGTTGTACGAATCCAGCAATCTCGCCAAGGCGAAAACCCCTGGGAAATCGTCGGGCCCCGCTTGCCGGATCAGAAACATGTTCGCTTCAAGAACTCCTGGTAGAAGCGGATCCCCTTCTTCAGCTGCTTGACGCTGATCGACTCGTTCGGCTGATGGATGTTCCCTGTCGCCCTGCCCGGCCCGATCACCACCGACGGAATCCCCATCCGGGCGTACAGCCCGGCCTCCGAGCAGCCGGCCTTCGCCACGACTTTAACCGGGATCCGGGCCGCCTTGAGGGCCGCGGCCGCCTTTCGAACCACCGGGGAGCTCCTCTCTTGATCCAGAGGAGGGTTGTCCCGCTCCAACCGGAATTGCCAGATCTCCCCCGGATGGCCCCACCGTTTCCAAAGCTTTTGTTCCAATCCCCGGATCGCCCGCTGGATCGGATGCCCTGGGAGCGGCCGGACGTCGAACGTCAGCCGCCACCCTTCCCGCGTTGAGCTTAGCCAGGTGATGTTCCAGGTGAGAAGGGGCGGGCGAAAGGCCCGATCCTGCGCTTTCTGCAAGGGAATGAAAAGATCCTGCAGGGTGTCGATGCACCAGAGGGCCTGCGCCCAAGGAAGGGTCGGATACCAGCCCGGCTCCAGGCGCTGGGCCTTCACCCTCTGTTTCCCGGTGGAACGAAAAGATTGCTTCGGAAGATCCCCGAGGGAGAACCGGAGCGTGGCGGAGGAAGGGATGACGTTGTGGCCTGTCCCCCCTTCCCAGCCCAGGACCGCCACCTTCGGATGCCGCTTCGAGATCATCCGCAGGAATTCCCAGCTCTCCTTCAAGGCGTTGACGCCTAAGTCCGGCGTGCTGGAATGGGCCGCTTGTCCCCGGAAGGTCGCCTCGTACACCCATTCGGAGGAGGTCGGGCGGTGAAGACCGCGCGACTTGAACAGAACCTCGGCCACACCCAACCCCTTGTGCCGGGCGACAAGCGCCATCTCCGACGGCTCCCCCACCAGCGCCATCTCCGGTTTCGGAAGCTCCCCCTGGCAGAAACGGGCCGCTCCCCGCAGGCCCGACTCTTCTCCGAAGGTGCCGGCCAGGATCACCGGCCGCTTGAACGAGCCGGGCTTGAAACCGGCCAGGGCCAGCATCTTGCAGAGGATGTCCAACTTCGTGTCGGCCGCACCCAATCCGGTCAAGGTGTCCCCCCGAACCTTGAGATTCCAGGGATCTCCCCCGGTCTTCGTCCAAAGACGGGGATCCCCCGGGTCCACCGTGTCCAGGTGAGTGGTCAGAAGCAGCGGATGTTTTCCGTGGCCGATCAGGCCGATCACGTTGAAGAACGGGACCCCCTCCACCCGGCTGTCCTGGTAGGAAACTTGGGTTCCGATCTTGCGCAGAAGGGACCCCACGTAGACGGCGCAATCGGCGTTGGAATTCCACGTCACCGTGTTGAACCGGATGAGGCGCTTCGCCTCCTCGATCAGATCGAACGGGGCGGTGGCCATACCTCACTCATGATGCCGTCGACCCCCAGCCGGGCCAGGCGCCGGATTTCTCGAGGCGTCCGGGCGGTCCAGACGAACAATTTCAGGCCATGCTCATGGACCCGCCGGACAACGGCCTGGGTGACCCAGCATCGGTAAACCGCCAATCCGGTCAACCTCAGGCGGTGGGCCTGGCGAATCCTCCCCGGCGTGATGGGAGCCCGGTAGCCGGTCACCCAGAAAAGCGGCTGGCGGCTCAACAGCCGCCTCCATCGCCGCAGACTCGGGACGGTCCCCACTCCGATCCAGACATGGGAGAGCCACTTCGACCGGCGAAGAACCTGAAGGAGCTGTTTCTCACCGCTCCTGAGTTTGATATCCAGAAAGGCGAATCGCTTCTTCCGCCGGCACAGGGCCAGGGCCTCCTCCACCGAAGGGATCCCCAGCCGTTTCAGCCCCTCCCAGGAAATTCTCGCCACTTCCCCTTTCTCGCCGGCCATCCGATCCAAGGTGGAATCGTGGAACAGAACCCAGACCCCATCGGCGCTCCGGCGCAGGTCCATCTCCACCGCTTGAGCAGCCCTGGCGATCGCCGACCGAAAGGAGCCCAGCGTATTCTCCGGCGCATGCTTCGGATCCCCCCGATGAGCCACAAGAACCGGTTTCACGGAGACATCTTATCACGGTGTCATGCTATCATAGCCGCCATGAAAAGGGCTCTCGGTTGCTGGTGGCTGGTCGCATGGCTATCCGGCTGCGCAACGGTCCCCTGCCCTTCCCGTTCGGTTCCTCGCCAGCCGCTCCCCATGGAGATGGCGACCTACTACGACTACGAACGGAAGCCCCTGGCGGCCAGCCTGGAGTCGACGAAGCCCGGATCCGACTTCGAGGTTCGGAAACTCATCCTATCGATCCCTGGCGATTCCGATTTACGCCCGATCCGCCTCGACTGGTACAAGCCCAACCGCCTCGGCCGGCTTCCCGTCGTTCTGATGTCCCCGATCCTGGCGGGAGATGACCTGTACGTCCGGGAATTCACCCGTTTTTACGCCGCCCGCGGGCTCCACGCGGTCCTGGTCTACCGGCCCAAGGAGGTCTTCTCCGCCGATCGGGACTTAAAGGATATCGAGACCCACTTCAGGGAATCGGTGATCAATCTAAGGCAGGTGATCGACTGGCTTCAAACCCAGGATTCGGTCGATCCCCAGAGGATCGGCTCCTTCGCGATCAGCATGGGGGCGATCCTGACGACGATCTTAAGCGCGGTGGAGCCGCGGCTGCGCTGCTCGGTCCTGGGGCTTCCGGCCGGGCATATCCCGGAGATCATCATGAGCTCCCAGGACAAGGCAATCCGGAAACGCAGGCGCGCTACCATGGAGAAGCACGGTTGGACCCACGAGGAGGCCCTGCGGCAACTGAAATCGGTGATGCGCTCCGAACCGATGCTGCTGGCCCCGGCGATCGATCCCAAAAAGACCCTGATGATCGTTGGGCTGTTCGACCGAGTCCTGGGGTTGGGGCGTTCCCTCGATCTGTGGCGTGCAATGGGCCGGCCGAGGATGGTCCTTCTCCCAACCGGGCATTACACCGCCTATTTCGCCACGCCGTACCTGAAGATCGTCACCTACTCCTTCCTTCGTCGGAATCTGTAAAAAGCCCCTTTACCCATTTTCGCCACCCGACACCCAATCTCTTCCCTACAGGGTATACTTAAATGGAGGGTCACATCCTATGACGGAGTTGGCGCTCTTACTCTTAGTGGATGACGAACCGGAGGTGCTGGCCTCCACCCAGTGGGTTCTGGAGAATCACGGCTATAAGGTCTGCACGGCGGCCAGCGCGGAGGAGGCCTTCCGCTATTTCCAGGCGCTGCACCCTCGCCTGCTCCTGATCGATTTCAAGCTTCCCGGCGCTTCCGGGGTGGATCTGCTGAAGTGGGTCCGCACCACGAACCCGGAGATCCCCTCCATCCTGATCACCGGCTTCTCCAGCCAACTGGACGCCGTGGAATCGGTCGGCCGCCAATTGGGGGCCTTCGCCTGTCTGCCGAAGCCGCTGAAGATCGACCAGATGCTCCAGGCGATTCAGGAAGCCCTTCAGACAGGATCCTCCAGCTAATCCCCGGTTTCGTCCAGCAGGGCTTTGGCGTCCAGTTGGAGGTATCTTCCCATCGCGGCCGGCTGCTTTTGCTGGGCGTTGGCCACCCAGAGCTGCGGATAGGCGTAGACGATGCTCTGGATGTTACTGGAGGGAGCGATCGCCTTGGCGATCGCCATCGCGATCTCCGGATCGATCCGCCCGTGGAACTGAAGGAGAAGTTGGCCCTGCCCCGCGTACCGGACGTCGTACGCCTTCGATCCGACCGGCGGCTCCAACCCCGGCCTCTTCGGGTCCCCTTTGGCGGCCAGCTGCCGGTCCCGCACCGTCGGATCCAGCGCCCAATCGGAGCGCAGCACCGCGTTCGGGACGAAAACAGCGTAGGGGGTTTCCGGTTCCTGATCGGCCCAGAAGACGGCGCAGCGGCTCTTCGTCGTCTCCACCGCCACCGCGTGCTTCGATTTGGCGTCGGCGAACAGGTAGTTGTAGCCCCCCGCCCGGGTGGCGCCGCAGACGAAGGCCACCGCCTCGTCCAGATCTTCCGCCTCCTCCAACACCCGCCTTAACAGAAACGGCATCGGGACCCCTTTCAAGTCGACATCCTGGGTCTCCGCCCCGATTTCGCTGATCGAGACTCCCTGGGCGTTGATCCCGGAGATCGCTCCGATGAATCCCAACCAGCCGATGTTCAGGAAGGGATGCTTACCCTGCGGATGGATGACGAACAAGGCCGAGTAGCGCTGCACCTCCGACTGGATCGCCCAGTCCAGGTTCCGTATCTGGATCAAGCGTCCGTCCGTCGTCGCCTTCCCGAAGGCGGCGAAGCTGGCGCAGCTGGCGGCCATCAGCTCCGGCAGGGCGTGGATCTGCTGCAAGGTCTTCAGAGGAATCCCCGACCCGTCGGAAAGGCCTTCGAGCTCCTGCTGAATCTCCGGCGAAATGAAGGGCTCCATCTGTTCCCAGGCCTGGGCCAACGTCCGCCGGGCCAGGAACCCTCCCACCACCGGGATCCCCACCTCCCGATCCACAAAGCCGATCATGTTCGCCACCGACGCCCGGACCTCCTCTTTCAAAAGGGTCCCGTGCTGGACTCCGATCTGGTAGGGAGTCCCGGAGAGGAACAGGACCGGAAGCCCCTCGACCCACCGCAGCCGCCCCGGCGGAGCCGCCGGCGCCGCCGGGGGACGAAGTGAGGCGCAGCCGGCAAGGAAACAGAGCAGAAGAAAACGGATCACTCTTTTTCGGAGTAGATGCTCGCCAGTTGGCGGAACTTCTCAACGAGGATGATGCCGAAGGTGGGACCGTACCAGGTCATCCAGGATTCGTAGGAGCGATCTTCGTACTGTTTGGGGGTCACCGCGTAGCCCAGGTAGCCGTCGGCGTAACCGACGAGGATCGGATCGAGCCCCTGCGCGGCGATCTTCCTCTTCAGCTCCAACCCCAGGTCGGCCGTCATCTCGGCGGAGAGAGGAACAAAGAGTGTGCGATCCAACGCCAGCAGATGGAGGTAGGCCGATGAGGGCCGCATCAGGCGGCCCAGCCGGGGGTGGATCGGAATCGGCCCCAGATGAATCTGAGGCGGCGGCAGCGGAACCCACCAGCCCCAAGCGGCCAGATCCCCTTTGGATTCGAGCGACATCCGGTTGACCAATCCGACGGTGGCCTCCGCCAACAGCTTCCCGAATCGGGACACCCGTTCATCGGAACTGTTCCCCACCGCATCCCGGGGCCGGGTGTCTCCGGCGGCCCCGTTGGCGAAGAGGCAAACCGCCCCCGGATAGGCCCCCTCCACCGCCTGGGCCAATTCCCCCGGATAATCGCCGCTGAACCGCAGATCCTTAGAGTCCATCAAGGTCGGATGGGCCGTGGCGCTGACCAGGATCCCCAACGGCTGGCCTTTCATTGATTCCACCAGAAGCACCCTTAAGTCCGGATCGACCGAACCGGAGGGAGCTCTTCGATTCTCCACCCACCCTTCCAGAAGATTCTCCCGGCTCCCCACTCCCCATCGGGCCGGCTCTTCATGCTCGATCGCCTGCCGGACGCCCCAGATCACCCGGCCGGTGATCCCTTTGACCACCTCCGACCGGTAGGGACCGAACACCTTCTCGTAGAGGAAGCCGGGAGCGATCGATCCGGTCCCGGAATGGGTGTGGGTCCCCGCCAGAACGATCTGCTGGCGGGCGATCCTCAGATCGTGAGCCACCTGCTGAAGGATCTCCTCCACCATCGGATCGGGAAAAAGGAGAAGATCGGCGCTGACCAACACCCACCGGTCATCCCCGTCGCTCATGGAGAGAACCCGGACATACAGAGGATCCCGGATTCCGACGGATGGTTTCCCCTTCCGCTTGGAGTAGCCGGCCAGCGGGGTTCCGACGGCCGGGGTGATCTCCACCCGGGCTACACCGGCCGTCAGCGCCGCCGGCCCCTTCTGGTGGATCTGGTGCTTCACCTGCTCCAGGGGCGTCTCGGCGACCGGTTGCTGGGAGCGGAACAGCCCGCACCCCGCAAAGACAGTCGTGAGTAGAAAGTAGTGAGTGGCGAGTAACAGCAGAAAAACGACCTTTCGAGGGGCTATTCTTTTTTCACTCATGACTCACGACTCATCACTCACGACGGCTTTTAGGGTAGCGGGCCTCCACGATCGTTTTCATTCCTCCCCGCGCGTTGAACTCTCCCATCACGACGGCCCACCGGGGTTTCACCGCCGCCACAAAATCATTCAGAATCCGGTTGACCGCGTTTTCCTGAAAGATCCCGACGTTCCGATAGCCGTTGACATAATACTTCAACGACTTCAGTTCCACACACCATTTCTTTGGGGCATACCGGATCCGGATCACCCCAAAATCGGGAAGCCCGGTGCGGGGACAGAGGGAGGTGAATTCCGGAATCTCGAGGGTGACCTCGTAGCCGGGATAGGGGCTCGGCCAGCACTCCAGCGGAGGGAGCTTGGCTTTAATGCCGGCCTTCGCATGGGCGGAGGTATACTCAGCCATCCCGCTCCATTGTACCATTCACACTCATCCCCTATCGACATGCTGGGTGGTCCCCACATGGAGCGGTGTAAGCCGTCAGGATGAGAAGCCGATTCAGCGTCTAAGGAGCCTTAGGGGGTCGCTTCCGACACTCCAAGCAAACGGGCCAGTCTTTTGTCTCCTTAGGCATAGGTATAAGGAAACCTAGACAAGCAAAACACAAGGTACGGTTACAGACCGAACATACACCTCCACCGAGTGTTCCTTCCGATGCTGTAAATAGGGCCTTACATCGAGCGCATCCGAACTGCTCAAAGTCTACTTTACTCCCCACCGGTCCCTCCACCAGATCCTGAGGATCCGATTGCTCGGCCCTATTCACTTTCCTTTCAAAAGTTTCTTGAACAAAGGGTGTCTCCTGACTTCATTGAAGGTTTTTGAATTCCGCAGATGCCCCTTATTCGCTGGATTGTGCCGAACGGCTAGACGAAGGTTTTTCACAATCTCGGGGACGTTGCGTTTAGCGTAGTACAGAAGAGCTCGGTTGTAATACGCGACATCATTCGTTGGATCTAGCTGAACGGCATAATTGAGACAGCGCAAAGCTTTTGTCAGAACTCCCATTCTCAAGAATGTATATCCCACGTTATTTATAAACTTGGTATCCCAGGGCGCTAATACGGCAGCGCGCTTATGAGCATCCAGTTCTTTCTTCCAGTCCCCTCGTTTCTCAGCGATGAGACCTAAGTAGAGGTGATCCCTTTACCCCATCGGGAATCCGGAGATTTTCCTTCCGTTCGC
>CAZRTR010000006.1:0-49715 GCA_964603095.1 uncultured Planctomycetia bacterium
CGAAGAAACAACGCCACAGCTTCGCCTTCGGGAACCTGATGCGATGCAGCCGGTGTGGATGCCGGATCACTGCCGGGCTTGCCAAGCGCAAGTACGTCTATTACCGCTGCACCGAGTTCAGGGGCAAATGCGGACAGCCGTACGTTCCTGAGCCAATCTTGGAGCAGCGGATGCAGGAAGTTGTGCAAGCAGTCCAGATCGGCGATGAGCGGATGGAGTGGTTGAAAGAGTTGCTGCGCCAGAGCCACCAGGACGAGCAGGCCTACCACGACGCGCAGATTAAGGGCCTCAACGGCCGCTACGCGCAGCTTCAGCAGCGGTTGGATCAGATCTACCTGGATAAGCTGGATGGCAAGGTTCCGACGGAGCTGTGGGAACAGAAGTCGGCCGAGTGGCGGCGGGAGCAGGACGAGATCCGAATGCAGCTAGGGCGACACCAAGGGGCAAACCAGGGTTACATGGAGGAAGGGATCAAGATTTTGGAACTGGCGCAACGCCTAGTGCCGTTGTACGTTGCAGGATTGCCCGACGAGAAACAGGAAATCCTCAAATTCTTACTTTGGAACTGCACGCTGCGCGATGCAACTCCCATCCCCGTTTATCGTAAGCCGTTCAACTGGCTCGTCGAGATGGGGCAACTGCAAATATGGCGGGGCCGACGGGATTTGAACCCGCGCTCCCTGGATTGACAATCCAGTGCTTTAAACCGGACTAAGCTACGGCCCCTTTCGTATAAATTCTAAAGCCCGTCGGAACTTAAGGTGCTTCCTTCGTAGAAAAGGCCCTTGGTTCGATCCATTGTACATGAAATGAAAGAGTCGAATACTGTCGGAAGCGCTGTATTGCAGATGGAACGCCCGGGTTCCTCTGTATACGCCGCCCCCTTTTAGGTCTGCCGCACTCCCCAAAGCAGATTTGAGATGGACCAGAAACTTATTCGACGCAGATGTGAATCGGGTGCATAGGACTTTCACAACTCCTTGGGGCCGACTGGAACGGGCGTACAAACCGTAAGAGACGGAGCCGTCCCCATCAAAGAGCCCTCGCACAAAGTCCGGCAGATGCGCGGCAGGGACATTGGGCAACCTCAGCCGACTGGATTTGCGCGGAGTAAGGCCCAGTTTTGCCATGTCTCGGTACATTTTCACACTTCCGATTTGAAGAAGATAGCAAGGGCTCCATCCAAAAGTTTGTTCATGCGGGGGTTTCTTTCGGATTGCCTGGGTGGCATTCATCACGCGCTTTATTTGGCGCAAGATTCCTATGTCCGTCGATGTGAACTGGAGGTAATGGGATCCCCTTCGGTTTTTCGCCAGGCAGCCGTCGGCGGCGAAGAAACCCAGGACATACGCCATCTCGGGCATCCATCGCTTGAAGAAATCGACATTGACGCCGCCTCGGCTTTCTTGCAATCGGCGATCGGGTCCTTCATAGCGTGATTTTCGAATCCGCTGCCCGGTCTTGTAGAGCCAGCTTGTCAGGTACGTCTTGGTGATCCGTTCGGAGGGTTGGCTGGGGACGCTCAGCTCCGAGAACCAACGGGTGACCGTGGGGCGGGGGACGCCGAGCGTCTGGGCAATCTGGCGATGCATGAGGTTCTCTCCCCAATGCATCTGGTAAAACAGATCGGGCAGGTGAGTATTCAACCGGTTTTCGACGGCAGCCATCCGCCTCGACTTCTCAATCTTCTGGGAGATTGCAGACATATCGTTACTCTTCTTGGGCGGTGGAGGGCTCGAACCCCCGGCCTGCGGAATGTAAGTCCGCCGCTCTAACCAGCTGAGCTAACCGCCCGACGCCAGGGCGAACATTTATCGTATCACAGGATGTATCGGCGCCACCAGGTGTCAAACAGGATCACGCCGAGAAGCTCCGCCCAGCAGTTCTGCCGTCGCTCACGGTGGGCCTGCCGAAGCCGCTGGATGGCTTCCCAGGAGAAGAACCCCTGTTTGGCCGCTTCCTGTGGGGTCAAGGTTTCCTCGAAATATCGGTCGAACACCTCATCGACCCATTCGACGATGGGAGGAGAAAACCCCCGCTTGGGGGCCTGAACGATCTCCTTGGGCAGAATGTCCTGGAAAGTTTCCTTCAGCAGCACCTTCAATTGGCTCCCCCGAACTTTGTCATGGAAAGGGATCCGAGCGCTTAATTCCACCAGCCGATGGTCGAGGAACGGGACCCGGACCTCCAGGGCCACCGCCATGCTGGCCTTGTCGGTGTATTCCAACAGATTGTCGGCGAGGAACGATTTCAAGTCGGCGAAGAGGAGTCGCCCGTAACGGTCGATCGCCGGGGGGAGGCATCCGAGGGCTTCCCGGAGGTACCGGGAGGCCGGTTGGGCCGATTCACCGTTGGGTAATTGGAGCAGACGCTGCTTTTCCTGTTCATCCAGCGAGTAGGTCCAGCGGAGATATTGTTCGGCAAAATCTACGCCGACCCCTCTTAAGAGCCGTTTCGCCTGCCGCAACGTCGGTTCCCAGACATCCTCTCGGAGGAGTCCCAGCATGCTTCTCGTCCAGCGGCCAGGAGGGGCGGGTAGGCGGCTTAAAAGCGGTGCCATGGGAAACAGCCGATAGCGGGGATACCCCCCGAACAGCTCATCCCCCCCAACCCCGGAGAGGGCCACCGTGACGTAACGGCGGGTCTCCTTGGCGATCAGGTACTGCAGATAACAGGTCGGGTTGGTGAACGGCTGATCAAAATGCCGGATCATCTCCAGGAACTCATCGACGTTTTTAAGGTCGATCATCAGCTCATGGTGCTCCGTCCCGATCGCTTGGGCAGCCAGGCGGGCGTAGGGCAGGTCGTCGTCCGGATGGAAACCCTTGCCCTGGAATCCGACGGTGAAGGTTTTCACCCTCTCCTTCGTCTGTCGGGCCATGAGGGCCGTCAGCAGGGTGGAGTCGATCCCTCCGCTGAAGAAGACTCCTAAGGGGACGTCGCTCACTTGCTCTCTCCGGACGGAATCCTCCAGGAGCTGCCGGAGCTGCTCCCTCATCGGCATGGAGGTCTGCTCGGGGGAGGCGGGCTCTCGGGGATTCCAGGGACTCCAGTAGGTGCGTAGACACTGGGAACGGTTCTTCAGATCCACCCAAAGGGTGCTGACCGGAGGCAGCGTCCGAATGTGCCGAAAGGCAGTTTCCGGATGGGGGACGAATCCGAAGGTGAAGTAATCGCTGATCGCCTGCCAGTCCACTTCCTTCGGGATCAGCCCGGAAGCCAGGATCCCCTTGATCTCCGAGGCGAACAGAAACGCCCCGTTATGCTCCGCGGTGTAGAGGGGCTTCACCCCCAACCGGTCCCGGGCCAGCAGGAGGGTGTTCCGGGAGGAGTCGTAGATGGCGAAGGCGAACATTCCGTTCAGCCGGTTCACCACCGATTCGCCCTCCTCTTCGTACAGGTGGAGGATCACCTCGGTATCGGTCCTGGAGCGGAATCGATGCCCCTTGGACGTCAGCTCTTCCCGGAGTTCCTGAAAGTTGTAGATCTCCCCGTTGTAACTAATCCAGACCGTTTGGCCACCCGCTCGGGGGCATCCTTCGTTCGACATCGGCTGGTGGCCGGCGGGGGAAAGATCCAGGATGCTCAGGCGGGTGTGGGCCAGCCCAACCCGGCGGTCGGGGCTGAGGTAAGATCCCTCGTCATCCGGTCCCCGATGCCGCAGCGCCTTGACCAACTCCGGCAGCATCCGGTCCGGTATGGGAGACGGCGAAGCGATGCCAGCGATTCCGCACATGGGCAGCCATCATAGCACACCCGCTTCCGGGGTGAATAGGGAGGGATGAATATGCACTTGACGAGATATACCATAATGTATATTATATTAAGTATGATGGATTTGGGGCAACTCCAGGAAAAAGCCCGGGTCGAGGGGGTCAGCGTTCACCTGATCCTTAAAGAGCAAATCCATCTGTTGGTTCTGGAACATCTCTTCCGGAAGGGGACCTTCTCCCATCTGGTGTTCCAAGGCGGGACAGCGCTGCGAATGGCTTATCAAGGGATCCGGTACTCCGAGGATCTGGATTTTGTTCTTCGCAGAAAGAGCGCCCGCTTTTTTGGGAATCTCCCCCAGGTGCTTCAAGGCCTGCCTTCTCTCCTGCGCCAATTCCCACTGTTTGGTCAAGCCATCACACTCAAGGAGCAGAAGGGGACCTCCTCCTTCAGGCGGTTCATCCTCAACGTCCCCATCGAAGGCCTTTCCGTCAGGGACAGGACGAACATTGAGATTGCTCATGTCCCTTCCTATGAAAACAAGCCGGTCATTCTTCGGGATGAACAGATCCCAGCGCACCCCGCTGTCCAGGTAGAGGCCCCCCGGGAGATCTTGAGCGACAAGCTGGTCGCCTTCGGGGCCAGGGAGTATGTCAAGGGTCGAGACCTCTGGGACATCCATTTCCTGCTCACCACGCTGGGCCAGTCGGTGACCCCAAGCGTCCGAAGGATGGTGGGGAGAAAACTTCTGGATTACCGCCTCGGGCCGGCCCGATTCTCGGCTCGGTTCAGAGAGAACCTGTCGATTCTGAAAGGGAAAGGCGCGGCTCTCTTGCGGATGGAGATGGATCGGTTTCTCCCTAAGACCTACAGGGACCTTTATGGGGACCGGTACCCGGAAATCTCCCGCGCGGTCTCTCAGGTCCTGGCAGACTTTATCGAGGGATACCGTCCTCGGGGACGCCGATGAGAGTCGAGGATTGGCTGGGGCTCTTTCGGCGTTACCACGAGCAGACGATCTTCCATTTCAATCATCTGAGGGCTTTCACCGGAATGGATCCTCATACCCTGAGAGTGGCCTTGGGGCGATTGACCCAGCGGAAGATCCTCCAGAGGATCTGTCGCGGCTACTACGCCAATCCTTTTCATCCGCCCACCCTGGAGGAGATCTCGGCAGAGATCTACAAGCCCAGCTACATCTCCTTGGAATCGGCCCTCTCCCGGCACGGGGTCTTAAGCCAGATCCCCCAGGTGCTGACCTGCGTCACCTCTCGGCTTCCCCGGAAAGCGGAGACTTCCTTTGGTACAATCCGGTATCAGCAAGTCAAGAAGGCGTGCCTCTTCGGGTTCGTCAAGGAGGGTCCCTGCTTCCTGGCCGAGCCGGAGAAGGCCCTGGTCGACTTTCTGTATTTGAACCGGAGGGGCGAGATTCAAGGGATGGTGTCGGAATTCAAGATCGATCGGCTGAACCGCCAGAGATTGAACTCTTATGCGAAGAAGATGGGTGTTTCGCTCAGCAGGATGAAGAAGGCGTCTCCTCGATGAAGATCCCGTTGATCGACTTAAAGGCGCAGTACCGGGAGATCGAGCCGGAGATCCGCAAGGCGGTCACAAGGGTCTTGCGCTCCGGACAGTACACCTTAGGGGGCGAGGTGGAGGCCTTCGAGGAGGAGTTCGCCCGGTACTGCGGCGCCAAGCGCTGTGTCGCCCTGAACTCCGGCACCTCCGCCCTGCATCTGGCGCTCCTGGCCTGCGGGATCGGGCCCGGCGACGAGGTGATCACCGTTCCCTTTACCTTCATCGCCACCTGCGAGGCGATCTCTTACGTCGGCGCTAGGCCGGTCTTCGTCGATGTCCGGCCCGATACGTGTCTCATGGATGTCTCTCAGGTGGAGAAGGCGATCACCCGGAAGACCAAGGCGATCCTCCCGGTCCATCTGTACGGTCAGTCGGTCGATATGAAACCGCTTTTGAATATAGCGAGGCGGCATCGCCTGGCCGTTATCGAAGACGCGGCCCAGGCCCACGGGGCCACCTATCGAGGAAAGAAGGTAGGCACGCTGGGGAACGTCGGCTGCTTCAGCTTCTACCCGACCAAGAATCTGGGGGCATATGGGGAAGGAGGAGCCATCGTCACCAACGACGCCGGGATCGCCCGCCAGATCCGGATGCTCCGCCACCACGGCCAGCCCCGTGCCGGGTTCCATGATCGGATCGGCTACAACTACCGGATGGAGGCGGTCCAGGCGGCGATCCTCCGAGTCAAGCTTGCGTATCTGGATCGCTGGAACCAGCTCCGTCGGCGCTGGGCTACCGTATATCGGAAAGAGTTAAAGGATGTGCCGGTAACGCTTCTCAAAGAGGCGGAGTACGGCCGGATGGTCTGGCATCTCTTCCCGATCTTCACCCCTCATCGGGATCGGCTCAAGGAGCGCCTCGCCCGCCACGGGATCTCTACCGGCATCCATTACCCGATCCCGGTCCACCTTCAAAAGGCCTATTCCGCCCTCGGTTACCGGAGAGGGTCCCTCCCCGTGACGGAAAAGCTGGCGGGCCGGGCCTTAAGTCTTCCGATCTATCCCGAGTTGATCGAGCGTTTTCAGCAGCTCGTCTGCCATCAGCTCCGCTCCCTCTTTGGTCACATGCACCCCGGAGTCGATGTAGAGCGATAAACGGCGGGGATGCCTTTCTACAATCGAGGCGATGTCACAGATTAGAGCGCCCTCTTCCCGACCGATCTCAACCGCCCTGTCTCGGAATTTTCGGAGGACATCCCTCAAGTACCATGTTTCAATGCCATTGTCGCCATAACGAATGATGATGACTCGACAGCCGTGATCTTGAAGAAAGGCCAGATAAGCACGCAAGGTATGTTCAAAATTCGTCATGATCCATGGGTGAAGATGAAACCATTTGGGCGGATCAGGCTGCCGATAGACGTCCGTTCGGCGTTTTTCAAACAGAGGGAGAAGCACATAGTCAATGAAGCGGACAACGACGCTGTTCCTCTTAAGAAAACGGGCCTGGTCGAGGTGTCGCGGGAAGACACCCCAGCGCTTTTCCCGAAGAAGACGATTCAGATCGGTCTTTTCTGCCCTTTCCAATATCTGCGCTGCCAGACTCTCGTTCATGCCTGTGAGGAGGATGACTACATCCGGTTTAAGACGAGGGACGAGGCGCCTGGCCAGCGCGAGTTCATGAGAGATGGCGAAGGTGATTTCGCCCGCGTTGGGCACCTCATCACGTTCATGCCCTGGACGTTGCCGTAGCTTATGTTGCAAGATACTGGGCCAACTCTCTTCCGTGGTGAGGTTGTAGCAGAATGTCGTTGAACCGCCAGAGCAGTAGATGCGGGTTGAGCCAAGCGGCTTTTGTTCGAGGATATCCTGGGCATTCCGAAAACCCCAATTGTTGATCACGCTGTTGCTGTTGTAGGAGTGGGGTCGATGTATTGCGCCAAGCTCTTTGTCGGCCATGTAAATGCCGTAGGATTTACCAGGGATTCCGTAACGGAAGTGTATATAGGCCCGCAGCAGCGCCTCTCCCGATACAGCGAGCCCGATAGGGAGGCCTATGATGAATAATACGATTCGCGCCAGTGAAGTCTTCACGGAAGTGCCACACATTTTACACCTACCCTCAAATAGATTCTATCTGTCGGCTATTTCCCATGACAAAAGTGCCCGAAGATCGTGTATCCTTGCTAAGAAGAGAGGTTTTGCTTATGCAACCGACAGTGGGAAAGATGCTCTCGCGGCTTTTGATGTCCTATTACCGAGGGCCGGATCATCCCATGAAGCTTCGATTGTGGGGGTGGTTCCGGAGAGTGACAGGGGCTCCTCGGCTAACGATCCCTTATGCGGATGGCGGTTGGATCATCGTGGACGATCGATGCCTCGTACAATGGCACGTCCTTCGAGCAGGTTTCGCTGAAACAGAGGTGTGGGAGGCTCTTGCTGCCTCCTTTGACAGGGATGAGATCTTTTGGGACATCGGCGCCCACATCGGTGTTTTTACCATTCGGGCGCTGTTGGATCACCGGATTGGGCAGATTCACGCCTTCGAGCCGGACCCGCTAAATCGAGAAAGATTGGGGGAGAATGTCGCCCTGAATCCCGGCTCAGATCGATGCACCATCCATCCCCATGCGTTGGGGAGCAGAGCTCAGCGCGTGAAGCTTTTTCATGGGCCGGCGACCAACACGGGGCTCTCATCGCTGAGGTATCCGGTTGGAGCGGAAACCTTCAAGGTGGAATGTGAGACAGCGGACCGGCTGGTTTTCCTGAAGGGCTTGCTCCCTCCTACATTGATGAAGGTCGATACGGAAGGGTGGGAGTCGCACGTTTTCCAGGGAGCACAACGCCTTCTTTCGGAAAGACCGCCGAAGGCCATCGTTTTTGAAGCGGAGTGCGACGATTCCGGAAATGTCCTGGACCCCACCCTCATCGACATGATTCGAGGGTTCGATTACGAAACGCGGCGGATCCAAAGGCCGTCAGGCGAGATCAACCGCCGGGAGAATTTCTTGGCCGTCCGAAGGGACCTTCGGTTGGGCCGATGAAAGTCATCCAGGTGCCCACGTCCTTTTATCCTGACAGAGGGGGTGGGGAGAGTTATGTCGGAGCGTTGGCTTCTCATTTGCATCAGCAGGGGATCCAGGTTTTGGTCGTCGCACCTGGAAAGCGAGATGAGACTTATACCTATGGTGGGTTGCCGGTGAGGCGCCTTGCTCCCACCCCCTGGAGTGGGAACCTCCAGGAGTTCTACAAGGGAGGAGATGGGGAATGGATGGGGAAGTTCCTCCGCATTGTGAGCGACGAGCAGCCGGATGTAGTGCACCTTCATGCGCGGACGCGAGAGATCTCTTGTGGGCTTGTGGGAGAGATCAAGCGAAAGAGAATCCCGCTGGTATGTACCTATCATATTGCCAATATCAGCTGTGTGAGGGGCGGGTTAATGCGTTGGGGATCCGAGGTCTGTGATGGACGGCTCGACCTGGATGTCTGTACTCGCTGTTTTCTACACAGCCGGGGGCTCCCGCGGTACTTGGCAGATGGAATAGGTCGAGTGCCGGTCCCCCTAGGGAAAGCCTTGGGTTCCATCGGGTTGTCCGGCCCTGTGTGGACCGCGTTGCGGATGCGGGAATTGATTTCGCTACAACATGCCGGCACCCATGAATTTCTAGCGGGGTGTGATCAGATTGTTTCCTTGTGCCAGTGGACACGGGATCTCCTGATTCGCAATGGCGTTCCGATCTCCAAGATCACACTGTCTCGTTTAGGTCTCTGTGAGGACCTTGAGGATTCCCCTCGTTCTTCCACCGATTCACCCGTGTCGCCGCCCAGGCCGGGATGGCTTCGATTTGTCTTTGTGGGGAGGTACGATCCGACCAAAGGGCCGCACATCTTGATTCAGGCGTTAAGATCTGCACCCGAACTTCCAATGGAGCTCCATCTATTCGGGATCGCCTTCGGAACAGAAGGAGGGTCCTTTCTGAGTCGGATGAATCGGCTTGCCGGGGGAGACACCCGAATTAAGATTCACGGCCGCATGTCCCCTCGAGAGGTGGTGGATCGTTTAAGAGAGTATGATTTCCTGGCTGTTCCTTCCCAGTGTTTGGAAACAGGCCCTCTGGTGGTGCTGGAGGCGTTTAAAGCGAGTATCCCTGTGGTGGGCTCCAATCTGGGAGGCATCGCCGAACTGGTACGACCCGAGGTCAACGGCCTGCTGGTAGAACCGGGTTCTATTCAGGCCTGGTGTTCTGTCTTGGGGAGGATTTGCAAGGATAGGGCATTGCTTACGCGGTTGCGCCTTGGAATACGTCCGCCCCGAGAAATGGATGAGGTGACAGAAGAGATGGTCCAGCTGTATAGGGTTTTATCTAAGCGATGAGCAGCCCCCCCTGTGAATTACGGGCCTGGTACAATAGGGCGATATTCCGATGGCTTCAGCAGGCCTGTTTTCCTACGTCGTTCGACAAGATCCTAGCGATTCCTGGCTGGAGCGCCGAGTCACAGCTGCGGTATCTCATGAGTTGCGTCTCCTCCCTCCCGGACCACAGCCACATTGTTGAAATAGGTGTCTGGCAAGGGCGATCCGCCATCGCTATGGCCGAGGCCTGTCGCGGGACGGGAAAGAGGGTTTTTGCCATTGATCCTTGGCAGGATTACACCCAGGAAGGAGTCCAGGTGAGTCGCTACGTGAATGGATGGGGTGTGAACTCCTTCGAGGCGGTCTTTACCACTTTCCAACGCAACATCCAACGTTTTAGACTGGAACCGTGGATTGTGACTTGTCGTTCTACTAGCCGTGCTGCGGCCGAGACCTGGTCGCATGGACCGGTGGGGATGGTGTACATCGATGGAAATCACGATGAGGAGGCGGTAAGGACAGATCTGGAGGCCTGGGTTCCACTCGTTGGAAAAGGGGGCATTGTCTGCGGGGATGACTGGAGTTGGGAAAGTGTTCATCGTGCGGTGAAAGGTTTCTTATCTAACCACACGGGGTTTCATTTGGCACTGCCATGCGCGAATCTTTGGCTGTTCCGCGTATGAAGGTCCCTTTAATCCAGCCGGATCTTCCGACCTTCAGCGCCTTGAAAGATTCCTTCCGTCAGATTCTTGGGAGCGGTCGGATTACCAACTTTGGACGATACCTCAACCGCTTGGAACAGGAGACGGGTGCTTATTTAGGGGTTCCTACCGTCGTCCTCTCCTCCGGCACAATGGGACTTGTCTTTACGTTGCAGGCACTGGGCCTTCGGGCAAGAGAGAAGGTCGCCTTGCCCAGCTTTAGCTTCATGGCGACGGCCCAGGCGGTTCTCTACGCCGGTGGGATTCCGGTGTTTGCGGAGGTGGGAGGCGATCTGACGATGTCGCCGTCTGATCTAGAAGAGCTGCTCGCCAAGCACCGTCAGATTCGGGTCGTTCTCCCTGTCCATATGTATGGCCTGCCGTGTCCAGTGGAAGAGATCCGCCGTGTCGTCGAGAAAGCACAGAGGCGCCGAGGGAGCCGGCTTCATTTGGTCTATGACGCTGCCCATGCGTTTGGTTCTCAGTGGAAGGGGCGATCCGTTGGTACCTTTGGGCAGGCCGAGGTCTTTTCGCTCTCTGTGACGAAAGCCCTGGTCAGTGTGGAGGGGGGCTTAGTTTCCAGTCGGAATCCCGAACTCGTCCGTCGGATTCGAAAGATGCGTAACTATGGCATCGAAGAAAATTACAATGCTGGCTGGCCGGGGATGAACGGTAAAATGAGTGAATTCCATGCCCTGATCGGTTTGGAGAACCTTCGCCAGTTGGACCGGCGCCTTGCCATTCGGGCCAGGAAAGCAGCGTTTTATACTTCTCAAATCGAAAGCAAGACTTGCTTCCGTACGATTCCTGTCCCAGCCGACGTCACGCATACCTTCAAGGATTTTACGATTCTTATTCCCCCAGAGCTGAAGGCGAGGCGAGGCGCCATCATGCACTTCCTGGCTGGCCGGGGAATCGAAACCCGGGCCTACTTCTATCCTCCCATCCATGAGCAGAGATTCTTCCGCCGTTTTTCCGACCGCCCCTTACCCGTGACGGAGGATTTGTCCCGGCGGGTCATCACGTTGCCTTTCTTCACATCCATTTCTGAAGGCCAAATGAAGACAGTGGTGGCTGCCCTCCAACAGGCGGAGAGGAGACGAGCATGAACATTCTTGTGACAGGTGGGGCGGGTTATTTGGGATCGGTTCTCATCCCGAAGCTATTGGCCAGGGGCCACCGGGTCCGAGTCCTCGACGTCGGTTACTTCGGGGTAGGGCATCTGAGGGCCCTTCGGCCTCCCGTGGAGCTGGTCCGGGAGGACATTCGCCGTGTCGGGCTGGATGCCGACTTTCGCCGGCAGTTGCTGGAGGGCTGCGAGGGAATCGTGCACCTGGCGGCCGTCTCCAACGACCCTTCCGCCGAGCTGAACCCGGCCCTGACCGAGGAGATCAACTTCCAGGCCACCCGCGTCTTGGCGGAGGAGGCCCGGCAGAGGGGAATCCGGTTCATCTTTTCTTCCTCCTGCTCCGTCTATGGAGAGGCGCCGGGTGAGATCGATGAAGAAGGGAAGGTGAACCCCTTGACGGTGTACGCCATTTCCAAGATCAAGGCGGAGAAGGCCCTCCTGGAGTTGTCCACCACCTCCTGGAGTCCGGTCATCTTGAGGAACGGGACCCTGTTCGGATACTCCCCCCGGATGCGGTTCGATCTGGTGGTCAACATCTTCTCGCTCTACAGCGCGCTGCACAACGAGATCCGGATCTTCGGCGACGGCCAGCACTGGCGCCCCTTTCTTCATGTCTCCGACTGCGCCCGGGCCTTCATCCATTTCGTGGAGAAGACGGAGCGCCGGTATCCCTGCTACAACATCGCACACGAGAACAAGCGGGTGATCGATTTGGCCGAAATCTTCCAGCGGCTCAACCCCCGTTTGAAGGTGGTCAAACTCAGCGTTTCCGACCATGACCTTCGGAATTATCGGGTGTCTGTTCGGCGGATGCAGGAGGAGGGGTTCCGGACCCGCGTCGACCTGGAGATGGGGGCTGAGGAGATGATCGATGCCATCGTGAGCGGCCTGATCCCTGACCCGGAGTCGATCTATTACCGAAATGCCAAGTGGCTGAAGGAGCTGACCCAGATCGGTTCCAAGAATCCCCAGGAGGTGGTAGCACTCATGGAGACACTGGCAAAGGCGCGGTCATTGTTCAAATGATATCCTCAGCACGTAGGGAGCCAGTGCTAGCTGATGCAGACTCATTCTTGTGCTTGCGGTAGGGCTATGGAAGGTGCAAGCCGACCCGCCTACACAACGGTGACCCAATGGGGGAAAGTCCGGATTGTGCGTTGTCCCCATTGTCATTTGGCCCAACTGGACGATTTTCCTTCTTTAGAGAAGGCCGACGATCTATACGAAGGCAACTCTATATACGTACCGCCAGATTTATCACGCTGGGATGCGTTGGTTTCTTCTTTCCGGCATGTGGCCACCGACCTTCGGAAGCTAAGCATATTCGAGGGTAGAGTCTTAGAAGTGGGCTGTAATGCGGGTTACGCACTGAAGCGTTCCTAAAGGAAGGGTACGAGGTCGTGGGGGTGGAGAAGAATCTCGAATGCGCGCAATTTGCCCGCCAGCGAGGCCTGAAGGTCTGGACCGATATCACTGAGCTCCCGCGCGAAAGACCTTTCGACGTCATTCTCCTGAGCCATGTGATTGAGCATCTCGTCGACATCAACCGGTTCCTGCGCAGTCTTCTGCCCCTGCATGCGCCAAACGCGGTTCTCTACATCAAGACACCCAACTTCGGTTCTTTTTTTGCGCGCTATATCTTGCGCGGTAGGGCTTCTGTCTTTCTACCCAACCAACACGTCTGGTACTTTCAGAAATCGACGCTCACGGGCTTGCTGCAATCACACGGCCTCACCCCCATCCGCGTATTCACGCGAGAGTTTGCTTTTGCCCCCTCTCGTTCCTTGTTGAAACGGGTATCCCGTGCGGTCATCGGCACAATAGAGAAGCTCCTTGACTGCGGACAAGAAATCGTAGGAATCTACGGCTGGAGTGAAACGGCTGATAAGAAAACGAGGAAAGATGAGTAGCAAGCAACTCCTGGTTATTATTGGGGCCGGGGGACACGGGAGCGAGCTGTGCTCCTACCTTCGGGATCTGAGGGAGCAAAAGGTCCGTCTCGTCGGCTTCATCGATGAGAAGAGGACCAAGGGGCCCTTTTGCGGAGCGGAGACAATGGGAAATTTTGAGGATTTGGCGAGATTGACCCGCCGTTATTCCAAGAGGGCGTTCTTTTATATCACGGCTGTTGGGGGCAATCCAGCTCGCAGACGCCTGGTCGAAAAGATTGAGTCTATGCGGCTGAAGAACCTGCGGCCCTGGACGCTGTGGCATCCGCAGGCGGCCGTGGGCCGAGAGGTTCAGGTTGGTGAGGGAACCTGCCTGGCGCCCGGGGTGATTGTGACGACTCGGGTCAAGCTGGGCAAACACTGCATCCTGAACGTTAACGCCTCCGTGTCCCACGACTGCCGAATCGGCGACTTTGTGAACATCAACCCCGGTGCGGTAGTCTGCGGAAACGTGACCATTGGCCAAGGCTGCTACGTGGGCGCCGGGGCGACCGTGATCGACAAGGTTTCCATTGGAGAATGGAGCGTGATCGGAGCCGGGGCGGTGGTTGTGGAAGACATCCCTCCCCGTGTGACCGCAGTCGGCGTTCCCGCCCGCGTGATCAAGCGGCATGCGCGGTAAGTGTCGGCTATGAGCAAAACCGATCCGCTGGTCAGTTTTGTGGTGCCCTGTTACAACTACGGTCGGTTCCTCGCCGATTGCCTGAACAGCATCTTCCACCAGGAGAGCCCTCCCGATTTTGAGGTTATCGTCATCGACGATGGTTCTGCCGACAACACGCAGGAGGTCCTAAAATCTTTTTCCGATCCGCGCCTTCGGGTGATCACCCATCCGGTTAATCGCGGACACGCAGCGACCATCAACGGGGGGATCTCTCAGGCCAGGGGCCGATTCATCGCTCGGATAGACCCGGACGATCGGTACCGTCCTTATTTCCTGGCAGCCACCTTGGAGAAATTTCGCGCGTTTCCGGAGGTGGGCCTTGTCTATGGCGACGCGGCGTTGATCAGTGAGCAGGGGGAGGTGACCCTTGAGCGATGCGATCGGACGCATGGCGGAAAAGACTTTAAGGGCAACGAGTACCTGCGACTCTTGGAGGAGAACTTCATCTGCTCCCCCACGGTCATCGCTCGCCGGGAAGCGTGGCAGAAAACGCTGCCGGTGCCGGAGCATCTGGCCTTCCACGACTGGTATGTCACCCTTCAGATGGCCCGCGAATGTGAGTTTTATTATGTCGCCCAAGTGTTGGCCGATTATCGGGTACACCCCTTGAACCACCACAGCAAGGTGGTTCGGGACAAGACGGAGGAGAGTTCCATCCTTTGGTTGTTGGATCAACTATTGAAGGCCCCGGAGAAGACAGGACAACTGCAGAAACAGAAGCAGCGGATGCGGGGGCGAATTTATGGGGCTCAGTATCTCGACTTGGCTACCAAGTACTTTGGTTTCCGAATGGATAGGGACGCCCTTCGCTGTTATTTGCAGGCTGTTCGACACAGGCCGTCGTATCTTTTCAAGGTGAGCGTGTTGCGTCGATTGGTGGGAATCTTCATCGGGCGAAGGGCTTATGAATCCTCCAAGCGCTTCGTTCGGGCTGCTCTCCGGATGGAGCCGTGAGCGGATTCTAGGATGGCAAGATTACTCTCCCGCGTAAAGGGCCTGTTCGTCCCTCCAGGCAAGTCTCCACGAAAGATTAAAGGCGGCCTCTTTCGAGGCCTGAAGATGGGGATTGATACAGTTGCTTAGACAGGCGAAGTTTGTAACGAAGATTGTTCCAAATGCCTGGTGGAGACGATGGATTCCAGAGTTAAGGCCCATTCCCCATAATCGCTGGATGATCGCTCTGCGAGACGAAGTATCCTGATGCGTCGGATCGTGTACGTCCAATACACCAACCCGGCGGCGTATCCGTCCCTTGAGCACAGTTCCCGGTTGCTGGGACAGGCGGGGTGGCGAGTCGTCTTCTTAGGTACGGGGGACTCGACGGGTGGTTCCATGCGGTTCTCCCCCCACCCGAACATCGCCGTGCAGCGGCTGCCCTTCTGCCCGGAAGGTTGGCGTCAAAAGTTTCACTACCTTTTTTTCTGTATTTGGGTGGGGGCTTGGGTGTTTTGCTGCCGGCCTCAGTGGATCTACGCTTCGGATCCGCTGTCCTGCCCTGTCGCGCTGATGCTCAGTTATTGCCTGCGGGTGATCTACCATGAGCACGACTCTCCAGATTTTTCCTCCGAAAAGGCAAAGCGGAAGACGGTCTTCATGCGGATTGTTTTCTGGGCGCGGCGGAAGCTGGCAGAGCGAGCGCAGCTGTGCATCTTCCCGAATCGGCAGCGGGCGGACCGGTTTTCCGCCCAGACTGGCAGAAAAGAGGTCCTGTGCGTATGGAACTGTCCGGCCCGAGAGGAGATTTCCCCGCAGCGCTCCATCCGGCCCGGCGACGATCTCTGGGTGCTGTACCACGGCTCGATCGTCCCAAACCGGATTCCGCTGGAGGTGATCGAGGCGTTGGCTCTGTTGCCCGAGTCGGTGAAGCTGCGCGTGATCGGCTACGAAACGGTGGGCCACAGGGGATATCTCCAGCAGATGCGGGAGCTCTCACGGAAGATCGGCGTTGCGACCCGTGTTGAGTTTGTGGGCACGTTGCCCCGGCGCGAACTATTTGAGTTCTGTCGGCGCAGCGATGTTGGGTTGGCTTTCATGCCACCAAAGAGCAACGATGTGAATGAATCTACCATGACGGGCGCCTCGAACAAGCCGTTTGAATACCTGGCCTGTGGGCTGGCCCTTCTGGTCTCGTACCTTCCCGATTGGAGGAAGGTGTATGTAGAGCCCGGCTATGGGCTGGCCTGTGATCCGGGGAATCCCGAGAGTATCGTGCAGGCCCTACGTTGGTTCTTAGAGCACCCCGAACAGAGGCGTGCGATGGGGGAGCAAGGGCGGCAGCGGATTCTGACCGAGTGGAACTATGAATGCCAGTTTGCCCCTGTGCTGGAGCAGCTTGAAAGGGGAAAGCGGTAATGCCTCGTGTCAACGTGAATCTTCCCATCGCCCTGCCGAGGTGGTTTTACCGTCTGCTTCAGCGGTTTGAGGAGGCAGGCGGAATCCACCTGGGTAGAGATCTATCGGGTGATCGCTCGGTGGAGTGGTCGTTTTGCAGCGCCTGGATGCCAGCGGGGCCAGGGAGGGCCCTTGATTTCGGATGTGGGAGAAGCTGGATAGCCCTCCTTGCGGCCAGGCGTGGCTTCTCCGTGACGGCGGTCGATTTGGAGCCGATTCAATGGCCGTACCTCCACCCGAATCTCCGGTTTATCCAGGGGGACTTAACGGGGTTGGAGCTTCCAAAGGGGAGTTTCGATCTGATCCTCAACTGTTCGAGTATTGAGCACGTTGGATTAGGAGGCCGCTTTGGAGTAACGAAAGATCGGCCCGATGGCGATTTAGAGGCGATGGCCATCTTGCGGACCCTGATGAAACCAGGGAGTATCATGCTCTTGACTGTCCCCGTTGGGTTAGACAGCGTGCATGCACCGTGGCACCGGATCTATGGAGAGAAGCGATTGCCTCGGTTGTTGGAGAAGCTTTTCCTTCGATGTGAGGAATACTGGCGGAAAGATGGATCGAATCGTTGGGTAGCCTGCGATCGGCAGGAGGCCCTTTCTTTCAAACCGATTCCCCCGGGAGTTGGGCGGGCCGGGCTCTATGCGCTGGGGTGTTTCGTGCTTCAGCTTCGCTGATGTCTCTGGCCGTCATTTCTACTCACCCGGTTCAATATCAAGCTCCCGTCTATCGTGCCGTCCAAAGTCGATTCGATATCCCGGTCACCGTCATCTACGGGTCTGACTTCAGTATCGTTGGTTATTTGGACCGAGGATTTGGAGTAACCGTTGCCTGGGATATCGATCTCGTCTCCGGCTACACTCCCATCTTTCTTTCCCGGGTTTCCGAAGGGGGGGCACGCAACGTTGAGGAGGTCTCTCCTCGAGGTTTGCGAAAGGCCCTTTTGAAAGCCAGGCCGAAGGCCGTGCTGATGACAGGGTACGGGTCGCGCTTCCATCAGATAGCCCTGCTTCACACCTGGATGGCGGGGCTTCCCATCCTGTTCCGTTCAGAGACAACGGATCATGCCCGTCGGCGAAATCCGGTTTTTGATCGGACCCGAGATTGTCTCCTTAAGGGTTTTTACCGCCGGTGTGCCAGACTGCTTTATATTGGCCAACGGTCCCACGGCCATTTCAAACGCCTCGGCCTATCGGAGGATAAGCTGGTATTCTCTCCCTACTGCGTGGACATCGCCTCATTTCAATGGAGCGAGACGGCTCGTGAGCTTTTGCGGACCCGGGTTCGAGATGAGCTTAGGATTACTTCCAAGGAAACCGTCCTGCTTTTCTCTGGGAAGTTGATATCGGATAAGAATCCACTTCTGATCCTTCGAGCGGTCAAGGCCCTTGCCCCCGAAGTCCGGCATCAGATAGTGGTTGTCTTTGTGGGGAGCGGCCCTTTGGAGAGAGAGGCCAGGGATCTTGCAGGCGTGTCTCCTTCGGTGGAGGTCCGTTTCGTCGGCTTTCAGAATCAGAGCCAGCTGAGTTCCTATTATCACTGCGCCGATTTACTCATCTTGCCTAGCTGTCGGAACGAAACATGGGGATTGGTCGTCAACGAAGCTCTCCATCACGGGTTGCCCTGCTTGGTTTCCAAAGAGGTAGGTTGTGCGCCGGACCTCGTTGAATCAGGAGTAACCGGAGAAATCTTTGAATCTGGATCGGCCAAGGAGCTTGCGCTGGTTATTCAGCGGTCTTGCCAATGGATAGGGAACGTAGAGACTCGGGAGGCATGTCGGAGCAAGGTAGACCGATTCTCTGTACAAAAAGCGGCTGAAGGGATTGCAAGGGCCTATCAGGATGCCGTCGAACGATCCATCAGAAGGTAAACTGTTGCTCGTAGGCAATCCAGGGGTGGAGCATATCGGGGCCCATCTAATCCACGCTGCGAAGGGTCTCAATTTAGAAGTCAGATTGAATGACGTCAACCATGCCTTTGAAGGGCCCCGTTGGATCTCTATGCTGGATTGGCACTTCCGAGGGCGGCGTCCCTTTCGGCTAGCGGAGTTCGGTCAACAGGTGGCTCGCGTATGTCGTGAGTTCCGTCCGCGATGGTTGCTCGCAACAGGAATAGCCCCTTTGGGGAAAGAGGTCCTGGAGACCGTAGGGGGGTTGGGTATTCGGCGCCTGAACTATTTAACCGACAACCCCTGGAATCCGGTTCATCGAGCGCCCTGGTTTCTCAAGGCGCTGCCTTGCTACGATCATGTCTTCTCGCCTCGGCGGTCCAATCTGGAGGATCTACGGCGACTGGGCTGTCTGAACAGTTCGTATCTCCCTTTCGCCTATGCCCCGGAGATTTCCTTCCCAGAGCCGCCGGACCCCACAGAGAGAAACCGATTCTTCTCCGATGTTGTTTTTGCTGGAGGTGCCGATCGGGATCGCCTTCCATGGATGACCGCTCTAATCGGGGAGGGCCTCAGGGTAGCGCTCTATGGTGCTTACTGGGAGAGATTCCGAGAGACCCGAGGATATGCCCGTGGAAACGCAGATCCCCCTACTCTTCGAAAGGCCGTAGGGGGGGCTAAGGTAGTCCTGTGCCTTGTCCGGCGGGCCAATGGGGATGGGAATTCCATGCGAACCTTTGAAATCCCCGCTATTGGCACCTGTATGCTTACCGAGGATACTCAGGAGCACCGGGAGATTTTTGGAGAAGAAGGGAAGGCGACAGTCTACTTTCGTACCATCCCGGAAATGATCGAGAAATTACGCTGGCTTCTTGACAATCCTCAGGAACGTTTGCGTCTAGCGCGGGCCGCTCATGAGCTCATCACCCAAGGGAGGCATACCTATCAGGATCGCCTTCGGGCAATGCTCTATGCGGAGGGGACTTTAAGGGGATGAAGATTGCCATTGTAGTGCAAGGCCGGTTCCATGCCTTTGATCTAACTCGGGAACTATTGCAGCGTGGCCACGAGGTTACCCTATGGACCAACTATCCAAGGTGGGCTGCCCAGAGGTTTGGCATCCCATCGCAGCGGGTGCGGAGCTTCTTGTTTCATGGGGTGCTCTCTCGCCTCGCCGATTGGGGCTGCCAGAGGGGATTGCGATGGTTCTATCCAGAAGCGGCTCTCCACAGGCAGTTTGGCCGTTGGGCAGCGTTCCAACTCTTGAGAGAGCGATGGGACGTCGTACACTGTTGGAGCGGGGTTTCAGAGGAGCTCCTGGTGGCCTTGGAAGGGTCAGGCGCGTGGCAGCTCCTCCAGAGAGGATCGGCCCACATTCGTTTCCAGGCACGGATTCTGGGAGAGGAGGAAGAACGTACTGCAAGACAGTTGGATTGTCCCAGCCCCTGGATCATCAGTCGCGAGGAGCGGGAATACGCCCTGGCAGATCAGATCGTGGTTCCCTCCACCTTTGCGTACCAGAGCTTTGTCGAAGAAGGGGTCTCCCCCTCCAAGTTGCGACTATTACCCCTGGGAGTGGGCGTGGGATCTTTTCAACCTATCCCTGAAGTGGTAGAGTCGCGATGCCGACGGATCATGGCAGGAGATCCCATTCGGATTCTCTACATTGGGACAATTTCCTTCCGTAAGGGGCTGTGGGATTTGGTGAAGATGATCCGACAGCTTCCTTCAACCCGTTTCCATTTCCGGTTGGTGGGACCTCGGTTGAAGGACGTGGAGGGTCTGTTGGAACGACTGAAAGGGCGGATAGAGATAATCCCTGCGCGCCCTCAATCAGCTCTCCCTAAAGAATACGCATGGGGAGACCTATTCGTCTTCCCCACGATCGAAGATGGTTATGCGATGGTACTGCCACAAGCCCAGGCCAGCGCTCTTCCGATCCTGACTACCACCAACTGCTCCGGCCCAGATTCTGTCCAGGAGAATGTGACCGGCTGGGTCCTCCCGATTCGAAGGCCGGATCTATTCACTGAACGTCTACGTTGGTGCGATGGCCACCGGGAAGAACTTGCTGCCATGGTGCGTCGGATCTACGAAGAGTACCGACCTCGTGACTGGTCTGATGTCGCCAAGGATTTTGAGGCGCTTTGCAAAGAGCATCTGGCCGGTCGCTGACGGCCTGCCGGGGATATCCCTTGGCGTCCCCTAGCGGGGTTCTTCGGAGATGAGCCCTGAGCGGACCGCGCGCAGATAAGCGTCGATGACCCGATCCGTCGGCCCAAAGTCGGCCACCTTTCCCTGATGCAGCCAGAGGGTCTCCTCCGTCTGCCGCCGGATGATCTCCAACTCGTGGGAGACCACGATCAGGGTGGCCTCTTCCCGACGCCGGAGGGATTGGAGCCGCTCGAAACTCTTCGTCTGAAACTCCGCGTCCCCTACGCTCCAGGCCTCATCCACCAGAATGATGTCGGCCTCGACGTGGATTGCCACGCTGAAACCCAGTCGCATGATCATTCCCAGCGAGTAGTGCTTCAGCTGCATATCCAAGAACTCCTTAATTCCTGCAAAATCGACGATGGTGTCGAATTTGCGCTGGATTTCCCCACGACGCATTCCCAGGGTAAGCCCGTTGAAAAAGATGTTCTCCCGGCCGGTGAGCTCCGGCTGCATGCCGAGGAAGGGCTCCAGCAGGGGAGCCACGCGGCCCCGAATGACCACGGTGCCGCCGGAAGGAATTGTGACCCCCGAGATGATCCGAAGCAAGGTGGTTTTCCCGGAGCCGTTGGCGCCGATGATTCCCAGCCGCTTACCCGGCTCGGAGAGAGTCAGGTTGACGTCATGGAGAGCCCAGAACCAATCCGAGTCGGCGCGGTGCCGGTCTGTGGCTAAGCGAAGCAGATGTTGGGTCCATTGGTTTTTGAGGAACCGCTTGCTGACGCCGGCGAGCTGAATGGGAGAGTTCGTAGAGACGGTGGGGATCTCCATCCTCAGAGGATATCCGTCAGGGTTCCTTCCAGCCGGTGGAAATAGGCCAGCCCGCATACAAAAATCAGGCCGATGGAGAGAGTGGCTGGAGCGAGCAAATCCAGGGGAGGGGGTTGGCCCAGAAGGAGGGTGGCCCGATATCCTTCAATGAGACCGGTCATTGGATTCCACTGCCCCAGGGTTCGGAACTCCTGAGGAACCATGGAGGAGGGATAGAAGACGGGGCTGGCGAAGAACCAGATCTGAAGCAGAGAGGGGAGGGCGTGTCCCACGTCCCGAAAGAAGACCGTCGTCACCGAGACGATGCAGCTGACGCCTACCAACAGCAGCAGATGGAAGGCAAAGAGAAAGGGAACCCACAGAAGCGCCCAGGAGAAGGTAATGTGGTAATGCAGATACAGGACCGCCAAGAGCCCCAGCATGACCCCCAAGTCGGCCATGGCCGACAGAACGGCGGATAAGGGCAGCAGGATTTTCGGGAAGAAAATCCGTTTCAAAAGTGAGGTCTGGCCGGAAATGCTGATGGCCGACTGCCCGACCACCAGGGCGGTCATGGTCCAGACTACCAGACCTGTTGCGGAGAACAGAGGATAAGGGACATCTACCGGGAGTGGGGCGTACTTCTGGAAGATATAGGTAAAAACAATCGTCAGGGCCACCGGTTGCAGGAGGATCCAGCCGAAACCAAAGAAACTTTCCTTATAACGCATGTTGACCCGATGGATTGACAGAGACCAGAGCAATTCCAGCATCCATCGACGAGAAAATGAAGGAGTCCGAATGACTTTAGGAGGCAGTCGATGCACGGCTTAATTCGCTACACAGGTTGAAGTATGCCCTAACCCCTTCCCGGCGGTCGAACGCCAAGGCCGCGCGGCGGGCGTTCTCTCCCAGCCGTTTCGCCAAGGATTGATCCTGATAGAGGGTATGAATCTTCTCCGCCAGGTCCTGCGGATCCGCCGGCTTGGCCAAAAGCCCACATTGGTACCGGTGGGTGATTCGGGTCACGTCGCAGGCCTCTTCCACAGCGGCCACGTAAGGCCGGCCCGCCGCCAGGATCCCGTAGATCTTGCTCGGCATGATGTAGCCGGCCATCCCTTCCTTGAGGGAAACGATAAAGCAGTCGGCGGAAGCGAAGACATCCGATAGGGCTTCTTTGGGTTGATAGGGGAGGAATCGCACGTTCTCCAGATGAAATTGCTCTGCCTGTGCCTGGAGGGATGGTTTCTTGACGCCGTCCCCGATAAGGATGAACAAGAGATCGGGTAGATCCTTCAGCGAGGCGGCTGCTTCGACGAGGGTCTCCAGGTTCTGGGAAACCCCCATGTTTCCAGAGTGCATCACAACGAACTGGTCCGCCCACCCGTGGGCGAGTGAAAAGGGATTTCGTTTGGGGCCTGGCGCAATCAGGGCGCTGTCGGCCCAATCGGGGATCACAGCGACCTTCTGAGGGGGGGCCCCTTTTTCCTGAATCAGGCGGCTGCGCATGTCCTCTCCGAGAGCGACGATCCGATTGGCTTGGCGAACCAGGATCCGGTTGACCTGCTGAAGAGCCCATTCCAACGGTGGATTGTGGAAGCCGTCGATCAGACGAGTCACCTCGGGGAAGACGTCACGGTAGGAGATGACCACGGGACAACGGAATCTCTTGGCCGTCAGGAGCGCCGCCAAACCGATGATGGGCGGATCGGTCAGAGCGACGACCACATCCGGTCGCTCCAACTGCAGACCGGCCAGGCAGGCCGATCCAAAATAGGTCAGATAGTTGGCGATCCTTCCCAAAAGGTTCCGCTTCGGGAAACGGCTCCCTTTCGCCCGAAGAATCGTCACCGGGCCCAGCTGTTCCTTGGTGATCAAACGCCATCCCTTGGGGGCAGCCCATCCCGCTGCCTGCTGTCCTTGCGGCACTCCAGTGATCACGGAGATGCGGCAGCCATGGTCGTGCGCCAGACCTTCGGCCAGCTCTGTGAGAAGCTGACCTGTGGCGCTCCATTCCGGGTAGAAGGCCCGGTTGAAGAAAGCGATGTGCAGGGGGGTCACGCGTGAAAACCACGCTCGGTCAATAGTTTCTCGAGAGATTGCTTTTGTAAACGGGCAGGATCCTTGGTGGAGAAGTACCAGTCGATTGTTTTGCGTAGTCCTTCCTTGAAGGGGACTTGAGGTTTCCATCCGAGAAGCTTCTTGGCCAGGGCGTTGTCAGCCACCCGATTTAGGGGGCCGGTGGGCATCTCGGGTCGGAAGCGGATCTTCGGCTTATGACGGGTGTTGTCCAAAACCATCTGGACGGCATCGATCACGCGGATCCGTTCCATCGTGCCCAGATTGACGGCGGCGCCGTCATCGATCTTCTCGGCGGCCAGGATCGTGCCTTGGACGATGTCATCGATATAGGTCCAGTTCCTTATTTGGGTCCCATCCCCCCAGACCTCGAAGGGATCCTGTCTGAGGAAGGCCCGGGCGATCATGGCGATCACGGCATGGTTCTCATGGCCCCGGGGCCCATAGACGGTAAAGTATCGACAGGAGCATGACCTCATCCCGTAGTCCTTGTAAAGCGCCTTCAGGGTCATCTCCCCCATCAGCTTTGCCCAGCCGTACATATTGTCGGCGTCGTAGGGAGGGCCGACCATCTCTTCCTTAAGATAGAGGATTTTCCCGGGATCGCTCTGCAGATGATTGGGGTAAACGCACCCACTCGAGGCATAAATGCACTTCTCCACCTTGGCTTTGCGGCAGGCCTGGAAGAGCGTCCCATCAAGCAGCAGATTCTCCGCGCAAGCCGCCTGGTGAAGATCCACGTAACCCCGTCCCCCGTGGGCGGCCGCCAGGTGGAAGACCACCTGTATCCCCTCGAGGGCTTTGAGGGCGACGTTGGGCTGGCGAAGATCGTCTTGGATGAATTCCACCTTGCCATCTTTGAGAAGGGGCTCGATGTTCTCTCGACGCCCACTGGTTAGGTCGTCCACCACCCGGACGGAAGCGTTCCGTTCCACGAGTGCGTCCACGAGGTGGGAACCGATGAAAGAGGCGCCGCCTGTAACAAGGGCCTTACATCGGTCCCACGGCATTTCTCCTGAACCTCCCTTTAATGTATCCACATCCGAGAGGAGTATACCACAAGGGACCGATTCATTTGAGGGGACGGCTTTTCCGCCGCAGTCGGTAGAGAAGGTATCGATTCACGAGATAAATGGTCAACAAGCCAGCGGCTGAGCTGGAGATCATTCCTACGAGCGATCCGCCTGTCTCGATGAGACTTAAGCCCGGCAGGTAGAAATACGCAAACCCCTGCCAGTCTCCTCTTTGGAGCCGTTGAGAGGCCGCCCAGTCGAGGATAGCCACGACGATGCTGAGTATGAGGAAACCAAGCACTACACCTATCGTTCCCCAATTGATATAGAATTCCAAAACCTGGCCAATCCCTACACTGGTTCCTTCCTCGAACGGGATACCGGTGTAGTCGCTGACCAAGGTTCCGCTTCCTGCGTAAATGGGTTTCTCCGGCCAGATCGCGCGCGGGATCAAGGATAAAATGGCCTGTCCCACCGTGGCCCCCCCGGCGAACTCCGTGAAGCCCACGCCCAGATAATGTACCCCCGCTCCCACCAACACGTTTTGATTTAAACGCTCATCCATCCGTTGGAGATGGTCTTCATTCCGCAGGTTCAGCCACTCCCAATCCTGAAAGGATTGGGAAAGTGCGCCCGTCCGTTCGCCCCAAGCGTACCCTCCCCAGACGGCTTCGCGAATAGTGGGTCGGTCTCGCATGTAAGTGACGTAGCCAGAAAGTCCCAGGTACGCGATCGAGAATCCTAACAGGATGACAAGGCGTCGGGGGCGAAAAAAACTTCCCACGAAAGCCAGCAGCGACAGAATGGTCATTGCCCCGAAGCTCAAGAATCCTTCGACCACAATCGTGAGGAGAGGGAGACCAAATGAAAAGCCGACAAGTCCCGCCGAGAATTTCCCCCAAGCCCTTTTCTGGAATGCTTCCCAGAGAATCAAGGCCATTCCGACAGCAGTCAGTCTCCAGCCGGCTGCGGTAAACGCGGTGGCTGATGGAATCTGAGATGAAGCCGGTAGAAAGAACAGGTAGCAGATGAGGCCTATGGCGATGTATATTTTTGCCAGGCGAGGTTCCGGGGGATAAGAAACGGGCGAAGGGCTCGTTGAGATGAGCTGTTGGATGATGAAAGGGGCGATCAAGGAACTCCCTAAAGCCAAGGCGATGAATCCATAACTGGCCTGCTGGAATCCTATCTCCACGATCCGTGGTTCAAAATACTCATACCAGGGCAAGATGTAAATAGCTGCACCCAGGCCATGAATAGCCCACATCTGGAGCATATAAGAAAAGATAAGACCCACTCCCAGGACGCCCCTTCGCCAGCGGATATACACCAAGATAAAGCTAATGAGTATCCAACCGATCATCCATAGGCGGAGAGACGAAGCGACGGTAGGCATAACCGATGGAGATCTAATCTATTCCGAAGTCGAGCACGCGGCGGTATACCTCCAGTGTCTGTTGAGCAGTCGTTTCCCACCGAAATTGAGATGCCCGCTTTAAACCCCGCTTCTTAAGCCCCGCCCGTAGAGAGGAATCACGGAGCCCCCTCTCCATGGCGTCGGCGATCTCCTGTGGAGATGCGGGATCGACGTAGAGGCCAGCTTCACCGACTGTTTCGGGCAGGGCTCCTCGATTGGAGACAACGACGGGAAGACCGCAGGCCATCGCTTCCAAGGGGGGTAGACCCATCCCTTCATACCAGGAAGGGTGCACGAGAAGGTCGACAGCCCAGTACAGCTGCCGTAGTTTCTTACGGGACAAAGGGCCCAACTCCACAATCTGATGGGAGATTCCAAGCCGCCTGGCCAACCCTCGCTGGTTTCGGTAGAGAGGGGGTCCCGCTCTAACAAGCCAGACCGTCTTTCCTCGGTGCGAAAGGATCTCCAGACTGTAAAGGATCCCTTCGATATTTTTGTAGAAGGCCGGATGTCCGACATGAAGCACGTGTGATCCCTCAGGCAGGGTGAAGGCGGCACGCGCTTCTTCTACCTCTTCAGTCGAGCAGGCGGGACGCAGGTCTGGCTCGATTCCTAGTGGAATCACGTGTATCCGCGACTCTGGGATGCCAAGCCGAGTCATCAGGTCCTGCCGGGTGCAAGTGGAATTGGCCAGAATGGCCGCGGCGCAATGCAGGCCGGAGATGGCGTGTCGAAATGTAGCATCCGAGAAGCGAGGGAAAAGAGAGTTTCGTTTGTCCAGAAGAATCAGGGGAATCAGGTCGTGGCAGAAGATCACGGTTCGGGTAGGATCCAGATATCGGATAAGCCAGCTATTGGCGTGATCCAAGATGTGGAAGATATCGGCGGATCTGCCTCGGATTAACCTTGGGTACAAGATATATCGGGACCCGTACGTCGTGATGGCGCGTCCGATGCGCCATCGCTGTAGCCAGAGCCCTTTTCGCTGAGTGTTTGGAGCCAAAAGGGTGACAGAATCCTGCCTCCCTACCAAGAGGGTCAGGTGACGCCGCAGTTGTTCCCCGTAGTCGAGTATACTCCACTGCTGCTGTCCAGGGTCGTTGCCCAGGAGCAGGATGTCAAATGACTTTGGGTTAGGTGCCATAGAAGCCCTGGGGGTGGCGACGGACGAGCGCCATGTAGGTGTCCAGCCATTTGGCCATTACCCGCTCACGGCTGAACTCCTCCACCACCAATCGACGGCCTGCCTTCCCCATGGCTTGAAGCCGGCTAGGGTCACGCAGGAATTGTTCAATGGTAGCTGCCCAGCTATCTGCATCTCCACTGACGACGGAACCTGCTCTGACGCGAGTCACTGGTTCCGCCAGCGCCACATTAGGCGAGATTAATACAGGGATGCCACATGCCATTGCTTCCAAAGCGGCCACGCCAAAATTTTCATCCTCGGAGGGCAACAAGAACAAACCGCTCTCGCGCAGGGCGGCCCACTTTTCGTTGCCGGACAATAGGCCCGTCAAAGTCATGCGGTCGGTGAGCCCTGCTTTCTTTACGATCTGAAGCACCTGCGAGCCAGCCCCGTCGTCAGGACCAGCGATAACTAGGTGGATGTCCTTCAAATGGTAGGCAACCTTAGTGAAGGCCCTCGCCACAATATCGACGCGCTTCTTAGCGTGGAGCCGACCAAGGAATAGGAGAATACGGCGGTCTTGTGTCTCTGGATAGTGGTTACGAAACAGCCCCGGTGGAGGCTCAGGCAGATCCTCCAGGGAAATGAAGCGTGGGATCACCACACTGGGTGGATGGACTCCAAATGCCCAAGCCAGGCGTTGTTCCATGGCACTGGTGTAATGGATCAGCGACGCCCTGGCCAGATTCTCCCGTTCAACCAGGAAGCCATAGATCCATTTAAAGAGTGCACGGCGTCTCAGCCCATAAGGATCCAACGCTCCACAAGGAGAAAGCAGATACGGGATCTTGCCTCGGCGGCATCTCTTGGCGGCCAGGCTGTTTGGGTACTGCCAGAGGGCGTGGATATGTACCAAATCGACCGGAGGCATCTGGGTGGTCAAAGCTATCCCCAGGGCGGGGCTGTAGGCGTACCGCTCTCCGAGGAGGTTCCATGGATGGACGGGAAAATAGCGCAATTTTACCCCCGCCTCTTCCAAGCGTCTATCCTGTGGATCGTCCCTGGGAGGGTCGTGTGCCCGCCAAGTAGTCCATAGCTCTATCTCCACTCCTGCACGAGACAGGCCCATGCAGAGTTCCCGGACACTAGTCGATACCCCGCCGTGGCGCAGGGCGATGGAGGCAACTACGTGGAGGATTTTGATCGGATGCGGTCTCTCGTTCGGGCTTCTTTCCCCGCCAGCTCATGGATTCGCACATCGACCATGAGCCGGAACCAGAGGCCCTGTAGGAAGTGAAACAAGGCCCCCCGCAGCCCATCCAGGAATCCAAGGAGAAAGATATAGCGGTACAGGAAGTAAAGGATCGAGCGAACATAGAGGGGAGAGCGGTACCAGACTTGTCTCATCCAGAGGATCCTTTGGTCAGGGGTTCCCCAGAGAGAAGGTTGGATCATCCATGGGATAGGGCGATGGCGGCGCTCAAGCTCTTCTTTGGCTTGCAGTTCGACATAACGCAGATGTTTCTGAAGCCAGAAAAGGATAGCGTCCTCCTTTGCATTCTGGTCGACCAGGGCATGCTGGAGGTAACGGGTCTGACCGTGGACGTAGAACCGAGAATCAAGAAGCTCCTTCTCATCGTTCCATCCTGAACCGCGGCGAAACAGGGCAAGGATGTGCTTGGGCCAGCACCCCCCAAAGCGGATCCACTTGCCTCGGAAGATCTGTTTACGAGGGAGATAATAGCCGGTAACCTCCGACGGGGTCTGGGGTAGGACCCGCAGGAGTTCTTCCCGGAGATCGGCTGGAATACGCTGGTCTGCGTACAGGGTAAAAACCCAGTCGGTGACGAGAGGCAGGTTCTTCATCGCCCAGTTCCACTGCTTGGCGTGGGTTTCGAAGGGATGGAGAACGACTTGAGCGCCTGCTTGCTGTGCGATGGAAACCGTCTGATCGGCGCTTCCGGAATCCACCACAAAGATCCGTTCGCACCAGCCCTCCAGCGATTTTAGACAGGAGGGCAGGTTGAGCTCTTCGTCGTAGGTGAGTATGACGGCAGTCACGGGTAGCTTCATCAGTGGGCGGTCCTTGTCGCTACGAACATCTCAAATCCTCCTCGGATCACATCCCTACAAGGTCCCGCACGTCTTTTCATGAAATCGGATAAATGCCATATGCTGTATCCATAGTCCCGTAAAAGGGTTTGTGCGTACCCCGGCGGTACGCCCGCCCGGGTTTCCGCCCAGTCCGCGAATTCGAAGAGGACAACGGGCGCGTGGGCGGCCTTTAGGACTCGCTGGGCCCCTTTGAAAACGGCTCCTTCGTAGCCCTCCACATCCACCTTAAGTATATCCACCTCTCGGACCGATAGCTCTTCCAGGATAGAGTCTAATGTCTGGGCGGAGACGGGACTTGGACGTTCGTGAAATTGGGCCGCGAGGGAACCCATTCCGAAATGACTTCGAGGGGCTTCGTAGAAATGGACGGTATCTGTTTGTCTATCGTACGCTGCGCAGTTTACAAGCTGTAGGTTGCGAAGGCGGTTAAGCTCCTTATTGCGTTTTAGATAAGGAAAAACTGTCGGTGATGGTTCAATAGCAATGACGCGACCCTCTAAACCTACCCATCTCGATGCGGGGATAGAAAAAACGCCGATATTTGCTCCAACGTCAATAAAGGTGGAGCCATTGGACAAATGACCGGACAAGAGCCGGACAGTCATCGACTCATACATGCCATCGATCGCCAGATGAAGACCGATGGGTTCTTGAAGACTGGGGACGATGAAGCGGTGTCCCCACACATCCGAAACCAAGGCATCCTGGATTTCCGAAAGAGTGGGGAATAGACGTTTGGCCAAACGGACTTTTCCAGGCGTTCCTGCCGGGAGGAGTCGAAGAGCTCTCAACTGCCAAGGCAATCTCTCGATGGCTCTATCCGTTCGAACCTCCGCGGAATTCTCGGAGCAGGCACCGATAGAAGCCCAATACGGCTTGCACATGATCTTCCGTCGTCGGGGAGGGGTGGATCCCCCTTTGCAACTGAGCCAGAAGAGTAGGTTTGCTCACCACTTGTTGGATACAACGGGCCAGGGCATGGGAATCTCCCCAAGGGAAGAGCAACCCGTTCACGCCGTCTTGGACGAGGGAGGGGATGCTTCCCCAGCGCGTCCCGATCACCGGGAGGCCGGCCTGGAACGCCTCCAGGGCGACCAAGGGGCCTGTCTCAAACACCAGGGAAGGAACCGCCAGGACATCCAGATTCGCGAGGATCTGGCCGATTTCAGCCCGCTGGAATGGACCCTTCAGACAGACGCGGGAGTCCTGGGAGGCAAGAGACTCCACCTCCTTTTGGAAGGGCCTCTCGGTCTCGTCCTGCGCCTCCCCATAGAAGATAAAGCGGACCGGCGTCGATTTTGGGATACGGCGAATCGCCTGGACCAGCAGATGGATCCCTTTCTCCGGATCAAAACGGCCGATGAACCCGATGCGGACCTTATCCGATGGCCGGCGTTCCGGAACGGTAATGGGGTCGATCCCGTGGGGGATGGTGGTGATGCGGTCGGCGGCCACACCATTTCGGATCAGAAGCTGCTTGCTTTCCTCTGAGAAGGCATGCCATCCGTCCACGCAAGCCACAAGCTTCTTCCATGCCTGAACCCGGATCCCGAACTGCCAGGGGAGCGTGATCGCCGTGAGCGTCTTGCCGAACGGTTTTCCTCCTCTTTGGGACTCCGCCCGGATCGGCTGGGTAGCGCCCGACTGAAAGTGAACGGCTCCGCTCAGCTTGGTCAGGCCAAAGCAGGCGCTGCATCGAATTTGGCGCAGTTGGCCGTCGCAGGGGATTCCCCAGGCCTGGACAAGATTCCCTCGAGCGCAGACGAGGCCGGGATGGTGAAAAGAGACCGCGATGGGGATCCGGTGTCGCTTGGCGGCGAGGATCAAGCTGTTGGAGCAGGCAAGGGAGTGGCCGTGGAGGTGCAGAAGGTCGCAGGGATGGCGCTCAAGCCATTGGCTCCACCAGGCGGTGAGATCCGCTGCCTCGCTGCCGGCGAATTCGCGGCGGGTAAACCGCTCGGATCGGAGCCGCAGAAAGGTCACCGGGAGTCCGTCGTAAACGAACTCTTCCGGCTCGGACCTCCTCGACGGATCGGCCGGTTCCCGAACGGATCCCGCAATGAGATGAATGGAGTGACCCAGGTGTTGCAGAATACGGGTCGTGCTGGCCACATAGACTTCTGTTCCCCCGTACCGCTCCGGGTAATAGTTATAGGTGGCCCAGAGGATCCTCACGTCTGGGTGGGGGTGTGGTCCTTGCGGTAGCGTTTTCCTTCCCGGTAGTAATAGTAATACCGGTAGCCACGCTCCAGGTCGAGCCGCGCCCCGTTCAAGATGCCGCCGATCAGCTTGGCCCCCACATCGACCAGCCGCTGCTTGCCGGCCTGGGCCGCCTCCCCCTGGGTTCGATTGGCCCGGATCAGGAAGATCACCCAATCGACCATCGTCGCCAGCGCGGCCGAATCGGGGGCCACCAGGACGGGCGGCGTGTCGATGACGATGTATTGGTAATCCTTCTTCCATTGCTCCAGGGCGGTGCGGAGTTTCGGGCTGCCCAACAGGTCGGTCGGCTGGGAAGGGCTCAGGCCCGCGGCGACCACCGGCAGACCGTTGGCCGCCTGGGCCCGCTGGATCAGCTCCTCCACGGCCGCCTTTTCCTGGAGATACCCGCTTAAGCCCGGCTCCAGGTTGACCTGGAGCAGCCGGTGCAGCGAGGGGCGCCGCATGTCCCCGTCGATCAAGAGGACCTTCCGGCCCATCTCCTGCAGGGCAATGCTGAGGTTGAGGGCGATCAGCGATTTCCCTTCCTCCGGCAGGGCGCTGGTGATTAAAAGGACGGACGATTGCCCCGTGGGCAGGAGAAATTCCAGCGTGGTCCGGATCGAGCGGATCGACTCGGCGATGGAGGAGTGGGAGCCGGGTCGGAGCAGGGTGATTTCCTTACCCTGCAGGGAGCGGATGAACGGGATATGCCCCAGGAAGGGGATCTCCACCAACCGCTCGAAGTCTCGGCGGGTTCGCAGGGTCTTGACGAGTCGCTCCAGAAGGGTACCTAGGCCCGCTCCGATGAGAAGGCCCAGAAGCGTGGAAATGATAATGGCTCGACTACGGGGCGGGCCGATCGGAACCTCCGGAACCTTGGCGTAGTCGACCAGCTGGACGTTGTTTGTCTGAAGGCCCTCTTGGACGGACAGCTCCTTCTGACGGGTCAGGAGAATATTGTAGATATCCTCGCCCGTTTTGACTTCGCTTAAGAGGGTGCTGTACTGGATTGAGAGCCGATGCATCTCCAGCGCCAGTTGCTCCTGGTCATGGAGGGCCAAGAGGAGATCCCGTTCCTTGGCTTCGAGTTCCAGGAGTTGCGGATGCATCTGCCGGTATTTGGTCTCCGCTTCGATCTTGCGCTTCCGATTGTCGGTGATGGCGCCGTTTAAATCCCGGATTCGCTGGAGGATGGTGTTTTGCTGCTCCTCCCCGAAATCGACGGTGCCGTGCTTTTCCATGAAGTCCAGAAGAGTCAACTGGGCGGTCCGCATCTTCTGCTCCATCTTGACCACCTCGTCCTTGAGCCACTGGATGCTGCCGATCGTCAGCTCCCGCCGCCGCTCCAGATTGACCCGGGCGTAGATATCGGCCACCGCGTTGGCGATCCGGGCGATCAGCTCCGGTTTGTTCCCGGTGACCCGGATGTCAACCAGCTTGGTGGCCCGGACCGGCTCCACCGCGATCATCTCTTGGAGGAACTCGACCGGATCGGCTTGCCGGGAGAAAGGGGGAAAGGCGGCCAGGTGGAGCTCATCGATCACGCGGGAGATGACGGCCCGGCTGGAGATGACCCGGTATTCGGTCTGGAGGAAGGTCCGGTCCCAGGCATCGGCGAAGGGGGTCACCTCCTGAAACTGGACCACCCGGGGGGATTGGGATTCGATCAGGACCCGGGCGGTCGTCTGGTAGATGTTCGGCTGATGGGCCATGTAGATGGCGGCGAATCCCCCGAACAGGAACGTCAGCAGGCCGATCGACAGGCGGTGGAGCCAGAAGGCCCGCAGGTAATCTTCCGTCTGCCACTCGAATTCGGTTTTAAGCGCCATCACCGCTTCCCTTGGAAGCCGCCTTGACCTTGGGTCCTTCCCGTTCCCACGCCCCCTGAAGGGTGACTCCCACCGATCGGAGGATGATCCACAGGTCCAGCCCGAGCGAGCAGCGATCGACGTAGAGGAGATCCCATCGGAGCCGCTGCCGCAGCGTCGGCGTCTTGGAGTCATAAAGCTGGGCCAGGCCGGCCAGGCCCGGTTGAATGGACAGACGCCGCTTCCCTTGAGGGACCTTGTCCAGTTCCACTAGCTCCTCCGGGATCAAAGGTCGGGGTCCAACGAAGCTCATCTGTCCTTGGAAGATGTGCAGGAGCTGGGGCAGTTCATCCATCGCGGTGTCTCGCAGCCGTCGGCCGAAGGGAAAAACCTCTCCCGCCGGAGTCATCGTCCGAAACTTCAGGATGGTGAAGCGATTCCCCCCTCTTCCGATTCGGGTCTGACGGAAAAAAATGGGACGCCCCGCCTGAATCCAGATCCGCCAGGCGATCCATACAAACGGCAGCGCAAAGAGCAGAAGCCCTGCGCTGGATAGGAGAATGTCCATTAGACGTTTTCCTGCTTGTCGATACCATCTCCCCAAGGGTCACCCCTCCTCCACCAGCTCCACCGCGATCAGGGCGTATCCCTCGTTGAGCTCATACTTCTTGACTCGGAGAGGTGACGGCTGCTCATCAATTCCTTGGTTGATCCGCTGCTCCAGCAGTTTCAACAGCGCCTCCGGGGCGGTAAGCGCCCCCACCTTGACTTCACGGACAAGAGCATGGGGGCGCTCTTCCACCAGCTGGATCCCGATCTTCACCTGCATCGGAACCTCGAGAGGCCCTATCCGCACCTTCCCTGAGCCGACGAACCCGTCCCGGTGGATCTTGGTGTCGACATCGGTCACCTGGCCGGGGAACCGTTCCCGAACCCGGCGGACCACCAGCTCCTTGAACTCCGGCTCGGTGTAACGCCGCTCCAGTTTTTTAATGTTCACCGACTTCATGTATTGGGTCAACCGCTCCTCAAAAACCTGGACGAAGATCGGGAGGAACTTCCCCAGCCAATCGGCCAAAGGGGTCTGGGCCTCCAGCGACTCGGCGGCGGAAGCAGGAAGCACCTCTTGCAGCGGGATGACCGGTTTGACGGGGGTCAGCTCCGCAGAGACCGGTTGAACCAGGGTCCCTTCCGGGGTTCGAGGGGATGGCTCCGATCCGAAGGGGGATTGAGCGGAGAACCCTACCCCCCCTTTTCCCAGGTGGACCTGGGCCTTGGAAGGATCCTCCAGATCGTACAGATAGGTCCATCCGGTCTGCAGCCGGAGGGTGGCTTGAAGCGCCTTGTCCCCGGTTTCCTTTAAGGCCTGCTCGTAGGCGACGGCAGCCGATGTGTAATCCCCCGTCGTTTTGTACGCTTCGGCGATCTGCTGCTGCGCGGCGGCGGCCCAGGGGCTTTTGGGATCCCGGTCGATGATCCTCTTGAACAGGAGAAACGCCTCTTCCAATTTCCCTGCGGTCCTCAGGCACCAGGCCTCCTTGAACAGGGAAGGGAGAGCCAGGGCTCCTTCGGGAAAGGCCAGGGCCGCCTCATGGAAGGCCCGGGCCGCTTTTTCCAGGGCGTAGCTCTGGATCAGGATCAACCCTAATTCGAATCCTGTCCGTTGACGCTCAGGTCCCACCAACGCGGCCATGCGCCTTTCCAGAATCTTGGCCCGTTGTTCCTGTCCCCGAATCTGGGTCAGTTTCGCCAACGCCTGGCGGGCCACCTCCCCCTGAGTGGCATCCTGCGTCTCCCCCAGCGCCTGCCGGTAGAACCGCTCCGCCCGGTTCCACTGCTGCGTCCGCTGATAGGTGTATCCCAACCGCAGCTTCAGGGCTGTTCCCGGTTCTCGGATGGGGCGGCTCTTGAGGAGCTCCTCGTAAATCGCCGCCGCCGCCGCGAACGATCCCAGTCGTTCCAACCGGAGTCCCTGCCGGAATCGATCCTCTTCTTTCTTGGACAGAGAGATACCGGAACCCCCCCGGTGAGGGAGGAAGGTCTCCCGTCGGAAAGGGGCGCCAACCCCGGTGACCAGTCCGTCCAGCGCCTTCAGGAATCCGGATCGGGAGGTCTCCTGTTCTTCCGCGACCACCGAGACCATCGTCTTGGCATCCTCGACCGGCCTCTCGGCCTGGGGGGTCGCCAGAGACCCTTTCGTGTACTGGAGGGCGGCCAGCGTCTTCAGATCGGTCTGGGGCTTGGCCATCTCCGCCGTCAAGGCCTGGTCCAGGAGCAGGAGGGCCGATTCCGCCTGGGCGGCGGCGGTGGCGGTGCTGAGGATCGAGAGGGAGGTCCTCATCCCCTGGAGGTTCAAGTCCAACAGGAACCGGCTGTAGAGGGAAAAGAAGAGGGCCACCCCGAAAAGGGCCAGGGGGATTGGGAGAAACGGGAACCGCTGCCACATCTCGCTCCAAGAGAAGCGCACCCCTTTACAACTCCACCGTGATCATCGCCCACCCTTCATTCAGCTCGTACCGCTTGACCTTCAGGGCCATCCGCTGCTGGTCGATCCGCTGGTTGACCCGCTTCTCGAGCCGTTTCCGGAACTCACTGGAGGTCGCCAGCCCCTCGCACAGGATGTCGTGGATCACCGCGTGGGGCCGGTCGTTGACCACCTTGACGCCGACCCGCATCCGGACAGGCGCCCAATGTTGCCCGATCCGGATCTTGCCGCTGCCGACGATCCCATCCCGGTGGATCTGGGCCTCCAGATCGGAGATCTGGTCCTTAAACTGCTGCTTCACCTTCGGGACCACCACCTTCATGAACTCCTTCTCGGTGTACTGGCGGGTCAGCTTCTCCCGCCCGGCCGCCTCGATGTAGCGGGCCAATTGGTCGTCGAAGATGACGACGAAAACCGGGAGCAGCTCCTCCAGCCAGTTGAAAAGCTGCGTCTCCATCTCCGCCCCGCTCATCGTCACCGCGGTCGTGTAACCGGCGGGCGTCGTTCCCCCCGGCTCCGCCCCCACGGAGACAGGGGTGAGCAGGGGTAAGCAAGGGTAAGCAAGGGTAAGCAAGGGTAACAAGACCCCTGCTAACCCCTGCCAACCCCTCCTAACCCGTGCTAACCCTTGTTCTCCCATTAGAAGAGCCGCCGGCGCACATAGATGGTGTCGTGCGGCTGGATCGTCAGGTTCGGCTCCCTCCCCCGCAGGATCCGATCCACGTTGGTCCGGATGACTCCCTTCTCCGTCCCTTGCCCCCGGATCACCTCCACGTGGGCCGAGCCGAACTTGGTTGTCCCGCCTGCCTGACTGATCGCGGTTAACAGGTCGATCGCCCCTTCGATCGGGTAGGAGCCGGGCCGCTCCACCTCCCCCAGCACGGAGAACCGGCCCCCATACAGCCGGACCGTGACCTGCAACCCCTCCAGGGCATGCCCGTGCACGTAGATCGTGTCCCGGGGAAAGATCGGGATGCTTGGCTGCTCCCCCTCCAGGATCCGGTCGATGCTGGCGGGGATCGTCACCTTCTCCTTTCCCTGGCCCCGGATAATCTCCACCCGGCTGGAACCGGATTTGGTGATCCCCCCCGCCTGGCTGATCGCCGTCAGAAGGTCGGTCGTCCCTTCGGTGGCGTACCACCCTGGGCTCTGCACCTCACCGAGCACGGAGAATCGGGCGCCGTAGAGCCGGACCGTCACCTGGGGGTTCACCAGGAACTCCTGATCCAGCCGCTCCTGGATCTCCTGCTCCACCTCCTGGGGGGAGCGTCCGATCGCCTTCACCGATCCGATCAGAGGGAAGGAGAAGGTCCCATCCTCTCGGATCTGGGCTTTCCGGTTCAGGTCGTCGTGGCTCCAGACCGAGATGTCCAGCTCATCCCCCCATTGGAACCGGTAGATCTGTTTGGAGGCCTCCTCGATCGAGACGGTTCGCCGGGGGGAAGAGGTGGCCTCTGGCTCTTCGGGCTCTTCCGGCCGGGTCTGGCGGCTCAGACGTTCTTGGACCTCCTTTTCGATCACTTCCAGAGGACGGCCCGCCGCCTGAACCGATCCGATCGGAGGAAGGAGGAAGGTCCCATCCTCCCGGACCTGGACTCGTCGGGTCAGCTCCGTCTGCCCCCAAACGGAGATGTCCAGCTCGTCCCCCACCCGCAGAGGGTACGGCTCGTTCACCAAATCGCCGGGCGAAACACCCCCGAGCAGGAGCCCGTGCCCGCAGCCGGCGAGCGCCGGCAGCAAGAGCAGGAGACTACAGCCGGCTCTAAAGATTCGTCTCAAACGCCAGCGACAGGATCCGATTGGTGTAATCACTGCTTTTGGACCGAACGTACTCTCCCTTGAGTGTGAGGCGTGAGTTCTCCCGGACCTGCCAATCGAACCCGGTGTTCAAACTGTACCGGCGGCCTTCCGTCGCCGCCGCGGTTCCGGAGAGGGCGTCTCCGGAACCGGACTTCTGTTTTTCGTATCCTGCACCGCCCAACCAGTTCATGAGCGGGGTCAGTTCGTACGTTACCTCGATGGAGGGGCGGCTGCTCCGATACCGGCGGCGGCCTGCAAGGAAGGAGGTTCCCCAGGCGTTGGTGTAGCCGAGCTTCAAAATGGTTCGGGGCCCGGCCCGGTATTTCCAAAAGCCGGAAAAGCCCAGGTTCGTGTTCTGGCCTCCCGCCTTGAATTTTTGCCGATCGATGGTGAAGGTGGCATCCAGCTCCGCGATCTCGGTCGCCTCGTAACGGGCGCCTAAACGCCATCCATGGGTTTTGGAGTTCTTCAGTTTATTCCCCGGGATCTCCGTCTTGGTAAACTGATAGCCGGAAAAGAGGGTCCAGCCCGGCTTCAAGTCATGGTCGAAATCCAAAATCGCGTTAAACATGCGCCGGTCGGTCTCCGCGTCGGAGATCGTCTGGTCGTCGTAGACCGAGTAGCTGGTGGTCTGTACCAGGGCGTTGGTTTCGTTCAAGGCGTACCGCTGCCTGACCGTCCCGGTATGCCCCACCGACCGCTGGAAATCGGAAGATCGCCGGGTGATGTCGATCTTCTCCGCTCCGAAGACAAGCCGGTGGTCCACGTCCATGTCGTAGTTGGTTCGGACCCTATAGCGGCCCCCGGGGTCGTAGTCGAAGAAGGCCAAAAGGTCGTGGTCGATGGCGTTGCGGTCCAGGCGGTGGTACCGGTACAGGTTGATCTCATAGTTGAACCCGTACAGGACCGCCCCTCGGGGGTCGGCGAACAGCATCTGAAATTCCGGAATGCTCAGGAAATCCTCCTGCTTGTTGCTGTCCTGAAGGAGCAGATTGTCCTCATAGATCTCATCAAACCCGAACCCGATCTCGGTCCGCTCGTTGAGGAAATCCCAGAAGGTCGTGGTCTCCTCCGCCGTGCGGGGGAGCTTGCCCACCTCCACCGGTGTGATGGGGCGGGGCTCGTACGCAAGAACGAGGGGTGTGCAACCTAGGATGGCTCCAAGGATAAGAACCGTTCGTGCTGAGCTTGTCGAAGCACGAAGGAGAGCGTTCCGATACGTTCGCCCTTCGACGGGCTCAGGGCGAACGGGACGCCGGGTCATGCCACCTTCCGCCGCCAGGTCCCCTGGTGGCGGGCCTGCTGCTCGGGGGTGTAGAACTGCAGGATCGCCTCGTTGAGGGCCGTCCGTTCTTCGGGATCGATCTGGACGAAACGGATCCCCAGATCGAAGTTGTTCCGCTGGGCGTTTACCCGGACCACCTGTCCTTTGGCGCAGATCGTTCGGTTCAGCGGCGGGATGAAGATCTCCACGTAGATTGGGCTTCCGACCGGGACGATCTCTTTGACCGCCAGCCCGATTCCCCCGGCGCTGACATCCTTCGTGATGCTGATGCGGCGATCCTCGGAGGGTTGATCACGCCGCTCGGAGGGGCCGGAGCGACGTTCGATCCGGATTGGCCAGGGGGCGGAGAGCCGCAGGTACTGGCGCGTGTTCGGGTACCGGTAACGGTTGAGCCACCCCATGGGCTACCAGAGCCCTCGGCGGGCCACTTCCTTCAGGGCCGGCAGCCGCAGAGAGGTCTGGATCAGCTCCCGGTGCCAATCGAACTGGGCCAGCCGCTTGACCAGCCCGATGATGTCGTCGTGGGTTCCCAGCTCCACCATCGCGTCGATCTGGGCGTCGCTCAACTGCCCGAACAGCTCCCGCAGGGAGAGCCCGGCCTTCAGCTCCTGGCCGATCGCCTGTTGCCAGCTCCGCTCGTAGGAGCGCAGCGACTGGGCCCGGAAATCGTCCTTCTGGAATGCCCGCCGGATCGTCTCGGCCGCCATGGCGGCGCAGAGCATCCCGTAGTAGATTCCGCCCTGCGTGGTTGTCTTGACCTGGCCGGCCGCCTCTCCGACCACCAGGACCCGGTCGGCGTAGCTGCGCTCGATCGGCTCGATCGGGATCGGGCTCAAGAGCATCTTCGGCTGTTCCGTCTGGATCCGGTCGCGGATCGAGGGATGGCGCAGGAAATTCTGGAAATAGCGGGGCGCCTCTTTGGCCACCACCAGCCCGACCCGAGCCCGGCCAGGGGCCTGCCCTGAGTTGGTCGAAGGGGCCAGCGGCACCACCCAGGCGAACGCCTCCGGGGCCACCTCCTTGCCCAGATAGATCTCCACATCCTTGAGGCCGGTCATCTCCACCTCGGCCTGGGCCCCGTAGACGATCGCCCGGGGTCCCTGCAGGCCGACCTGAAGCGGAAGGTTGCTTCCGAAGCCGGTGGCGATCACCGCCACTCGACCGCAGATCGGCTGGAGATCCTCCTCCCTCTCCCGAAGCTCCACCGTGAAGGAGTCGACCCGGATCAATCGGATGTGAACGCCGTAGCGGTAGACCACCCCCGCCTCTTTCGCCAGCTCGGCCAACGCCTGGTCGAACTGCAGGCGGCTGACCACATGGGCCAGCGGCTGACCCGGGTCGTACCGGAAGGAGCGGCCGGAGGGGGCGTAGAAGGTGATCGTCTGTAAGCTGCTTAAGATCTGGTCGGTCGGAAGGTTGAGCCGTTTGAAGGCCTCCACTCCGATGATCCCGGTGCAGTTGACGAACAGCCCCGGCGATTCATGCTCCTCCAGGACGAGGGTGGACAGCCCCGCCTTGGCGGTCAAATAGGCGCAGATGTTTCCCGCCGGCCCCGCCCCAATCACGATGACGTCGTAAGATTTCGTCATATTATCCGGGAGGCCACTTCATCGGGCGGCCGCCCAACAGGTGCAGGTGCAGGTGGTACACCGACTGCCCGGCGCCCGGGTTGCAGTTGACCACCAGCCGATACCCCGGCTCCGCGATCCCCAGCTCCTTCGCCAGGCGATTGGCCGTCAGCACGAGTGTCCCCATCAGCGGAATCGTCTTGGCATCCAGCTCCGACACCCGGGCGATGTGCTGTTTGGGAACGATCTGAAGATGGACCGGCGCCTGCGGGTGGATATCATGAAACGCCATCACCTGAGTGTCCTCATACGCCACCTTCGCCGGGATCTCCTTGGCCACTATCTTACAGAAGATACAGTCCGACATCTACCCTCGCTTTTCGTACTCCTGCGCCATCACGATTCTTTTCGCGATCGGAGGATGATCATACAGGAGCCACTCCACCCAGCGGGGAGGATCGGTCTCCGACAGATTCTGTTTCGCCAGCTGGCGCATCGTGGAGATGAAGGCCTTCGGATGTCCCGTGGTCTCCAGGGCGAACCGGTCGGCCTGTCGCTCCAACCAACGGGAGATCCCGTTGGAGACCGGCATTCCCACGAGGCCCGTCCCCAGGAAGACCAGCCCGATCAACGGAAGGGCGGCCAGATCGGTGAGCCCCTTCAACCCCAATGGATTGAGCCAGTCCTGCGCGAGACGGTGGACGACGAAACAGCTGAAAGCCGTCCCCACGGCTCCGACGGCGATCAGAAGCCCCAGGTGATGAAAACGATGATGCCCGATCTCATGGGCCAGCACCACCTCGATCTCCTCCGGGGTGTGGGTGCTCAACAGGGTGTCGCTCACCAGGACCCGGCGGGTGCCCCCAAGCCCGCAGAGCATGGCGTTGGCCTTTCGAGTCGTTCGACTCAAGTTCAGCTCAAAGATCCCCCGCACCCGAACCTTGCATCGTTCGAGGAACGACTCCAGCCGCTGGCGTAAGTCAGAGTCCTTCAGCGGCTGCTGCTTGTAAAAGATCGGGATCAGCAGCGTCGGAGCCAATCGAGTCAGCAGGGTGGACCAGCCAATCCATGCAAAAGCGGCCCATCCCCACCAGGTTTGAGGGCGCCAACGGATCAAAGCGACCAGCCCCTCCACGACCAGCAGCCCCAGGATTCCTCCGATGCAAAACCGCTTCAAGAAATCCCACAGCCATTGGCCGAACCGCTGTGTGGCTAGCCCAAATCGGTGTTCCAACACAAAGGAGCCGAACCAATCGAGAGGGAGCCCCACCAAAGCCATTCCCAATCCAATCGATCCGACGTAGACCGCCACCTGGGCCGGCCAGAGGGAGATCCGCCCGGTGATCCAGCCCTCGAGCGTCCGGGCCCAGCCGGAGGCCAGGAGGATCGCCAGCGCCGACACCGTCAGGGCCAGATCGGCCAGCAGAAGCCCTCGTTTTGCTTTGGAATAGACCTTGGCCTTCTCCTGCGCGGATAATCGACGGATTCCGGACAAGGCGTCGGACATCGAAGCCGCCAGATTTTCGTCCAACGGCTGGAATCGGATCCCGATGAGGAAGAGCCGTTCCCCGGCCGAAGCCCCCTGCTCCGCCGGATGATCCGAGGAAGGCACCTCCCGCGTCCAGGTCACCTGGCCGATGACCGGCAAGGGCGGGGATTCGCCGGGGGGGATCAATTCCAGTTGGAGGAAGCTGCCTACTTCCACGCGCTCCCGGAGGATGAGCCCCATCCCAGTTCGGCTTAAGTCCCGCGTTCGAGCCGCTTCTTCTCCCCGCTGGTCGTCCTGGCCCCTCGACGCGTGGGCCGTTCGTCCTTCGACAGGCTCAGGACGAACGGAGGTCGGCGGCTCCGCCCGCTGGTACCGGACCTCCCAATCGACCCGGTACCGAGGGGCCCGGCGGCGTTCCCCCTTGAACCAGAACCGCCTTAAGCGGCCCAAGGGAACCTTTCCCTCAGCCACCAGTCGATCCTCCCGAAGCATCAGCAGAAGGATCGTGCTGGCCAGTAGCGCCAACCAGATTGCGACGAGGCGGATCATCGCCTTTTTTTCAACGGCGTTCCATCCCTTTCACAGAATTTCGCCTTCGAATCATAGGTCCTCCCGCATTCCGGGCAGAAGGCCTGTCCTGAGCCCAGTCGAAGGGTTCCCTCGGCGGCCATCGCCAGCTCCTTCTTCGCCTGGGCGATCCGCTCGCTGGTCAGAGGGTGGGTCGATTGCCAGACGGCCGCCTTCTGCAGAGCCCCTTCCGGTTCCTCCGCCAACATCTTCTCGAAAAAGGTGATCAGCCCCTTGGGATTATACCCGGCCCGGGAGGTGTATCGGATCGCCAACCGATCCGCCTCCAGCTCATCCTGCCGACTGAATCCGCGGCTGAACAGCTCGTAGAGGGAGTCGGCCATCCTCGCCGACTCGGACCCCACGCCGGCCGCCTGAGCCACGTTGAGCAGCACGGTGAACCCCAGGTCCGCCTGCAGGTGTTTGGCCACGTGGCGGGCCGCCACATGCCCGATCTCATGGGCGATCACACCGGCCAGCTCGTCGTCGTCGGCCCTCTCAAGGATCCCGGTGTGAACGTAGATCGTTCCCCCGGGCAAGGTGAAAGCGTTTGGACTCTTATCCCGGATCACCCCGAACTGGTAGGGAAGGTCCTGCCGATCGCTGACCTTCGCCAGCCGCTGACCGATCGCCTGCGCCCGGGCCAGATCCTCGGGAGCGACCTTCCCCATCTTCAGCGTCGTCAATCCCATCTGAGCCCGGGCCACGTTCCCCAGGGCGATCTCCACAGGGGTGTCCAGCACCGTCTCCTGCCGCTGCGTGGCCGGGTTGTAGATCGTCGCGCACCCGGTGAGGACAGCAAGGAGCGCAGAGGCATGAAACGGAGAAACGGAGAAACGGAGAAACGGCGACGTGAGGGCGTGCACTTTCTTTTCCTCGCCCACTCTCCGATTCACCGATTCTCCGATTCGATCATCCCTCGCCATAAGCGGCTTCCAGCAGCGGTAGCGGATCCACCGGCTCCCCCTGAGCGCTCCAGACCTCAAAGTGCAGGTGCGGCTTGATCAAGCGGCGCCGGGCATTGCCGCTTTTGCCCACGCTGCCGATCCGATCCCCCCGGTGGACCCGCTGCCGGTCCCGGATGTCGATCGTTCTCAAGTGTCCGTAGAGGGTCATCGATCCGTCCGGATGCCGGATCTTCACGTAGCGGCCCATCCCGTTTTTGAGCTGCCCGAGGAAAGCGGTCCCCGACTTGGAGGCCAGCACCTCGGTCCCGATTGGAGCGGCAAGATCGACCCCCCGGTGTTGGCGGCCTCCGCTGCGCGGGGCCCCGAATTCACCGGAGCCGTACGGATCGACCCGGATCCGGATCGGTGTTTCGATCAAGAGGGGAATCTGAAAGGCCGGTTCTTTCCACTTGAAAATTTGCGCCGAGATCGGCGGGACCAGCGGCACGACGGCGATCAGCGGCAACGCCAACGCCAGGAGCCGTTTCACCCCGCAACCCCCTTGAGCCATTGGATCAGATCTCCGACGACTCGGTTCCGGTCCAGTTCGTTGAAGATCTCATGGTACAGCCCGTCGTAGCGGTGAAACAATGTAGGCGCTCCCTTTACCTGGCCGGCGAACCGGGTGGTGGCCTCCGGGTCGCAGATCAGGTCGCTGCCGGCCTGGAGGATCAGACAGGGGATGGAGATCCTCGGGGCCAACTCCAGCGCCTGGCGCATCGCCCGCTGCAGGGCCACGGCGCACCGGGCCGTGACCACCCGGTGAACCAGCGGATCGGTCAGATATCGCTCCACCACCGCCGGATCGTGCGACAGCGCCGACGGATTGACCCCATTGGGAACGGGGGTGGGTGGAGCGATCCGGGCCAGGCCGTGCACCAGAGCTTTCTTCGCGATGGCCGGTTCCTGGGCCAGCGCCAGGGCGGGGGAGGAGACCGCCACCGCCCGGATGGTCTGCGGATGCCGGGCGGCGTAGTAAAGGGCGATCAGTCCTCCCAGACTGTGGCCGATCACCACTCGGGGCAGATCCCGATTTTCCTGGACGGCCGCCTCCACGAATCGATGAAGATCCCCCACGAGCTGGTCGATCGATCGGCAATCCCCCCGCTGTCCTTCGGACCGGCCGTGTCCCCGGTGGTCCATCGCCCGGACCAAGAAACCGTGGGAGGTGAGGTCCTGGGCCAGCCGCTCGTACCGGCCGCTGTGTTCCCCCAGCCCGTGCACGAGGAGACAGACCGCCTTGGGCTTTCCCGTCGGCTCCCACCTGCGCGTGAACAATCTCAGTCCGTCCGTCGAACAGATCGTGCCCGTCCCGTTCGTCATTCTTTGTACATCGCCTCGATTTCGGCGGCGCATCGCTCCGTGATCACACGGCGCTTCACCTTCAGGGTGGGGGTCAGCTCCCCCCCGGCCGAGGTGAACGGCTCCGCCAGCAGGGTGAACTTCTTGAGCTGCTCGAAGGAGGCGAGTCGCTGGTTGAGACGCTCCACCTTCTCCTGGAACAGCTCCACGATCTGAGGGTGCCGGACGAGGGCCGCCGGATCCTCATGAGCGAGCCCCCGGCTTTTGGCGAACGACACCAGCTTCGAGAGGGTCGGCACGATCAGGACGGTCAGGTACTTGCGGCGGTCCCCGATCACCACGCAGTCGGCGATGAACGGATCCCGCCTCAAGGCGTTCTCCAGATTCTGAGGGGCCACCATCTTGCCTCCCGAGGTCTTGATCAGATCCTTCTTCCGGTCGGTGATCGTGAGGAACCGGTCGGCGTCCAGGGTTCCGATATCCCCGGTGTGGAACCAACCCTCCGAGTCGATCGCCTCCTTCGTGGGCTCCGGCTGGTTGAAGTAGCCGATCATCACGTGAGGGCCTCGGGTCAGGATCTCGCCATCCTCGGCGATCCGAACCTCCACGCCGGGCAGGGGAATCCCCACCGAGCCGAACCGGAACCGATCCAACCGGTTGACCGAGATGACCGGGGAGGTTTCCGTCAGGCCGTACCCTTCCAGGATCAGGATCCCGGCGGCGTAGAAGAACTCGGCCAGCTCCCTGGATAGGGGGGCGCTTCCCGAAACGAAGAAGCGCAGCCGCCCCCCCAGGTGGGTCCGCAGCTTGGAGAAGACGAGCCGGTCGGCGATCCGGTGCTGAAAGACAAGCGCCGGCGGGACGGCCCGCCCATTCAAGAGGCGCTGCGCCCGTCGACGGCCCACCGATTCCGCCCAGCGGAAGATCTTCCGTTTGACGGCCGGCGCCAAGAGGATCTGCTCCTGGATCCGGGCGTAAAGCTTCTCGTAGAAGCGGGGGACCGCCGTCATCATCGTGGGCCTTACCTCCAGCAGGTTCGTCGCGACGGTCTCCATGTTCTCGGCGTAAGCGATCTGCCCGCCCACGGAAAGGGGGAAGTAGTATCCGGCCATCCGCTCGAAGACGTGCGACAGAGGAAGGAAAGACAGGAGCAGATCCTCCTTCGTCACCGGCAGCACCTCCCGGACGGCCCGGCAGTTGGAGAGGAAGTTGTCGTGGGTGAGCATCACCCCCTTCGGAGGGCCGGTCGTCCCGGAGGTGTAGATGAGGGAGCACAGATCGTCCGGCTTGACCTGCCGGAGCCGTTCCTCCAGCGTCGCTCGGGCCTCCGGCCCGGCCGTTTTTCCCAGGCCCAGCAGCTCCCCGAGCCACCAGACGCGGGGACCGCTGACCCGATAGGGGGCGTCGAACAAGATCACCTTGAGATTCATCCTCTCCTGCAGGGGAACGAGCTTTGCCATCAGCTCCGGGTTGGAGACAAAGATGAAATGGGCCTGGGAATCCTTCAGGATGTAGCTGATCTCCTCGGAGGTGAGGGTGGTGTAGATCGGCACGGTCACCCCGCCGGCCGATAGGATTCCCAAATCGGCCGCCACCCACTCGGGTCGATTCTCCGACAGGATCGCGGCCCGGTCCCCCGGTTTTAATCCCAGATCGAGCAGGGCGAGGGCGATCTGTTCGACCTGCTCGATCAGCTGTTCCCAGGAGATCTCCTGGTATTTGCCCAGCCGCTTGACCTGTAAGACGGTCCGCCCCCGGCCGGCCTCGGCCTGGGCGAACACCATCTCCGGGATTGTCTTCCAATCACCCATCCTAACCTCCGTCATTCCCGCCCTCGGTCGTAGCCGAGGGCAAGCTCCAGCGGGAATCGACCCGAAGGTCGTCCTCGAACTCTCTGATCGAGGACCGATCCTCGCGTACGCGAGGATGACGCCTTCGGCGTCATTTATCCTGGAACTTGGGTTGGCGCTTCTCCAAGAAGGCGGTCAAACCCTCCTGCATATCCTGGGTCTGACAGATCTGTCCGAACAGCTCCGCCTCCCGCTGCAACCCCTCCTCCAGCGATCCCCGAAGCCCTTCCCGGGCGGCGGTCAGAATCCGCTCGATCGCCTGCCGGCTCTTTCCGGCGATCTTCTTGGCCAGCCCCAGGGCCTGCTTCATCACCTCCGGCTCCGGGACCACCTTCGTCACCAGCCCCATCTCCAGGGCGGCGGCGGCGTTGATCATGTCGCCGGTCAGCATCACCTCCAATGCTCGACTGAGGCCCACGATCCGGGGAAGCCGCTGGGTTCCGCCGAAGCCGGGAATGATCCCCAGGTTGATCTCCGGCTGCCCGAACCGGGCCCGGTCGCTGGCGATCCGGATCGAGCAGGCCATCGCCATCTCGTTGCCGCCTCCCAGGCAGTGGCCGTTGATGGCGGCAATCACCGGGACGGGGAAGATCTCCAGCTTGTTGAACACCATTTGGCCCAGCGTTGCCGCCTCCTTCCCTTCGGCCGCGTCCTTGAGCCCCGCGATCTCCTTGATGTCGGCCCCGACGATGAAGAAGGCGCCGGCCCCCGTGATGATCAGGACCTTGAAGGGGGGACTCTTGGCATTCTCATCGAGAAAGACACGCAGCTCCGTCAGGACCGCCCGAGAGAGCAGGTTGGCCGGCGGGTTGCTGATCGTGATCGTGCAGATCTGTTCCTGCGTGGAAATTCCAAGATATTGAGTGTCCGCCATCAAACCCTCCTAGGCGCTAAAGAAGCCTTGTTTCGCTTTGACTCCCAGATGGCCGGCGTTGCGCATCGTGCGCAGTCGGTACGCCGGATGGAAACGGAACCCCAGCTCCTTCGTGAACCGGTCCAGCCGATCGACCAGAACGTCGATCCCTATCTGGTCGGCCGCGTGGAGCAGCCCCCCCTTGGAGGGGGGGTACCCTAAGCCGGCCACTACCGCCATCTCGATCTCGCTGGGGGAGGAGATCCCCTCCTGCAACGCCAAAACCGCTTCATTGATGATTAAGGTCATCAGCCGCTCCGGGCTGAAGGGGGTGGGGCTTTTCGCGGGGAACTTGGCTCGGAGCTCCTTTTCAAACGTCTCGTCCCTCTGCCCCGGTTCGGTCGGGCCCGCCTTGGAATAGTCGTAGAAGCCGCGCCCGCTCTTTCGCCCCAGCCGCTTTTGCTCCAGCATCCAGCTCCAGAGGGACGCCGGGTGCATCCGATCCCCGTACCCTTGCCAGAGCGCCTTTCCCGCCTCCGCGCAGATGTCCAGCCCCAGGGCGTCGATCAGGGTGAAGGGTCCCATTGGCCAGCCCAGATTCGTCATCGCCTGGTCGATCTCCGGGATTCCGGCGGCTCCCTGTTCCAAACAGAGGACCGCCTCGTTCAGGTACGGCATCAGCAGCCGGTTCACGAGGAAACCGGGGCACTCCTTCACCCGGACCGGGATCTTGCGTAACCCCTCGGCGAAGGCGGTAACCTGCTCCACCGTCTCGTCGCTGGTCAAAAGCCCTGGAATCACCTCCACCAACTTCATCACGTGGGCCGGATAGAAGAAATGCATTCCCACCACTTGGGGCGCGCGCTGGGTGACCGATCCCAACCCGGAGATCGACAGGGCGGAGGTGTTGCTGGCCAGGATCGCTCCGGCAGAGCAGATCGAATCGAGGGTCCGGAAGATCTCCGTCTTCAACTCCATCTTCTCGGGGACCGCCTCGATCACCAGGTCCACGTCCTTGAACAGGTCATAACTCGTCGTGGGGGTGACGATGCGCATCTTCTCCTCCATCTCCTGAGGGGTCATCCGTCCCTTGTCGACCCGACCCTGGTACACCTTTTGAATGGTGGCGAGCCCCCGCTTCAGGAACTCCTCGTTGACCTCCTTGAGCGCCACCGGTATCCCGTTGTAGGAGATCACCTGGGCGATCCCCGCCCCCATCGTCCCCGCCCCCACCACGCCGACCTTATAAATCGCCATGTCGTTGCCCCTCTAGGTTTCAAACACGAGCTTCCGGATCGCCGGCAGGTTCGCCCGCGCCTCCTCCTCTCCGCGGCGGATCAGTTGGTCGACGCTGTAAAACTCGAACCAGTTCACCCGCGGCACCGTCGGATGCAGCACCACGTCGGCCTGGGCGCAGCCGGCCTCCGCCAGGACGTACTCCATCCCTTGCATCGTGTGCATGATCACGTCGAAGATGTTGGAGTCGAGCCAGTTCCACCAGGCCCGGCGGATCCTGTATTTCCAGACGCTGAAGATCCCCATCGCCACCGCCTCCCTGTACAGCTGCTCCCGTTCCTGATGCAGCTCCTCGTGTCGCCGGTGGATGTCCTCCGGGCTGGGCAGGGCGTTGACCGCGATGATCTTGTGGACTCCCATCTGGGCCAGGACATCCACCGGCACCGGATCCAGCACCCCCCCGTCGATCAGGTAGCGCCCCCCCACCTTGATCGGCTCGAAGATCGCCGGGATCGAGACCGAGGCCCGGACCGCCTGAACGACCGAGCCCTCGTCGAGAACGACCAGCTCCCGGCGGCTGTAATCGCAGGCGGTGACTTTCAGCGGAATCCTTAAGTCCCGGAAACTCAACCCTCCCAGGTATTGATTCAGGAGCCGGGTCACCTGTCCCCCCTTGAAGATTCCGAACTTTGGGAGGGAGGGGTCAATCAGCTTCAGCAGCGACCGCTTCGGGCGGAACGTCCCGGCGATCTGTTCCATCTCCTTCGAAGAGAACCCCTTGGCCCAGAGGGCCCCCAGCAGGGCCCCGATGGAGGAGCCGGCGACGATGTCGATCGGGATCTTCTCCTCCTCCAGCACCTTCAACACCCCGATGTGCGCCAGCCCCAGCGCCGCGCCGGATCCCAGCACGAGCCCGACCAGCACCTCTCCGATTTCCCGGCTGATCCGCCGGATCGCTCGAGCGTAGTCCCACTCCGGGTGGGCCAGGACGACCGGATGCCCGGCCGCCGGGGTCTCCTCCACCAGCGGCAGGGTGGCGTAGATCTTATGCTCCAGGATCGTCATCCGCTCCTCGACGCTCACCCCCGCCTTCACCTCGTTGACGATCAGCCGGATCCGGTCCTTCGCCTGCTGAAGGGTCTTCTCCAGATCCTGGATCAGCTGCCCCGTCGCCTCCAGGTGAGGTCGGCTGTTGTCGCAGACCAGATGGATCCAGTCGGCCTGCGCGAGGGCCTTGAAGACGGTCCGGTCCATCTCGTGGGGCAGATCGGTCAGCACGAAGTGGTACAGGTTGGCCAGGTAGGA
>CAZRTR010000007.1:0-17678 GCA_964603095.1 uncultured Planctomycetia bacterium
TTTTTGTCTAGGGAAGTCCCGCCGAGCGGGGCTACCTTGAAGTTTTTGTCTAGGGGTGATCCCTTTACCCCATCGGGAATCCGGAGATTTTCCTTCCGTTCGCCCTGAGCTTGTCGAAGGGCGAACGGAACGGCTCTTCGCCGTCCGTGGTTCGACAGGCTCACCACGAACGGCTTGGGTTCCTGAATTCCTCGGGATCTCCTCATGGGTATCGGGATCAGTTCTAGGGAAGTCCCGCCGAGCGGGGCTACCTTGAAGTTTTTGTCTAGGGAAGTCCCGCCGAGCGGGGCTACCTTGATCTTAGGCATCCCCCGTCCTACTGCGGAAGGGTTCCGCAATCGACATTGAGGCACTGCCCGGTGATCGCCGAGGCCGCGGGACCGGAGAGATAGTAGGCCGCCTCCGCCACCTCCTGGGCGGTCGGCAACCTTCCCAGGGCGGTCTGCGTCGACGCGAAAGATTCGAGGTACGACTCCACACCCTTCCCTTGGGCCGGGGAGTCGGACTCGGATAAGGAAGAGCGAAGGCGCTCCGTGGCCACGTAGACGGGACAGACGGCATTGACTCGGATGCCCCGAGGGCCCAGCTCCTTCGCCAAGGCCTGGGTGATCCCATTGACGGCAAACTTGGCCGCGCAGTAAACAACGTTGTTGGCGCTCCCCCGCTTGCCGGCGAGAGAAGAGATGTTGATGATGCAGCTCCCCGGGCCCATCACCCTGGCCGCCGCGGCGCAGCCCCAGAGGGTGCCCAGCAGATTCGTTTCAAGAATCTCCGCTGCGAAATCATCATCGATCCGGTCAACCGCCCGCCAGCGGGAAACCCCGGCGCAATTGACAAAGAGATCCAACCGTCCGAGGCGCCGCACGACCTCCTCAACGAAATGTTCCACCTGCTCGCGGGAGCGAACGTCGAGGGTGAGCGCGACGACTCCCGAAGGCAGGCCGCCCTCTTCAGACGAACGGGATCCCACCACGACCTGATCTCCTCTGCTCTGAAAAAGCTCGGTGATGGCCCGACCGATCCCCCCGGTCCCGCCGGTCACGGCAACGATGCGGGTATTTCTCATATCGTCATGGCGGTGAATCCGCCATCCACCGTGACGACAGAGCCGGTAACAAAACCGGCATCATCGGAAGCCAGCCAGAGCACGGCTCCGATCAGCTCCTCCGGACGGCCGAACCGCCCCATCGGCGTGTGGTTGAGGATCTTCACTTTCCTCTGTCGATCGATGAAGCGCTTCATGCTCCATGAGGTTGGGAAGAAACCGGGCCGCAGGGCATTGACCCGAACATGGAAGGGGGCCCATTCCCGGGCCAGATTCTGCGTCAGGTTGAGCACCCCTGCCTTCGCCGCGGAATAGACAAACGCCTTCGACAGAGGCGGACCGGCCGAAACGGAGGTGAAGTTGACGATGCTGCCCGAACGGCGGCGAACCATCTCTTCTCCAAACACCTGGCAGCCGTAAAGGGTGCCGATCAGGTTGACCCCCAGGATCCGGTCGATCTCCTGCCTGGAGATCCGGAAGAAGGGGGTCGGGGCGTTGGCGCCGGCCCCATTGAGAAGAAGATCCACCCTTCCGTGCCGGCGCAGGATCCGGTCCCGGCAGCGCAGAAGGCCCGTTTTCGAGGTGACATCGCACGGCAGGGCCTCCAGTTCCATGAGCCGCCTCCGAGGAACCGACCGATCCAAGATGACGACCTGCATGCCGGCTTCCTTCAGAGCCCGGGCCAACACGGAGCAGAGATGCCCCATCCCTCCGATGACGACCGCCACCTTCCCCTCAAGGGAGCCCGGAGCCATCCTTCAGGGCCCTTCCGAACGACTCCGAACCATCCGAACGGGCTGATCCAGCCCGGCGCGGCGCCGCACAACGGCCCCATAGTCGAAGCGCCAGACGCCGTACCCATGGGTATTCATCACTCCCCGCTGGGTTGTCGGATCCAGATTGATGAAGCGTGACAGGCTGTTGGCCAAGATGTAGGCCACATGCTTGCCCGAATCCAAATCGATCAGGTCAATATATCCCTGGAAGTAGTTCGCGGCGAAAATCAGGCCGTTGGCTTCATCCACGGCAACCGCCCGCAGCCCCGGATGGGTCTTCAGGGGTGTGAGCCACCGTCTCTGCTTCACGTCGTACCGGTAGATCTCTCCCCACAGAGTTTGGACATAGAGCACGTCCCTCAGGCGCCCATAGTCCATCCATTGGACGACCGCTCGAAGATGGCCGTGCCCCTGCTCATAAGAAAAGCCCGAAATCCCTTCTCCCACGGGGAGTGGAATCTCTTCCCCTCGGGCCAGATCCGCGTCCCAGATCCGCAGGACAAGGTCTCCGGAGACGAACGCGATCCGCCCGTCATTGAGGACGCAGGGCTCCCAAGTCCGAACCGGAAACTCACGCTCTGCCAGAAGGCGCCCCTGATCATCAAAGAGACTGATCTGTCCCTCCTCCCCCTCTGTCAGGTACCACCCAGGACCCGGGACAACCTCAAGGGTCCCCCTCGGATTGTTCACTGGAACTCTCCAGAGGGTCCGACGGGTCGATCCCTCCATCCTTACCATCGAATGATCGGCTCGGTCATAGAAAACGAAATCCTTCCCGTCAAAATGGAATCGGCGCACGTCCCCCGCCCGGATGTAGGGAAACCCTGTTTGGGATCGCTCATCGTAATACCAGATCCCGCTCATCGGATCCCACCAGTTGTCGTTGGAGAACCAGAAACCTTTCTCGTCATGCTGAGCATAGGAGGCGGTGAAAACCGGGACGGGGATCCGCTGGGCAGGAATGGAGTCCCAAAGGACCCTGACCTCGAAGGCCAGCGCCAAGGCCAGTAGGAAGATCGCTGAGAAGGAAGGCAGGGATCGTAGCCAGCGTCCTGCCTTTATCCGATCTTGAAGGAGCCGGAAAAAGAAAAGGTCGGAGAAAGGAAAGGTCCCCTCCAGGAGGAGATTCACCCAGGGGAAACGTTGAAGGAGACGGCCCGTGAGCATAAGCCCCGCGTTGAGCAGCCAGAAAGACCAGAAAAACAGGACAACCAGGCCGGCCAGGAGGATCTGGAGGAAGCCCTCCCGCGCGTTGGCCATCCAGAAGGGAATGGAGAAACAGATTCCAAAACCGACCGCAGCGGTCCACAGGTCCCAACGGAGACTGGGGTTCCGGGGCAGCCACCAGGCCTTGAGCTGCAGAAGGAGCCAGATCCCCAACAGAACAGTTAAGCCCACCACGGCGTTTGGCAGGTATAGAAAATAGGCGGGCATCAACTGCAAGACGTCGAATGCCACCGTGTCCTTCACCTTGTAGTTGGCCAGGAGGGTCAGGTTTGGAATCCAAATAGGGTTGGCCAGGAAGCCGCCTAGGATCCCCCAAAGCAGCAGGGGGGTTCGGAGGGCGCGGAACAAGGCGCTAGGGGACATCTTCCTGCCGCAGAAAGGGTTGGTAACTGAACCGGTACAATCCTCCCGGCTTTGGGACCGAAACAGAGGTCGGTCCATGGACGCTCAAGATCGCCTCCTGGGTGGAAGGGGAAAGGGAGAGCCGCTCCCCGAAGACAGGCGCGATGACCCATCCGGATCGCTTTCCTGAATTCAGGTCGTAGATCCCTATGGCGCCCCGGGCATGGTTGTAGGTAAACAGAAGTCCATGGGAATCATCCACCGAAACCCGATGGACGCCGGCCCCAACCCGGAAAGTCGGCAGCCAACGCCCTTGGGCGGAATCGTATCGGAAGATCTCGCCCCACAGGGCGGAAAGAACCAGGACCCGAAGGGAGGGGGCGTAAGCGGTGTCGGTGACGAGCGGGATCCTATCCCGGTCCGATCCGCGAAATCGAAGGGAGATCCATCGAGGAGGCAGCGGGAAAGGGATCTCCTCGTCCGACGGAGGATCGATTCGGGAGATCCGTAGAAACAACCGATCCTTCGCTACCGAAGCGACTCGACCCTGCCCCAGCCACTGGGGATGCGGAAGCGGAAACCCGAAGAGCCGTTCGGCCCGCTTCCTTCCCTCCAGGTCGAACACCGCGGCATACCCCCCTTCCCCCAAGGCCACGATCGAATCGTCGGTCACCTCCAGCCGATAGGGCCCCAGCCCGGGAGGGATGGGGGCGGCCCAGATTTTCTTGCGCGTCAACGCCTCCACCTTCAAAAGTCGTCCTTCGAACTCATCACACAAGAAAAGGAAGCCGTCCTTCTGGCGGAAGCTCATCAGAGGATAAGCGCGAAACCAAGGGGTCTGTCGCCCCGAGGCCGGATCGTAACGCCACAGCCCCGCGGTCGTGGCCAACGTATCGGCGTACCACCATCCCTCTTTGGAACGAAGCACCTCCTGGGGATTCAAGACCGAGACCGGCATCCTTTCAAGGGGCTGGGCGTTGCGCAGGAGCCCCTCCTGTTTCACCATCCCTAAACCCAGGAGCGCCAGGACCAATACCCACGGTACGAATCGAAACCGTCCCTGCCCTCTTAGGGTAGCCAGGAGGAGAAACCAGAGGAGCCCGGCGCAGACCAGCAAGACCGGCGCCAGCCGTATCCGGAGGCCCTCGATTTTCAAAAAGACAAACCAGGGCAAGAGGGCCAACCCAAGGGTGATCGCCGACACCGACCGATTGGAAATCCACCGACTCCAGCGGTCCCTCGTTGCCAAAGCCAGACCCAACCCGATCCAGAGGAAGAACCCATAACCGAACAGCCGGGCCATGTTGGAAATCGACAGTAGCGAGGTCGGCAGGTAGAAGAAACATTCATGCCCGACCGGGGGCGCGCAGAAGAACCGGTGAAATCCATTCCACTCCGACTGGAAGTAAACCAGCCAACGGAAACCTTCCTCAGCAAACTGTTGGGGCATCAACCCTTTCCTGAGAGGACCCCTTCCAGCTCTTCAGGCCTCTCCTCGGAACGCTCCGAGGAGAGCCGGTCCACGCGCAACTTGATTCCTCCCATCAGCTCCATCAGGAATCCCAGGGTAAACAGCTGGATGCTCATCAGGATCATCATGCTGATGAACACAAAGGCCGGCAGGCGGGGGAACATCCGATCGATACGCCCTCCCGCCTGCCAAACCACGCTGAGGAAATAGCTCAGGGCCACGGTGATTAGGATGAAGGCCGCCGTGTAGGACCATCGAATATGAACCCCGGCCCGGATGATCAGCACGGGGAGGGTGTACATGATGTACTTGGAAACGGACCCGACCACCTGGGACTTCCCTCGCTTGCGAGGATGCCAGACGGAGGGAACCTCCACGATCCGATACCCCTTCTCATAGGCGTCGATGATCGTTTCCTGAACGTAGGTATGCGTCCCGATGATGTCCAGGGCCCTGACCACCTCCGGCCGCATGGCCCGGAGTCCGCCGTGGGAATCCGTCAGGGAAAGCCCGGTGATCCTTCTCAGTATCCGGGAGAGGATGAACATTCCCAATCGGTTGACCGGCTTGTACCCATACTTGATCAATCCCTTCTCAAGGAAACGGGAGCCGATCACCAGATCGGCCCGGTCCTGGGCGATCGGCTCCAAGAAACGCATCACCTCTTCCATGTCTGATTGGCCATCGGCGTCGGCCGACATGATCAGATCCGGTCTGAACGCCAAGGCGGCCCTCAGCCCCCGGGCCATTGCCACCCCCAGGCCGCCGCCCCCGATCACCACATGGACCCCCAGCCGGTGGGCGATCTGGCGGGTCCCATCGTGAGAATCGTCCGCAATCAACAGGATCGGCGGCTGGAGGGCGTGTTTCCGAAAGACCTCCCGAATCCGAAGGGTCACCTCCTCCAGCGTCGCCGATTCGTTTCGCGTCGGCAGGACCAGGCAGATTCTCCACTGTCTCGGATCAGGAGGCAACGGCGACCGGGCATCAAACAGCCCGCTGGAGGCCCGACCGTTCATGGGACCGTCACCGGAGCGCCAACGGCCAAGCCCCGAAGAACCTTCCCGTCCGCCCCAGTTCCGTTCCCCTCTGCAGACCGATCGGAAGGGGCTCGGCGGGAGATTTCTCGCGTCAGGTCCAGGATCGGCAGGCCGGCCGGAATCCTGCGACGGATCTGAGCCGGAGTCAGGAGCCGCTTCCCGATCACCACCAACTGGGCTTCCCGGAGGGCATCCCTCCAGGTCGGGCGCAGGAGAAGGGCCAGGTGCTTCAGGTGCTGCTCGATATAACGGAGGTTCTGGCCGTGCAGCCGCTGCATTCGGATATCCGGATCGAAGATCCTCAACTCAAACCCCTTGCCGATGAGCCGCTCCGCCAGCTCGACCAAAGGACTCTCCCTCAGATCGTCGGTGTCCGGTTTGAAGCTGAATCCAATCAGGGCAATCCTCCGCAGACCCCGCTGCTCAATCACCCGAACAGCTCCCTCGATCAAAGCGGCGTTGCTCTCCGGAACCGCCCGCACCAGCGGACAGGCAATCCCCCAAGAGGAGGCCAGCCGGTTCAGCGCCCGCAGGTCTTTGGGCAGACAGGACCCTCCATAGGCAAAGCCGGGCCGCAGATAGGCGGGGGAGATGTTGAGGGTGTCATCCTGGCAGAAGATCCGCATGACCTGAATCGGATCGGCCCGGAACACCTCCGCCATGCTCGCCACCTCGTTGGCGAAGACCACCTTGGCGGCGTGGAAGGCGTTGCAGGCATATTTCAAAAGACTGGCCGAACCGATGGAAACGACATGAAAAGGGACCCGGACTCCTCGATAGAGCCGCCTCAGCGCTGCGCCCGCGGCAGGATGTTCCGTCCCCACGATGATGAACGGGGGCTTCAGGAAATCGGCCACCGCCGACCCCTCTCTCAGGAACTCCGGGTTCACGGCGAAGGCCACCTCCCGTCCGAATCGTTTCGGACAAGCGGCCCTCATCTCGGCCAACAACTCCTTTTCCACCAAGGGGGCGGGCAAGGTGCTGCGCAGAACCAGAACATACGACTGGCGCGGCCCCAAGGCCTTCAGGATCTCGCCAAACACCTTTCTCACCTGACGGCTGTCCGGAAGCCCATCGGGGAGACTGGGTGTCCCCACACAGACCAAGGCCAGCTCCGAACGCCGGGTGGCCTCCTCGCTCAGGGCGAGGACGATCCGACCGGTTCGAAGATACTTGGCCAACCCTTTCTCAAGGCCCGGTTCCCCTACCGGGCTCCTGCCGGCGCGCAGCTGGGCCAGCTTGTGGGGGGAAACCTCGACCAACCAAACACGGTGTCCCAGCCGCGCCAGGCAAACAGCCGTGACGCAACCGACGTGACCCGCGCCAAACACCGCGACCCTCACCCCGCCCCTCCATCGGAATCGACAAACGTCCTGAACCAGATCTCAAGAACCAGTAACGAGAACAGCTGCTTATTTTCCACCCACTCGGCCGCCCGCGGCTGGCGGAGCCGCCGGGTGAGATGCTCGGGGGAGACGATCCCTCGCTGCCGGCATCGGGAAGATCCCAGAATCTCCTGGATATACCGATCGAAGGCTTCGCCGAACACCTCCTCCGTTCGGAAGGTGAACGCCCTCTTTGGAGCCCGAAACACCTCGGCCGGGAGGACCCTCGCCGCCGTCCGACGCAGCAGCCGTTTGGTGGTCATCCCATGAATCTTGAGGGAGGCCGGAAGTTGCGCGGCGAATTCAACCATCCGATGATCCAGATAAGGAACCCGCACCTCCAACGAGTTGGCCAGGCCCAGCTTGTCCTGCTTCAAAAGGGTGTAGTCCGGAAGCCAGTTGGCGAGATCCACCTGCATGACTCGGCTCAGCCGGGATCCGTTCGATGTCAAGACGGGGTCCAACCACTCCTCGTCAGCCTCTTCGAGGGAATGTTGAAACTCCTCCGTGTAGAGTCGCGCCTTGTCTTCCGTTCCATGGAGCGACGCCAGCAGCAGATACTCCTGCTTGAGGTTGCCTTGGGAGAGGGTCTTGAGGTAGGATCCAAACACCCGTTTGCCCCGTGTCCCCAACGTGGCGGGATAAGGAAACAGCCGATTGGTAAAACCGGTGGGCAAAGCGGCCGTCCATCTCCCCAAGGTGTTCAACCACCCGGATGTGATCCGCTGTTTCGCATACGATCCGCAGCGAATGGCCAGGTGATGGATGTATCCTCCCCAGACTTCATCGGCCCCCTCTCCCGAGACCACCACCTTGACCTTTCCCGAGGCCTCCTGGGCCAAGCGGTAGGTGGGGATAATGATCGAATCCCCGATCGGTTCATCCAGATGCCATACGATTCGGGGAAGCAGCTCAAAATCCCGATTCCCGACTTCCATCTCCTGGTGAACCGTGCCGAAGAGACGGGCCACCTTCCGGGCCGCCGCCCGCTCGTCCCAGCGGGTCCCGAAACCGATGGCGAAGGTTCGAACCGGGTAGGAACTCATCCGGCTCATCAGCCCCACCATCAGACTGGAATCCAGCCCGCCGCTCAGATAGGCCCCTACCGGCACATCGCTGCGCATTCGTAGTCGGACCGAGTCCTGAAGCAGACCGGCGAGTACCTCCTCGGCCTCACGTGGCGACTGCCCTGTGGGAGGATGATCATGCGCCGCCGGTAGTGTCCAATAGGGGCGCAGGCGGGCTTGGCCCCCCTGAAACGTCAGGAGGCATCCGGGCGGGAGCTTCTGTATCTTTGAAAAAAGGGTTTTCCCCTGAGGGACATATCGGAGGGTCAGGTACCGGTCCACGGCGACCGGGTCGATTTCCCGGGGGACCTTCGGCCAGCAGAGCAAGCTCTTCAGCTCCGAGGAGAAGATCAGGGTGTCTCCCACCTGACAGGTGTAGAGCGGATGAACCCCCAACCGATCTCGCGCCAGCAGGAGCAGGTCTCTGGACCGATCCCACAGGGCGATGGCGAAATCGCCGTTGAGATGCCGGCAGAAATCCTCTCCATACTCTTCGTAGGCATGGGCAATCACCTCGGTGTCGGACCGAGTCCGGAAGGTGTGCCCCCGTCCCTGGAGCTCTTCTCTGAGCTCCATGAAGTTGTAGATCTCTCCGTTCTGCACCACGACGATCGAACCGGTTTCATTGGTGATCGGCTGATGTCCTCCCTCCAGATCGATGATGCTTAAGCGCCGGCAGCCCAACCCGGCCTTGGCTCTGGGATCGAGATAGAACCCGGCGTCATCCGGTCCCCGGTACCGCATCCGGTCGGCCATCCGGCGCAGGAGGTCCTCGTCGTCCAAGCCCACAAATCCGCAGATGCCGCACATCTTAATTTCTTAGAACCTCACCCATCCAGATCGGTGAAATCACGGATCCACCGGGGGAACTCCCGAGTCCCCGAATTCGACCCCACCGCCACGAAGAGGCATCCGGCTGATGTCCCAGCCCGGTAATCCTCCTCCGTATCGCCGAAGAAGAGCAGCTCCTTCCCTCGAAGGCGTTCCTGCTTAAAAAGCCGTCTCAGCCAAGCCGCTTTATCAACAGGCGCCCCCTGAACCCAGGAGAAGAACCTCTCCCACCCTCGGCGCCTGAGGATCTTTCGGAGAATCGGATCCGGCGTGCTGGAAAGGACCCCTGTCGGGAAGCGGGCGCTGGCCCATTCCAGGAACTGCCCCGCTCCCGGGATTTCGGGCGCTTCCACAATCGGCTGGGTGGTCTGCTCCTCAAACCGGTTCAACAGGGCTTGCTCCACCTGCGCCGTGTAAGGAATCCTCAGGATCTGTTCATACACGACACGGAACTTCACATCTCGCGGCGTGTGGTGGTGCCCCAGGCAGTAGTTCAGAATCTCCGGGAGCCGATCCGGAAATGCGGCGAAGCAGCGCTCAAAGGCCCGGGCCTTGATCATGTTGGAATCGACCAGGGTCCCGTCAAAGTCGAAGACGAGGACCTTCGCCCCAACCAGCCATGCCTGTTTAGCTCCGGGGGATATGGCCTGTTTCCGCAACGGTCCGGACCTCCCCTCGATGGAGCCGGATCGCCTCCCGCATCCGCTGACTCCACCTCCACAGCAGAAAGACATCGGAAGAGAGAATGAGGAACGTGTAGCCGTTTTCCAACGACTCAGCCATCAGGGCTTCCGTCGGTTCCACCAGCTGAGTCCCGCATGCCTTCCCCAGGCGCCGGCAGACCTCAATGACCCGACCGCAGGCTTGAACGACCTGAGGATGGAACAGTTGGCCGGGCAGCCCAAGGGAACCGGAGATATCGTAAGGACCCACCATCGCCCCATCGATCCAGCGGCTGGACAGCAGCTCCTGCGCCCTCTCCACCCCCTCCACCGATTCGATCTGGATCAGGAGGATGGACCGTTCGTTCCACTCGGAGGTGTAGGTGTCGAAGTCAAAGCCGTAGCCCTGAGCCCGTGAGACCCCGAAACTGCGCTTGCCCACCGGCGGATACTTGCACCATTCCACCAGATCCTCCACCTGCTCCTTCGAGACGACGTTGGGCAGGATGATCCCATCGGCCCCGGAGTCGAGCAGGCGTTGGATCTGCTCCCCATTGTGGGAGGCCACGCGGGGCAGACAGGCCGCCCCGCCGGCCTGGGCCGCGGCGATGATGCGCTGCGACTGTTCCTGGGAAATGGTGCTGTGCTCCAGATCAATCCCCACAAAGTCGACCCCGGAACGGGCAAAGACCTCCGTGATGGAAGGATTCCCCAGGGAGGTCCAGCATCCGAACGCCTTCTGCCGGGCGCGCATCCGCTGCGCCAGATCCCGATCCGGTCTGCTCATCCTCGACTTCCCGCCAACTCCAGAGAAACCGCCAATTCCTCCTCGTACACCTCCCGGAGGAACTCGAGCAGCTCCTGTCCGCATCGCTCCACGCTATAGGCCTGCGCCGTCAAGGGGCCGTTGGCCCTCAGACGCTCCCGCAACGGGGCGTCCTGCAGCAGCCGTTCGATCTGAACCTGCATTCCATCCGGGTCGCCGGGACGGCATAGGAGGCAGTTCTCCCCATTCGCCGCATATTCCGTGACTCCTTCCACGCTGGTGGTGACGAGGGCAGACCCACAGGCCAAGGCCTCCAGCGGAGGCGCGGGAAATCCGTCGTACAAACTGGGATAGACGAAGATGTCCGTCTCCCGCAGAGCATCGGCGTACGCCTCAGCATGGAGATAGCCGAAGTGACGGTCGAAGGCCGAAGCGAATTCGGGCAGCACGCGCCCGATGGAACAGAGCTGTATCCTGTTCGGATACCTCTCCTTGACCCTTCGCACCGCCTCCACCCCGGTCCCCTGCCCCTTCTGCACCTTGTGATCGCAGAAGAGGGTCACCACCAGGGGCCGCTCAAAGGAGGAGGCGGAGGAAGGCCGCCGCGGGTGGAAGAGGGAGAGGTCGACTCCGGTATCGATGACTCGCCGGATCGGAACCCCCAGGCGCTGCGCCGCACGCCCCGCCTTCTCACTGGTCGCGATCCAGGGAATCGACGCCAGAAGACGGGCCTGGGCCAGGCAGTGTCGGAACCAGGAAGCCATCTCCGGAGAAGGGGATCGTATCGCTTCTTCCATGTTGATGTGCATCACCCCGACCAACTTGATGTTTCGCGGAGGAAGGGTGCGCAGAAGGTGCGGGATGACGTAGGGAGGATGAACAACGGTGATCTCATCCTCCTTCAAATCCAAGGCATTGGGGCTCCACCGGTACCGCTGCGCCCGAATTCGGGGATCCATCCGGTGAACCTTGAACCCGCACCAGGGTTCACGCTGCGGAACCTGGATGACCACTTCGCTTAAAACCTTGAGGATCCACTTCCATTTCTTCTCGAACCCCAACCCCGAAATGGTGAACCACTTGAAGTCCCACCAATCGACCGCCGGATACCAAACCGTTGTGGGGACACCGAGGCGCACGAAAACGTTCGCCGCATCGGCGGTAAACCGCACCGCGCTCCCTGGATAATTGCAGGAGAGAAGGAAACGAACCCTGAAACGGCTGTCGGATCCCATCCCCTAAGCCCGAATCAGGGTGCGGAAGATGGAACGGGCCGTCCGCTTCACCATCCTCCTCACCGGATAGGCCTGATCCTTCTCGACGCGGTCTTCGATCCGAATCCTGCCCGGATGGGCCGTCTTGCGCAGCACCCCCACCGCCGACTCCGCTGTTCCGGTCTGGGGCAGATAACATTCCTTGGGCAGGAAACGGTTCTCTCGACCTCCCAGGGGAGTCCGGTAACGGAGGACCACCATCTCGAAACGGGGATCTTTCGCCTGGAAGAAATCGACAAGCTCCTGCACATTGAATACGATGTAAGGAACCCAGCCGCCGTATTGAAACTGACAGGAGCTCTCCGGATCGGTCACGGTGGCCCCCTCATCCCGGGTCCGGGTGCGCAGGATCAACGTCTCGGAAAAGATCTCGACCAGTTGAGAGAGAAAGTCAAAAGGCCGCTCCTGATGGTGGACCACATCCTTCGCGTAGACTACCTCCGGATGCGCAGGGATCCCCAAGGCATTCAGATTCTCCCTCAGGGAAAGACCCGGGTCGCTCACGTGGAATCGGGCCGCCGGATATTTCTCCTGGGCCCGGGCGATGGCGCCGCGGGAGATGTCGATCCCCCAGTAACCCATCTGGGGATGTCGCAGTTGCAGATACCGGTAGAGCTCGCCCGTGGCGCAGCCCACCTCCAGGAAACCCTTCTTCTCCGAACCGTCGAGGATCCCGCTCAGAAGCTGAACGTCGTTGAACGATTCCAGGTTTCGGATCAGCTGTCGGTCCGGCAGGCCCCTTCGGGAGTCGAAGGCTTGCGCATGGCTTTCCGCCTGCCATTGGGAGAACCAGTCGGTGGCTCCACCCACGGCTAGGCCTCCACTTTGACCGAGGGAGGGACGAGCTTCCTTCCGTCCTGAAGGAACATCCGGACCGTCTCCTTGCTGTAAGGGTGAACCAACATCCCCTCCAGGAGCGAAGGCAGAGCCGTGACGATGTCGGCGCCGGCCTCAAACCATTCGATGATGTTCAGGACCTCCCGTGTGGAACCCACAATGATCTTGGCCGGGCTGTCGAAGGCGTCCAAAAGCTGCCTCAAGCGCTTCACCTCTTGACGGGAGTCGTAGCCCATATTGTTGATTCTCCCCCCGAACAGGGAGACGTAGCTCGCCCCCGCCATCGCAGCCAGGATCGCCTGCTGGGCGCTCATCATCGCCGTCACATTGACCCGGATATCCTCCTGCGTCTCCAGCCGGTGGACCAGCTCCAGATAGTCCGTCCCGCCCTCCGGCCCGTGGATGGGGATCTTCACGTTGATGTTCCGGGCCCAGCCGCCGAAGGCGCGGGCCTGCTCCAGCATCTGGTCCGGTTCGTTGCTGGTCACCTCCACCGACACCGGCAAGGGATCGATCCGCCGGGCAATCTCCCGGCATCTGGCCTCGATCGTGGGCCAGCCCCCCGACATCCCCTCCTTCACCATAATGGTGGGGTTGGTGGTTACCCCTCGGATCACCCCCAGCGAATGGAACCTTTCAATCTCATCCACCTGGCTGGTGTCGAGAAAAATCCCTGTCAGCGCTCGGGCCACGTCACTTTTCCTCCTTATGGATGATGAAACGGGGAAGCCGGCTAAGACTCAGCGCAGTTTAACATGACTCCCCGATGCTGTCAAACGCCGCTCTCATGTAAAGTGGCCTCCCATTTGTTCTGCCTTTCCATGAGGCGCGGATCCGACACCAGGGCATGCCAGACCACCGCCTGGAACGCCTCGGTATGGGGCGTGACCCTCTGTTCACTCACGGTCGGGATGACCAGAACAAGATCTCCCCGCTTCTTCGTGTACCCCCCATCCCGGCCGACGATCCCCAGAACCTCCATCCGCCTCTCTTTCGCCGCGTCGATGGCGGCCACCAGGTTTGCGCTGATGTTTCGTTCGCGGCTGCCCCCCCCGACCGAAAGGATCAAAAGAAGATCCCGCTCAGAGGCGCGGCTGGCCTTGAGCCACTCCGAGAAGGTCGTCTCCCAACCCTCGTCGTTGGTTCGCGCCGTCAACTCGGAGGGGTTGTCCGTCGGTGCATAGGCCTCAATCCCCGCCAGCTTCCTGAAATCGCACACGGCGTGGCTGGCGTTGCCGGCGCTGCCCCCCACCCCGCAAAGGAAAAGACGTCCCCCCTCCGAACGCAGCCGCACCAGCCGCTCCACCATCCGGTCGAGGGTGCGGACGTCCAACCGCCGGGCGATCTCTCGGGACTCCTCGAGGTACTGTTTGAAGAATTCCTCGCTCACCCCTTTTTCCTCGCCACAATCCGGGCAAATGAGCTGAAGCCCTGTTGCTGCAGGAAGGCCTGGAACGCCGTCCGTGCCTCCTCGGAAGAACCCAGGATCTGCCGAACGAAGCCGGGCAGGGGCATCGAGGGATCGGCCTGGAGATGGGCCTGAACGATCTCCAGATCCAAAACACCGGGGGTGCTGACCTCCAGGAGGGAGAATCCCGCCTCCTGGAGAAGCTGTTTCAACCCGTCCAAGCTGAAGCAGTTCGCACGGTCCGGGGGATAGAGATATTGATTGCTCAGCCCCAGCACCTCCATGTCAAAGCCGGACGAAACCAGGGCGGTCACAAAGAGAAGCCCGTCGCTTTCTAAAAGCCGGCATACCTGTTGAATCAGGCCGACCGGCTCATCCGACCGATCCAGGGATTCCAACAGAAGCGCCACCTGAAATCGCTCCCGGGGGGAGGGATCCCCCATTCCCTCCCCATGGGCCAGATGCATCTCATCCACCGGTTCGATCGAGGAGAAGGCCCCGCTGCGTCGCAAGAGGGCGCTCAGATCGCTCGGGGGGATGACCGCTTCCAGGATCCGCGGCCTGCGCATCCCTTGAAGGGCCAACGTCTCCTCGATCCACTCCACCTTTGGGAAATAGACGTGATCGGTCCGGGATTGACTCAGCCCCAAATGGAACGTATCGGGAGAATGACGGTAGCGGTTGACACGGGAAAGCAGATCGGCCCACGCCTCGGGGTTCGGGAATCCCGCCAGGAACAAGGAGCCGCTGGTGGGACAACGAAGGTAGAGAAAACCCTCCACCTCCCCGGCCTTCTGGAGCGGCTCTCCCGAGATGGGGGAATGAAGGCGGCGGTGGGCGCCCGCTTGGAAGGCGCGCCTCGTCTCAGTCAAGCAGTACGTCCGATAGCCGGCCAGATGCTCCAGCGGCTTGACCGAAGACAGAGGGAAATGATCCTTCGTCTCAATGGAGCGCATCAGCCTCCCCGATCCGCGAAGGAGTACCGCCGTTGGGCGTACACATCCCGCAGGATCTCCATCACCCGCCGCGCCTCCTCCAAAGTCCCATGGGTGGGGGGCCTGCCCTCCTCGACGGCCGCCAGAAATTCATGGACCTCCAGATCCCATGATTCATCCCGATCGAAATGAATGATCTCCTCCCGAGGGTTCCCCAAGGCCATCGCCTCATCCTCAAACTGCCGTCTGCCGATGACCAACTGCTCCCGCCCATAGCTTCCCGTTTGAGAGAGAAAGCCGCTGGCGATCAGATACCCGTCCCGGCAGCCGATCTCCAAATGGAAGGTGTGCTTCCACAGCGTCGCCGAGGAGTGCAGGAAGGCCGGGACCCCTCCCTCCGAACGGAGCAGAACAAAGGCGTTGTCCTCCACCCCGCAGCCCCAGAAAGAATCGACCAGGACGGCGTCCACCAGATTGAGCGGCCCCAGGAACAGGTGAAACAGATCCAGCATGTGAACCCCTTGATCCAGCAGGATCCCTCCGCCGGAAACCGCCGGCTTGTTCCGCCAGTTCTCCCTGTACCGAGTCCCTCCCGATTTCCCATACGTTCCCTTGAGGTACAACACCTCCCCCAGGTTGCCCGCCCGAATCAATGCCTTCGCCGCTTGGACCGAAGGATGAAGCCGATGATTGAATCCGAACACCAAGGTGTGACCCGGAACCTGAGCGGCCGCCTCCGCGATCCGGCTGAAGTCCTCCCAGTTTCTCCCCGGCGGTTTCTCGCAGAAGACACGCCCACACCGCCGCAGGCCTTCCACGCACAGGTCGGCGGTGGCGTTGTTCGGCGTGCAGATGAACACCACGTCCGTCCCCTCCCACGGGATCGGCTCCCCTGGATTCAGGAGCAACCCGTGGAGCGCCGGATCGGCGCCGGCCGGATCGACGGAAGGATCCACCACCGTAATCCGTCGTATCCTCGGTTGTCTGCGCAGGGCCTGAGCCCTGATCTTGCCCATGTAACCGTATCCGAACACCAGGGCATTCATCAAGGGATCTCCAACGCCCAGAGCAACCGATCCACCGACGCCTCATCCACCGGAATCGAGTATCGGCCGACATAGTCTCTCGCCTTCCGCCAGGGAGGCAGCGAGGCGGCCGGATCCTGGCGGGCGTATTCCCGAAGAGTGCGCTCCAGCGATTCCACGGTGCGCACCCTCTCCCTCCAGTCCTGAAGCTCAAAAAGAGGATCCCTCTCGTCGATCCCCTTCCCCTCCCAATAGATCGGCTTGAGACCCCACGGGACCGCATAAAGCGCCGCGGAGGACCCCCGATACAGGATGACCGACGCCCGGACGAACTCCTCCTCCAAGGATTTCTCCCGGGAGAACTCCACATTGCGAAGGTTCGACGGATCGATGCGCAAAGAGGCCCGCACCTGCTCACTGGGAAGAACCGGATGATGCCGGAGAATGAACCGATACTCCGGCAGCCGCCCTGCCGCCTCCAAGGCGCACTCAAAGAGGATCCGTGTTTCCGAAAGATACCCCTCCGGAAGAACCAGCATCGTCCGCCGATCCGGAGAAGGTTCCGCACAGAGGTTCGGGGGAGGAAATCCCCTGAAGGTCCCGAAGGGGATCAGCACCGAACGGGGGTGGCCGGGCCTGAGCAGGGCTTGAGTCCTCGGACCGGAACAGAGGACAATCTCCGGCTGAGAATCGGCACCCTTTTCCCGTCGGGGGGCCAGCAGCTCCAGGTTGTGCCGCAAAAGGACCGTATGCTGGTAACCGATGGTGCGGCAGGGCGGGAATCCCTCCTTGATCCCCCAACGTAAACACCGCTCCCACCCGTGCCCTTCGTAAAGAGCCAGCAGGGCTTTCGGGGCCCAGCGCCGCCCAACCTCCTTCCCGATCCAATAGGCCAGTCCGTTCCAGGCGGCGTCAGGCGAGAGGGTGTCCCGGCTGGCCCTCCGGGCGATCCGGATCTCCAACGGATCTTCCAATCGGTCGGCCAGACGGCCCAGGCGCATAGAGGTCCGCCACTGTTCAAGCGCCAGAGCAAAGGGGGCCCACAGAGGGAGGAGCGCCAACTCCGGCAGATGGTCCTGTCGGACGGGAGAATCATCCCTCGGCTCGAATCGCCAATTTCTTCCATTGGGATCCCCAAAGAGGAACAACGTCCGCACCTGGCGCTGCCGCAGCCGTCCCTGCAAGTCCCCAAAATAGAAATCGCTCCCATCCGGGCTTGCCACGGCGTCCATCCGCCAGCACTTGACGACGATGTCAAATCCCCTCTTCCCCAAGGAAGCGATCCGCCGCCTCCATCGGATCTGCAACCGCGCCACACGCAGCGTCAGGAGGGTTGCGTAGAGAACGCATCCCAGGAAACAAGCCCATCCTGCCCTCGGCGGATCCTCACCCGTGGGGGCTCGCAGCCACTGCACCTGAACCGGATGAGGCGGGTGCTTCATCACAGTCCAGGACAGCCCCAACAAAGGCAGGGCCGGACAGAGACGCTTCAATCGCTCCAGTCGGTCAAAGAGTTGACTCCGCGGATCCTCCCCTTCCTGACCCGCAAGGTCCGGCGCGAGGTCGACCCACTCCTGCGCCTTCAAC
>CAZRTR010000007.1:17778-44193 GCA_964603095.1 uncultured Planctomycetia bacterium
GACGAAGTCCTTCAACGGACGAAATCCTTCCGAAGGAGCATCCTCCACCTTCTGGGGAGAACCCGGTCGCTCACCGCTGCCAGAACGTTCTTCAGGCCTGTGGCCGGGGAGATCCTCAAAGCGCGGATCTGATCCGTCAGCCATTCGTCGTACCGCCCCCTCTCCTTGAGGCATCGGGATCGGAGCAGGTAGGAATAGGCCAGACTCGCGCGCAGGATGTTTCTTTCACTGCCCGAGGCGCCGTTTTCGGTCAAAAGACCCTGAAAGATCTCGATGTACTCTTCCGCCGCTTTCTGGGTGAAGGAGTCCTGTTTGGGGGAACGCCGGACCCCGAGAAGGGGGTCCGGGATATTCATCGCTCGGAACCGCCGCAGGAAACGGATCACCATATCACGGTCCGAGGCGTATCGATATCGCTCGTCATATCCTCCGATCTCAAGCAGGGACTCCCGGTGAATCACCAACGTGCCGTGGATCATCCCTGATCCCCGCATGGCCGCTTCGACAATCTGTTCATGCGACTCCGGGCGGGTCTTGACGATCTCCTGGACGTGGGGATCCTCCCGAAACTCCCAGATCCCGGTCCCGAGACATCGAAGAGAGGAATCGCTCCGGAGGACCCGCATCTGTTCCTCCAGCCGGTGGGGAGCAGAATAGTCGTCGGCGTCCATTCGGGCGATCCAGGCAGAGGAGGTGGCCCGAAGGCCGATGTTCAAGGCCGCGGTCTGGCCGACATTGCGCTCCAGGGCCAGCAGCTCGATCCTCGGATCCCGGTAAGATCGGATGATCTGCCTGGACTCGTCCGTGGAGGCATCGTCCACGATGAGAAATCGGAAACCGGAAGCGGTCTGCTCAAGGATGCTGTCGATGGCTACCCTCAGGAAAGGGGCATCGTTGTAGACCGCCATCAACACCGTGACCTGCTCTGTCATTTCACCACCTCGATGCGCGCCTGCTCGAAACGACGGCTTAGGCCCAAACCCCGATCCTGGAGGAACCGCCGGAGTCCGGACACACAATCGGGCAGGTCCAGGCCCGTGGCCCGGGTAAAACGGCTGCTATCCAACGACATGTCCTTCGGGCGGGGCGCCCATAGACCGGCCTCATCCAGGGATCCACGGCGAACCCGATTCATCGAAAAGCCGGACAACTGGGCCATCTGCTCGCCGAATTGACCCTTCGAGACCCGCTCCTTCCCTGCCAGGTGGAAGAGGCCACGGGTTCCCCCCTCGATCAATGTCTGAAGTCGCTCGACAAAATCGACCACATAGATGGGGCTGAAAAAGAAGTCGTCAAAGAGGGTCACCGGCATCCCCTGCTCCAACGCCTCATACAGCCATTCGGCGGAAGTCCTCTTCCTCCCCGAAGACCATCCATAGAAGTTGGTGCGGACAATCAGGGTGTTCCGGGACGCCAGTCGGACCTCCCACTCCCCCTCCAGCTTGGTCCGCCCGTACACGGTCCGGGGACAGGGCAGCTCTTCCTCCGTACAATAGGAGGTGTCCCCTTTAAAGATCCCATCGGTGGAGATGTAGACAAAAAGACAACGGGGCGGAACCGCCCGGACGAGGTTGCGGGTCATCACCACGTTGGCCTCATAGGCCGAGGAGGGATTTCGTTCACAGGCATCCACATTGACCATCGCCGCGCAATGGATGACCGCCTCCGGCGACACCTCCGGAACCGCCCGCGCGAGGAAGCCGGGCTCCGCCAGATCCGCCGAAACCCACCGGGCCGGTTCCTCATCCCCCCACCAAGGATGGCGGTCCATTCCGATCACCTCATGCCGCCGGGACAACGAGGCCACCAGATGAGCGCCTAAGAGCCCCCCCGCCCCTGTGATTAAGACCCTCATCCGATCCTCACCACATGGGGTAGATATCTTTCGAGATCTTCCGTCGGTGGATGGGGTCCGGGCCCCAGCGCGCCCGGTCATGTCCCTTCCAAAGCCAACGCCCGATTCTCTGAACCAGACCCCAAAGGAACCGCCTCATAGACCGAACCTCTTTCGGATCTCCTCAGCCGCCAGCGCGTACCCTTCATCCGTCAGGTGCGCCCGGTCCACAAACAACCAGTTCGGCTGGGTAAAAGGGGCGCATTGGTTCATGTCCAGGAAGGGGATCCCCAATTCGTCACAAACCGTACGGACATCCGATCGATAACGCTCCTCATGGCCCCGCAGATAGGTGGAGACCTCCCCCCACGAGCCATCCGGATCGCACTCGTCCAGAATGGAGAAAACCTCCCGTTCCTCCGAGGTCAGCTCCTTTCGAATCCAGGGGGCAATCGGCTGGAAAACAAAACAGAGCCGGAAGTTCATCCCCCTGCTCAAGGTAACCCACAGCCGCATGTCCCGGCGAAAACAGACCCTCATGTGCTCATACCGTTCGGCAGGGCTGCCGGGATCCTTTCCATTCGACATCGGAGCCAGTTTGTGACTGATCTCCTCAAGGAACAATCGGAGGGAGCCCCGAACCCCCGCCACCTCTCCGCTTTTCAGCCCTCGCTCAAAAGCGCTCTGGGCATAGAAGGAGTTGTACACCGGAGAGGTCCAGGAGGACAGATGGGACAGAACCAGGTTGTTGATTCCGCTGAAGATCAACACCGTATCCACCGAGGAGGGGAGGAAGAGAAGGAAGATCAGCAGCTCCTGGGTCGAATTGAAAGCCCTGCCGGCGAAGTTGAACCAAATCTTCTTCTCCTGTCGATTCAGGAAACTGGCCAGGGTGGCGGCGTCCGAGGAAGCCCCGACCCCAAAGGCCGTGCTGGTCCCGATGAGGGCCGCCCGTGGAGAGGAAGAGGCGCTGTTGTAGTCGGCCCAGGAGAGGGGCTTCTCCTTCCACCAGGTCCTGCGAAAACCGTGCTCATCGGTGCTGAAGGAGGGGGTCGACAGCCAGGGCTGCTGGAAGGTCATCACATAAGGAAGCCAGGCCTTCTCCTCCAAGGTATCGTAATCCCGCATCTGCGGAACGATGGCGTATCGGCGTTCGTTGTGCAGCAGAGTGGTTCCCTTCATCGTCTCCTGGCCAACAGGGTAAAGAACCCCGGGAAATAGACCCTCTGAATATGATTCCTTTGATAGGAGATATCATACATCTTTTCCTCCTCCTGGAAGATAAACTTCCAGTCCTCCACCGACTGGAATCGGTTGACGCTGGTGGTCAGGCATTGAAACCCCATCTCATCCAACCAGCCGTGGACCTCCTCCACCGTGTGATGGGATTCGTGGGGGTGAAGCACCTGGTCCCGAAACCAGGAAAAGAGGAAGCGCTCGTCCGGAACCTCCGAGTTCAACTGCCGATAAAGGGTGAAGGCCTCCGTCTCAACCCTCACCCTCTCTTTCTCAGAGACCGCCCGCTCCATCCGCTCCCGGTAGCCCCGGAACAGATCGAGAAACGGCTTCCTCCCGTGACGATGGTAGAGCCCCAGGTGGAGATACCCTCCTTCTTGAACCCAGGAAGCGACGCGTCTTAAGGCCTGCCGGCAATCAAAGGTGTGGTGAAGCACTCCCAGGGTATTGACCAAGGTGAAGCGGTCCGGAAGGGAGGGGACATCGAACAGATCCAACCGCAGGAATTTCGTCAGGGCCGAGATGCCCAGCAGGTCGCTGACCTTTCCCGCTCTCTGAAGGGCTCCCTCGGACAGATCAATCCCCACCCCGTTCAAGCCGTAGTAACAAGCGACGGAATGGATGAACCACCCCGCCCCGCAGCCGACATCGAGAACCCGACAGGAACGATTCGCCTCACCGAGAAGGGCGTGCAGATTCGGGTAGGACTCGATCTGATTCTGGCTTCGAATCAGTTGAGCGGCCTTCTCTTCCGTCTCATGAAAGTTAAAGGGCAAGGCGGCATAGAATTCCTCCGTCCGCTGGGTGACAGACCCCTGTCGGTCTGCTTTCGTCTCGCTCATGCGGACTTCCCCTCCCCCGAAGGGACCACCCCTCGGAAGTACCGTCCCTGCTCCCCAAAAAGCTCTCCGGGCCGCCCTTCCTCTGCGACCCTGCCCTGATCGATCACGAAGATTTGATCGACGTTACGGACCGACTCGAGCCGGTGGGTGATCAGGATGACCGTCCTGCCCCGACAGGCCTCCTCCATGGCCCGCCGGACAAGGCGTTCCGACTCGGGGTCCAGGAAACTGGTCGCCTCGTCAAAGATCAGAAGCTCGGGGCGATGGAGGATCGCCCGGGCGATCGCCAACCGCTGCTGCTGCCCTCCGGAGAGCTTCATCCCCCGTTCTCCCACCACGGTTTCATATCCCTGGGGGAGCTGCTCGATAAACGAATGGGCGTGAGCCGCCTGGGCCGCCCGACCGATCTCCTCCATCGAAACCCCTGAGCGCCCAAATCGGATGTTGTCCGCCACCGTCGCGTGGATGAGGAACATCTCTTGAGACACCCACCCGACGCGGCCGCGCCAATCGGCGATCCGAATCTTCCTCAGATCGGTCCCATCCACGAGAATCCGTCCCCGATCGGGGCTGAGCAGTCCCAGGATCAGATGGGCGATGCTCGTCTTTCCGCTACCGGACGGCCCGACCAGCGCCGTCACCTTGCCCGCTCCGATCGACAGATCGATTTCCTGAAAAAGGGGCTCCTTCTCGGGGTAATGAAAAGAGACCCTTTCCAAAACGATCCCCTGGCGGAGGGACGAAAACGGCTGCCGTCCCCCGTGGGACGCCGGCTCCGGCAGGGTCAGGGCTTCGTGGAGAAGTTCAGCGTCTCCGGTCAGCCCCGTCACCTCCATCCGGAGCTGTCCCAAGAGGGTCAGGGAGGGAAGCAGCTTCAGCAGCCCCAGAGCGAAAACCCCCAACAACGAAAGCTGGCTTGTCATCGAGCCATGGGATTGTCCCTGCGCCCACAGGACACCGGCCGCCAGGATGAGGATGGAAGAGAACTCCAACAGGTTCCTTGGGATGGAAATCCAGATTGCATCCTTGACGAACAGATCCCGGAAGGCCTGATTCTGCCGGCGAAACCTCTCCAGCCAGGCGGGGGCAGATCCAAAGACGACGATGGGCCGAATCCCGGACAGGAATTCGTTGGCGATCGATACCTGCTCCGCCCCGGCGACCACCCTTCCCTTGCCCGTGTGGTAGGAGACCTTGCTCGAAAGGAAACGGGTCAGCCGATGGTAGAGAAAACCCACCCCCAGCAAACCGACCGTGGCCGTTGGGAATGTCGCCAGCAAGACGGCAACCACCACCGTCCCTTTGAGCCCTTCAGAGAACAACTGAGGAATCTTCTGAGCCAACGCTCCAACTCGGCTGGTCGCCGTGGAGAGATTGTAAACCAGCTGGCCCTGCTTGACGCTGAGGAAGAACAGGGGTGAGGAATCGGCGTAGACCCGCATCAGGCGGTTTCTCAAGTCGTACTGGACCCACCCGCTCGCCCAGGCCATCGCGGCATCCCGGAGAACCGCGGCCGCACATTTGAATGAGGTCACCCCCACCAGCAGGAAAACAGCCGCGGTCAGGGAGCCACCCCAGGGCAACCGCTCCACCGCCTCGAGCACGGTCCGAAGCAAGCCGGAGGAAGGCAGGGCTGACCGATCGCCGAAAAGCCGGTGGAAGAGCGGATAGAAGGCCAGCAGATGCAGGCCCTCCAGCATCGAGGTGACCAGGGCGGCCAACCCCACGCCGGCAAAGAGCCCGCGATAGAGGCGGATCAAGTAGCCCACCGACCGGACTCCCGCTGTCACAGGCAGACCAGCTCCTTCTGCTCCCGAGCCAGCTCCTCCAAAGCGGGGGAGGGCTGCGTGATCTCCGTGATCAGATCGGCGCCCCAAGTCTGGGAATACCGTCCCCCGGCATACTCCAACGCCTCCTCCCGGGATCTCCCCATCGAGAAGGCCTCGGTGAGCCAGACGATGTACTGCCGGATCCGTTTCGAGGCCTCCACATCCCGAAACGAAACCAACGTTTCCAGGATCGGCTCCCAGTTGCCTACTCGAGAATCGGTGGGGTGAGCTCGGAAGGTGGCCACCTCCTTCCATAACTCCTCCCAGGAATGAAAGACGATCCCGGCGCTGTTGAGCAGCTGCTGAAGCGGCCCCCGAATCGTCCCCCCTCCCAACAGGAGGGTCGGCGTCCCGGCCAGGAAACTCTCCAGACCGGCCGTGGATCCGGTCAGCAGATTGATGGCCAAATCCGATGCGCCGGCAGCCGCACAAGGCAAAAAATACTCATCCGGGAAGCGGCCCTTGAGCAGGACGCAACGGCCGGAGTCGATCAGCCGCCGGAGGCGAATCCAGACGGGGCCCAGGCGGGCCGGCAGGGTATCGGGTCGTTTGGGCTTCAGGACCAGGCCGAGGGTGGCATCCTCTTCCAAGCGATCGCAGAGGAACTGATAATAGGCCCGGTTCTGCTTGCCTCCCCCCAAGGTCTTCGGGTTGACGCCGAAGCCCTCATCCAGGAAACAGAGGATAAAGGTCACCCCGAGGGAGCGCAATCGACAGGCGATCTGCTGGGCGTAGATCCTGGCGCGGGGAAAGCTTCCGCTGAAGGGGTATCCGGCCACAATGAACTGATGGACGGACGCTCCGGAGAGATACTCCGTCACCGCACCACTCTTGGAGAAGGCGAAATGGACGTCCACGACGCTGCGGCGCTCATGCCGCGGCTCCGCCTCGGTCGATCGCTGGATGCTGACCGAAACCCCGCCGACATCCTCGAGGGCGGCATGGAGGGTTTCGCTTTCCGGAAAGCTGTCGAACATCGACACGTGGATTCGGGTACCCGTCGTTGAGAAGAATCGGAACCATCGGGCGTACTCCCAATAGAAATCCTGAGCGTAACCCCGTAAGAAATGGGGAGCATCCTCGCAAGAGCGGCTCAACCCCTTCTCAGTGAAACCCGCCTTCCTACGGCGGGGAAGAACTTCCCGCCACTGCTGGAGCTCCATCCCATCCACCCAGCCCAGGCCCGCTCCCTTGAGGAAAGCCCTGCGGGGTGGAGTGGGCTGATCCTGGGGATGCCGGAAGTATCCGAAGACGGTCCCCGCAGGCAGACACCCCCTTCGATACCAGAAGAATTCCGAATTGGTGATGCCCTCCAACCGGATCCCCCCCTGATACATCTCCACCGCCACCCGAACCCGGGAAGTATCGGGGGGATTCCCGGGGATCAGCAGCTCTCTCATAGTGAAGAAGGCCCTGCGCAGCCAACGGCGCAGCCAACGGCTCCACCGGGACCAGGGGATCCGTTCGGCGGAGATTGGACGCAACTGCACGCCTCGCTCCAGGGCGTATTCCAGGATGATAGGAAACATCCAGTCTTGCTTTCGATAGAGAACCCCTGGAGAGGCGTAACCCCTGGAGGCCCAGGCGGCCACCAACACATTCCGAACCTCCGAGGTGAATTCCAAATACAGCTTCTTCGACACAAAGGCGCGCAGATACCGCTCATGCGAGGGGATCCTGGAAAAGCGCCGTATCACGGCCTCATAATCGGGATGCCGCTCCACACGCTGCAGCAACCGCGAAGGGGCGTCGAAATAGAATTCCTCCATGGCCGGGGGCCCACCCGGGATCCGCACATCATCGAAGAAGTCGAAATCCAGCTCTTCAACACGCCACCGGAACGGGTGGAACCGAAAAAGCAACGCTGCCCCTCGGGCCGGTTGTGAAACCCGGTAGATGCCGATCAGACGCCGGCTCTCCCGAAGGGCCCGATCCCCCAAGAAGAGGCGAAGGAAGGCCAACCGGATCAGCAATCCTAAGTTCACCCGCTCAAAGAACAAAACCGGATTCATCGAACCGGCATCCCCGCCGGGGCTTCGATAGCTCGAGGGATCTCCTCCAGTGGCTGGGAGACCAGAAGCCGTCGAAACCGGGTGAGCCCCTTTCCATCCAGATGGCTTTCCACCAGCCCGCGAGCCACCCCATCCAGAAAATCTTGATACGCCGGCTCGCTGGTTTCAAACAGCAGCTTCTGAACCAGACCCTTGAGCTCTTCGTACCCATGGGCCACCAGCCAGGGTTGCTTTCCATAGAGGGTGTCTCTCCAACGTTGGCCCGGTTCGTACCAGATGGCACGCCTGCGCGCCCCCAGGGCTTCCGCGCTGACGGCGGAGAAACAATAGGTGACCGTCAGGTCGCTGGCGGCAACCACCGGGGTCGGGTCCTCGCCATGTTCAAGGAAGCGAACGCGGGGATGCTGCTGAAGGAGCTTCCAAACCCGAATCAGCTCTCGCCCCAATGTCGGATCGGACCACTGCTGGTCCGATCCCTCCCCCACGTAATACGCCGGTGCCTTGGAGGGTTTGATGACCATCCAGAGATCTTCCCGCTCCTGAGCCAAGCGGAGGATATCCTCATACCACCGGATCGCTTCCCGAAAGGTGGCAGGCGAATTGGGGGCCTCCGCGAAAGAGGTGTCAAACCAGGCAATCACCTTCCCCTTCCCCTGCCCATCGCCGAACCACCCTCGGTGAATCTCTTGAAGGTCCAGCTCCTGCTGCGCCTGAGCGATCAGCTCCGACCAGAGATTTCCCACATCGTGGGCGCAACGGATCGTCTGGCGATGCCTCCGATAGTACTGAATCAGCTGGGCGGAAGGAGAAACGAAATGATCGGCGTTCTCGTAGGCCCAGAATCGACACACATCCCCCAGGTCATTCCCTCCGGCGAAAGGCTCATCCGACCTGAACAGAAACCCGCCCATACTGGAATAAGCAAACCACCAGCTCTGGCCCCCGACCCGTCGGACCAGCACGTTTCTCCACCGAGGCAAGAGCCCATACTGGTTGGTGTAGACATAGTGATCGAACCGAACCCGCTCATAGAAATTGGTCTCTCTCAGGAGAACCCCCCAGCCGACCACTGCCGCCTCATGGAGCCAACCGGGAGCAAGCGGCGAGCACAGGCCCATAAAGATGCCTTGAAGGGCCCGAGCCCAGGGCACGTCTCGGGGCGGATTCCGCCAGATGCCCCGAAGACTGGAGATCTCTCCTCGACGAAGGACGGCATAGCCCTCTCTCCGGACCTGTTCCACCCAAGGGCCCTCCCCCGCATCCATGGCCATCAAAACCGTGTTCTGTCGGGTGAGGGCCTCCTGGTCGAGGAGGAAACTGAACCTTCTCCAGCCGGAGGATTTGGCCTGGAACGAGGTGGCGATCGAATAGGCCAGCCGATAGCGGACCGGAGACGTCTCACCGTGCTGTGCCAGGAACCCTCGGACGAGACGAGCCAGGTGAATCGCGCCCAGGGTTAAACCGCAAGCCGCGTACCGCAGGCCGTACTCACGAAAAAACAGCAGGAGTCGCCCCATCCCGGAAGGCCACGACGCGGCCAGGCGGATCCGAAGGTCGGCCTGGGGTTCAAGCCGCCGACGGCACCAGGGATCCAACCGCCGGTGCCAATGTCGAAAGGACTCCGAAAAGAGCCGGATCTCTTCCGATCCCCCGGTCGCGCTTCTCCACTGCGAAAGAAAAAGGCGCACAAAGAAATACCGGACCAGCGACTGAACCAACGAATACTTGAACGGCGACTCCGACTCCCGAGTTCCCACCCCATGGGCGATGGAGCGAAACAGCGGGTGGCGGATGAAGATCGGAAAGATCTCTTCAGCCGCATCCAGGGCCAATCCCTCCGCCCGAGAGCCGGGATGGATGTAGATCCTTTCAATCCGGCCCCGGTGAATCCAACGGCGCGCCCACCCGATCCGTTTCAACCGCCGTGAGAAATCGAAAACAAAGATCCGATCTCCGCGAGACAGGGCCCAGGCCACCCAGGGCCAATCCCACGGATGCAAGGTCTCAAAGAATACCGATCGTTTCATCCGACGTCGAGAAGCCCTTCTCTCCCCAGGGCCGAAAAGAAATCGGCCACCTCCCCATAGGGCAGACCCGTCTCCTCGCAGATCTGCAGAACGGAGTGGCGACCATCACAGAAGGAGAGGAGCTTGAGGATCTGCCGATTCCGGCTCCTCTGCAAAGTCGCGTCCGCATACAGCCGATACCTGGAAAGATAGGGAGGCCCTGGATAGCGAAGGCGTATGATTCGGTCCTCCTCGACCCGCCGGAAGAGCTCTTCAACCACCTCCAGCGCCTTCGCCCACTTCCCCCAGTCCATGATCTCGAGGCAATCCCGACTGGAATGGTATTCTCGGAAGGGATAATACTGCACGCCGATGGCCGGGATGTCCACGTTGACGAAATCGAACACCATCTCATCATTCTCGTATCCTTCAAAGAAGCCGTGCACGCCGATCTCCGGCCGATCCCGAACCACAGACCGGATCGCCCAATCAACGGGACGAGCTCCCGTACGGGAGCTCTTCAGGAAGAGCCGCTCCCCCCCTCCCAACGTTTCAAAGAAAACGGCGTACGAAAAGGAACCCCAGCCAATCCCTTGAGCAACCACGTGCACGGCGCTTCCCACCGTCTCCGGCATCACCAACAGCTTATAAGTGAAGCGGCGAGGGCGGTCCAGGAACCTTCGGATCAAGGCAACCCCCGCCGCGACCCCGCTCAAGCCGTCGTTGACCTGGCCCGGATGACACAGATGGGCCAGGAGAGCTACCGAGGTCTCCTCCCGCCCTGGAGCCGTATACTCTAAAACGTTCATCGTCCCCGGGCGCACATCCAGATCGATCTTGACGAAGTATCGATCCCGGTTCAGGGAATCGGCGATGCTCTTGGGCAAACTGATCTCCCAGCGACGAAGCCGTTTCTGGAAATCGTAGGCAACCCGATGCTGATAGCTGAAGGCATCCTCCCAGACCGGAGACACGAGCAGGTGCTCCAGGAGATCCTGACGGGAAACCCATCCCTCGAAAGGAGCGCTGTAGGGAGCCAGGAAGAGCACCTGGTCCTGGTACGAGGCGATGGTCTTCTCCCCATCCGACAAGAAGGCCTCCCGGACGTTCCAGCTCGGCGGGACGACCCAGCTCCCGTACTCCGCCCCGCTGGGGTATGGGTATCGCTTCGCCGGGATTCCCACCGCCTCGTCCAGAAGGTCGGCCGCCCGCTCCATGTCGTCCGAGACGATCGTGCGGTTGAGCGGGGCGAGGGTCCTCACGAGGGGTTCACAGAGAGAGACTTCTCCCTTCTCCAAAGAATCCGTGGACTCCAGTTTCACGGGAGCACCGTATAGTAGCTGGGGACGACGGCGCGGCCCCGCGTCGTCCCGTCAAGGGGGATCTCTCCTTCAACAAAAGAGGGAGTTCGTTCCAACAGATAATAGGGATCCTTCCTTAAGCCCCTCATACACACCTCGAAAACCGCTTCCATGGTAAGCGCATAAACCCAATCCTCCCCCAAGGGGCAGCGGCGGATCGTCCCCTCCCTCTCCAAATCCCGCTCGAGCCGAGAGAGGTTGTAAGAAACGCCGCACTGCAGGTAGCGGACGGCAATGAAGAAGTCATGGCGGACCCGAACTCCCCCCTGGTAAACCTCTCCCCGGAGGAGCTTGTGATAGACATAAGGGACGCAGGCGAGGAACTCGACGTGATGAACAAAACTCATGCATTGGCGGGGAGGGATCCCGAGGGTTACAATCTTTGCTCTCCTTCTGAGCATTCGATCCCAAATGGAGTCGTGCCCCACATTCCAGGGAGGATGGTCACCCGCCAGTTCGGCCGCGCGCAGCCCCAGCGCCGCCAGGGACTGGATGGGGTGCAGCGTGCGAAGTGCCCCCGGCGTCGTCCGGATCGCCTCACTCAATGCCCCCATCTCTGAGGGAGATTCCTCGTAGATAAAGGGCTTTCCGACATGGCCGAAGGAGGTGGTGTAGGTGGGCACCACCAGCGTTCCCCGATCGGTCAGAACTTCCTGGAAGGCCTGCCGATAGATCCCCGGAACCTCAGCAGCGGAGGCCGCCTCACGCGGCAGGCCAACGGTGAACAGCCGACTGTGGAGGTTGACGATATCCCCCGCCCCGACTCCCACACGGCGAATGGCCTCAACGATGGACCGAGAGCTCAGAGCCATCCTATTCCCATCGAAGAAGGCAGGATCCCCACGAATAGCCCACGCCGAACCCGACCAGCATCACTCGATGACCGGGCCGCAGCCGGCCCGAGTCCGCAGCCCGCTTCAGGGCGATGGGGATGGTGGCCGAGACCGTGTTGCCCAGGGACTCCAGGTCCCGAACCACCTTCTCCTCCGGGAGACAGAGGGTCCGGGTGATGTCATCCAGAACCAGCCTACTGGCCTGATGAAAGAAGAACAGATCGATTTCTTCAGGACCCACCCCCGCCACTTTCAAAAGGCCCCTGACACTCTGCGGGACGGTAGCCATGGTAAAAAGAAAGACGCTGGCCCCATCCATCTTCAAACGAATCTTGCCATCCGTTCCGCTGGGCCATGCCCGGGCGCCGCTGCCCTGCGCCATCAGATTTCTGTGGCCGGAACCATCCGTCCCCAGGTCGAAAGGACCCAGCAGGGGGCCGTCGGTTCGCTGAACCCAAATCGCCGCCCCCGCGTCGCTGAAGATCGGCCGGTTCGTGCGGTCGTGGATGTCAATGTATTTGGTATAAGTCTCACCGCACAGGAGCAAAAGATTTTCGGAGATTCCCGACTCAATCATGGAGCCGGCAATGGCCAGTCCGTAGACGAAGCCCGAGCACCCCTGATTGACATCAAACGCGGCGGTCCTCTTGGGCAGCTGAAGCCGATCTTGAATGATACAGGCGGTGGTCGGCAGCGCATAGTCGGGTGACTGCGTGCAGAAGAGCACCGTGTCGATGTCGTCTGGGGAGACGGCGCCCGACCGGAATAACTTCTGGGCAGCATCAACGCACAGATCCGACGCCGTCTGACCGGGTGCAGAGACGTAGCGACAAGAGATTCCTGTCTTTTCGAATATCTTAGAAAACTCCCAGTCCGGATTCTCTGCAAAGAGATCCTCGTTTGTCTCCCTCTTCTCAGGTAAGGAGTATTCGATCTGGCCAATCCTGGCGGAGAGGACCCTGTCTCTCATACGATACCGTGACTCCTCAAGAGGGCGGCGATTTCCCCTACGGAGGTCGCCTTCCCCAATTCCGAAACCTGCGCAACCCGTTTCCCAAATCTCTTTTCAAGTGAAACCAGAATGTTGAGGTGCCCCAACGAATCCCATCCCTCGACCGTGCCGATCCGGTCGTCCTCCTGGAGCATTTTCCCCTCCGGAAGGCGAAGGGCTCGGGCGATCACCTCCCCCACCGCCTCAAACGCCTCCGGACCGATCTTGTCACTCCCCATCAAAACCCCTTCCTAACCGGAAACCCTCCGTGGCGCGGAGAAGTGGCTTTGTAGATCGCGGTGGACCAGAGCCAGCAACCAAATTTCTGCTCCAACCGAATCATCCCGGAATCCCGAAGCTGCAGGAGTTTCTCGAGATGACCCAATAACCCCTGCGGGAGGAACCAAGATTGTTCAGCCACCCGTTCCACCCGATCGAAATGGGCTCGTGCAACCTCTAGGATCTTGTCCTCCTTCGAAAGGGAGAGTACTGGAAACAAAAAGATCCCTCCGGGATTGAGGTGCCGCCCCGAGCGCCGCAGCACCTCGACGATCAAGGAGGTCCCATCCTTTCCCGAACGACAGTCGACCCCCCCTGGAAACCAAGGGGTGTAGCTCGCGATCTCTTCAGCAACTCCCGAAACATCATCCACAATCACGTCAAAACTCTCCCCCTCCCACGGGTCGAAGAGGGATCCTTGCCTCACGACGGCGGGAACCCCCAACTGCCGAGCATTCCTCAGGGTCAACTCGACGGCACGAGGAGAGACATCGGAAAGGTGGACGGGAAAATCGCACAGGCCCAGTTTTCCCAAGGCAAGTCCACATACCCCAATTCCACATCCAAGATCAAGGATCTTTCCTTTCTTCAAGATGGACTCACGGGCAGTCTGGATCAGAAGCTCACTGGTATGCGTCGGGAAGAATACATCCTCGACCCCCTCGAACTCAACAGAGGGTCCCCCCCCTTTCTCAACCCAATAGGTGTAGGAGATCCCTCTTGCTTGAATGGGAATCCGATCAGGATTCATGGCCGGCCGAATATCCCCCATCCACAGGCAGGAGGGCCCCCGTAATCCAACGGGCGGAGTCAGAACACAGGAAGGCGATGGCTTGAGCCACATCCGCAGCGGATCCAGGCCCCAGGGGGTGCCGCGCAATCACTGCCTCGTTCAGTTGCTCTGCCGTAAGCCGTCCGTAGAGTCGATCGCTCATCTCTGTCTTGACATAGCCGGGAGAAACCAGATTGACCCGAATGCCCTTCCGAGCATACTCGCGTGCTATAGATCGGGCGAAGGGACCCAGTCCTCCCTTGGACAAGGCATAGGCGCTCACACCCGCTGCCCCTCCCACTCCCGCCGGGGAGGTAATCAGGATAATGGATCCGCCCCGGTTGATATGGAAGTACCCCTCCCTGCAGAATCGGAAAGCAACGAGGGTATTGAGTTCCAGAAGTTTTCGGACCGCTTCCGAGTTGGTTTGTGCCGCCGGCATTAAAAGGCCCGTGCCAGCCGTCAGAACCAGATAATCGGGCGGACCGTAGAGTTCCTTAGCTCGATTAAAACAGGCCTCCGCCGCCGACTCCTCCGTCACATCCAGACAGAACACCTGGCATCGTCCTCCCTCAGCAAGGATATCCTTGGAAATGGAATCCAACCGGTCGGCCCTCCTGGCGACAAGGCAGACCTTGCTTCCCCCCCTCGCAAAAAGTCGCGCCGTCGCCTCACCAATGCCCGAGGAAGCTCCAACCACCAGGGCCGTTTTATCTTTAAGGCCAGGGAAGCTGCCATTGATCGCGGCCGGCTCTGTCACGACTCGCTCGCCTGCCTGGCCTCACTCAGGTGAAGGAACGACAGCAGCACGTGCGCATCGAACTGATACTCATCGGGGGACCGGCTGAAGTCGATGTGGCAGCCGATCTCAGCGTTGTTCCAATGCTCCTGCCGCCGGAGGATCTTTGCCAACAGGGGCAGGTCCATGGAGCTGACCAGGTAGGGGGGCTCCAACGCCGCGTCCAACGGAACGAACCGGGAACCTTCCCGATCGAAAGAAAAATGGAAATAGGCCTCCGGCAAACGGAGATAGAAATTCAACCGGGGAAAACATTGGAAAGAGCCCTGTTTCCGCCAAAGGGTTTCCCGAGCCGACGGGAGAGATTCCTGGATGAACCGGATCTGTTCCTCAACGGCGCCTCCGGGATCCAGCTCGTAAGAAAAGGTAGGGGTGTTGTCGTTGGCGTTGAAGACCGAATGGCCCCCCGCCCTGGCCAAAAGGGCGCTGTCCAGGAGGTTGCCGAAGGCGTTGGCGTAGAAGGTGACCCTCACGATGGACCTTTCACTTGGCTCGCCACCGGGTGACCCACCAGGCCGGTCTCACCCTCCTGGGCATCGGGAGGAAAAGCGGGAATGAACTCTTCGACGAAAAGACCCATCCGAATGACGTCGTGATACTTGCCGTCCAGAAAGATCTCTCCCCGCAAAATCCCCTCCCTTTGAAAACCCAACTTCTTAAGCGCGGAAAGGCTGCCGGTATGCTCGGCCGTTGACCCAGCAATGATCTTATGCAGGCCCAGCCGCTCAAAGGCGTAGCGGATCAGAAGGGTCCATGCCTCCGTGGCATATCCCCTACCCCAAAAGTCCTTGCGCCCGATCATGATCCCCGTGTCCGCCGTCCGATCGATCCAGTCGATTCGGTTGAGTGTCACGTTGCCGATATGCTGGTCCGATTCGATGTCCACGATCGCCAGGAGGATATCGGCCGTTGAACCGAAGAATCGCCTCAGATACTCCCGATTGGCCGAGTCGGTCACCGGAAACCGGCCGAAGGCAAGGTATCGGGTCACTTCGGAGTCGTTCAGCCAGCCGAGATACCCCTCGTTCAAATCCGTTTCTTGAAGCGGCCGCAGATACAGACGCCTTCCAACCAGGAATGGAACCCTCATGCTAAGCTCTCCCTATTAAGCTCGCCGAAATGGGTTTTGGCAAAGCGAAAAACTAAAATCCTTCTCACCGAAATAAATCCTTCAGGGCGCAGGCCACCCGAACAGCTCCTCGCCCGTCCACCAACCGTTGGCCAGCCCTCGCCATGGAGGCCCTCCGGATGGAATCGTTCATCAAGGAGACGAGGGCTTCCCGGAACCGTTTCCAAAACCGCTCATCCCCGACCGGCCCGATCCTCCGAACGAATCCAACCCGGCTCAACTCCTTCAGTTGACCCGCCTGGTCGCCCGCCACCTGGATCGCGAGGGTGGGGCAGCCCACGCAGGCCAATTCATAGAGGGTCTGCCCCGCCCCGGAGATCGCCAGATCGGCCTGCTTCATCACGGAGAATAGAGAGCGGGGGCTCTGGAGCAACCGGACCTTCCGCCGGCAGGAGCGAACGGTCCGCCCAAGTCGCTCCCGATCCCGGAAGAAAGGGCCCACCACCGCCGTCACAGCGAAGTTTCCGGGCAGGGTATCCAACTCCTTGAGCAGCCGCGGCATGAGCCGGTGCGGGTCCTCCCCCCCGAGGAGGACCAGAACCCGTCGGACCGATCGTCGGATCCGGCGGGGAGAACACCGCCAGAAATCGGAAGGCAGCACCGCGTATTCCGGCCCCAGAAGAAACCGGGTCCCCGAACCGTTGGATTCGTAGAGCAACCGGCGGGCGTCTGCATTACCGTTGAAGAGCAGATCCACCGGAAGATGAACCTTGCCGACATCGTCCCGGACCGCGACCGAAAATCCGGTTCGCCGGAGCCCCTCCAGGTATCGGACCGGAACGTCGCAGGAATCCACCACCACACCGCGCACATCGTCGCTGGCCGCCTCCCGGCGAAGGATCCTAAGATCCGGAGATCTCCAGGCCGCGGACGGCGAAACCATCCTCCCCTCACAGCCCAGCCGCGCCAAATAGCGCAGCCCCTCCCGAGACCCACTGACCAGGAACCGGCTTCGGACCCCCTGATTCCCCAGCGCCAGCGCCAGCGAGATGGAACGCCTCAAATGCCCCAGACCGATCCGTCGGCCAGCCCCCACCCGAAACAGGATCGTCCCCTTTGTCTTCATCGGACCGACCGAACCAGCTCGAAAGCCTCGGCGTAAGACCATCCCACCACCGAGCCCCACCTCTGCGTGACAGCCCGGAGGGCCTCCGGAGAACGGGGATGAGGGAAGGGACGGGATTCGCTCTCATACCGCTGCATCCCTCGGACCTTGATCTCAATCGTATCCGAGATATTCACAAAGGTGTTCGGTTTGAACGCCGGCTGGAATTGCTGGAACGACCACTCGGTGGAAGAGGGAACCTCGAAGGTGTAGATCTCTCTGATCCCGCACCCGTTCACCGGACGGGTGGCCGTCAGGACCGCCTGAAAGGTTCTTCGATGATCGACGTTGAGATCGCCCGGATGATGGGTGAACAAAATCTCCGGCTGCACCTGATCGAGAACCCTCTCCACCCTCTTGATCACCTCCAGAAGGGGAAGCTCATCAAACCGGTTGTCGGGAAGATCCTCGAAGAAGACCCTCTTCAACCCCATCAACTCTCCCGCCGCCTCGGCGTCCGCCCGAAGCTTCTTCAGGGCGGAGCCGTCGGCCTGAGAGCGCTGGGCATACCGGGAGCTGATCCCTTCCCCGAGGATCAGGGCAACCACCTGCGCTCCCTCCCGAGCCATGCGGGCGATGGTTCCGCCGCAGCCCAGCACCTCATCGTCCGGGTGAGCCGCCACCACCAAGACCTTCTTTAGAGCCGTTAACTCAGAAGGCATCCGAATCTCCCATGACGATGTGCCACCGCTCCAAGGAAAAGAGTTCCTGCGGAGAGGTTCCCTCCATCTCACGGAAGCCGACCGGGGTCTTGAACCCGGAGGGACGAAACCCCATCTCTTCCAACGTCCTGAAGAAGATCGTCCCGGGTGCGGCCCAGCAGGAAGCGACCTGCACCCCCTCCTTCTGAAAAAGAGACAGGGCGTCAAGCATCAACCCAGGGAGCTGCTGCGCTGAAGCCGGATCGATTCCCATGTCGACCAGGTGCCCGTACCGGATCCCTCCCTTCTCGTACCGCTTGAGAACCAGAAAGCCGGACAGCGTCCCGTCGGAGCGGCACAGTTCCAGGAGCCGGTACCGCTCCTTGGGGTTGAGCGCATACCTCCACTGAAGATAGGCGGGCGACTTGATCGGCACAACCCAACCGGGCACCGCCTCCGGCCGGGCAAAGGGCTCATAGCGCCGGTCGAAAACCGGGTTCTCCATCAGCCGGAGGAGTCGGGGATCTCCCCGCCGCCCCTGCCAGCGGTCCAGCGGAAGCTCCAAGGCCGCCAGATCTCCGACCGAACGCCACCGGAAGATCTTCTGGTAAACCAACCAGATCTGCTCGTTCGGGAATCCGTAGATCCACGGAATTCCCTCCTTCCGACAGCGATCGAAGATTCGGCGCATCAACCGACTCAGAACCTCCAGGCCTCTCCACTGAGGGTGGACCACCGCATGGATCGCCAATCCGACACGAATCGGCCTTCCTCCCATGAGAAGCCGCCGAGGCAGGACGGCGTAATGGCCCACCGGTTGCTCTCCTGCCCAGGCCAGCTCCACCAGCGTCGGCCCCTCCGGGCACTCCCGATGGATCCAGCTCCAGAACCGCTCATCCGGCCGATAGCCGCACTCCCAAAGGAAGGGAAGGATGGTTCTCTCGTCTCCTTCTCGGTAGCTGCGGTACCGAATCTCCTCGAGCGTCAACGGCATGACGGCCTGGCCTCCAACGTTTCCCGGGCCGGTTGCACAGAGGAACGAATTTTCTTGAAACGGGGGCCCATCTCATGCTCCCGGGCAATCTCCACCCGGAGGGGAATCTGGTATCGAGCCAGTTTGTCCCTGCAATGCTCTCGCATCCTGGATTTGAGCGCCTCCAGCCCTTCCGGGCGGATCAGGGAAAACCGGGCCACGACGATCTGACCCAGAACCGCGTTTCGCTCCCCCCGAACCGTGACGTCCCGCACGTTGTCCATCGCCAGCAGGACACTCTCCACCTGAGCCGGATAGACCTTCTCTCCGCCGACGTTGATCAGATCCGTCCTCCGGCCCAGGATCCGGAAGAACTCTCCCTCCACCTCCACGAGATCCTCCGTGTCGAACCACCCTTCGGCGTCAAACGGGCTCGGGGCGTTCAGGTACCCCATCATGGCCGACTGAGCCCGGACCCACAGAACGTTGTCCACCACCTTCGTTTCGAACCCCTCTCCCCCCAGCTTCACCCACAAGGAAGAGGAGTCCTTGGACTGGGACCTCAAGATCCCCAGCTCCGACAGCCCGTAGGTCTGCTGGAAACGGGCCTGAGGAAAAGCGGCCACCCCTCGGCGAAGGGTCGTCTCCGGCATCGGCTCCGTCCCGTACGTGATCCACTTCAGGCAGGAAAGATCCCAGCGCAGATGCTCCCCGGAAAGAAGCAGCAGGTTCAAGAAACTCGGTGAGGTGGGAAGCAACTCCACCCGATGCCGCTGGATCGTCCGACAGATCGTCTCCGGAAGCCGATCCTCCACCGAAACCAGAGTCCCGCCGTTGGCCAGGGTGTAAAAGAGGGTGTTCAAGCCCCCGATGTGATCCCACAGGAGAAAGAAAAGTGTCCTGACCCGGTGGCGAGGAGTCCTGAACTTCTCCAGCAACCGATCCACGCGATGGACCGCCGCCTTGGGCTCGCCGGCGGAGCCGGAGGAGAAAAGGACCAGGCCGGATTGCCCGGAGTCCCGCAGTTGTTTGAGCAGCGGGTGGCCCGCACGGACCGGGAATCGTTCCCATCGCTCCTGCCGGTCTCCCCCCGTCCGGAACGACACCTGAACCTGAGCAATCCGATGAAACTCCTCTCTCTGGGCGAAAGCCGCCGAGGTCAAGGGAACGATGACGTTTTGATTCTCGATCAGCGCCAGAAGCAGCGCGCACACCTCCGGAAGGGAATCCCCCTCCAGACAGACCACCTCCCCTGGCTGAACCGGAATTTGCCCAAGACGTTTCCCCCATTCCTTCATTCGTTCCCTGAACCACCGATAGCTGAAAGACCGATCCCTCCAGACGAGGGCCTCCGCCCCCTCCCGGGCCCATTCCTCCAAGCGATCCTTTAACCAGAAGGTCTCGATCTAAGCGCCTCCCAGAGTGAGGACCTGCCCCGTGACAAAGTCACTCGCCGGGTTGACGAAGAAATCGACCGCATTGGCGATATCCTCGAAGCGGCAAAACCTCTTGATCGCCAGGCGATCCACGATCTGCCGGATCTTCTCTTCCGGCACTCCCCGGATTAGATCGGTGGGAACCGGCGGGAGAGCCACGACGTTGCAGGTGATCTGAAACGGGGCCAGCTCCCGCGCGGCGATCTCCGTCAGCACGACGACGGCGCTTTTCGAGGCGGCGTAGACCGCCTCTCCCTCGATCTTCATCGGCACCGCCACCGACCCGATATTCACGATCCGACCCTGGCGGTGTTTCCGCATCAGTCGGACCGCCTCCCGGCAGACAATGAATGTTCCCAGGACATTGGTCTCCAGAACCTTCCGGGCCGTGTCGGTGGGGGTCAACAGCATGTGGTTCATCGCGGCGATCCCCGCGCTGTTGATCAGAATGTCCAACCGGCCGAACTCCTTCCCAATCGAATGAACCATCTCCCGGACCGCCGTTTCATCGGCGACGTCCAGAGTGAAGTGGCGGTAGCCGGAACCGTTCCGCTTGGCGCTCTGCCGGCTGCATCCGATGACCGCATCCCCCTTCTTTAAGAAATGGGAGGCCAGATATTCGCCGATTCCCTTCCGGGCTCCGGTCACCAGAACCACCCGCTTCGGTTTCACGCTCAATCCCGACGCTCCAGGATGAGACCGGCCAGATAATCGGCCAGCCCCGCAACGCTTCGAAAAGGGCTCTTCTCCTGCGACAAGGCCCGCTCATCGGTCAGGACCACCGGGAAACCGTAGCGTCCACTCACCCGCTCCTCCACATCCACCAGAAGCTGAACTAAGCCCAAGGAATCCAGATCGGAGCCGCGACCATAGAGCCGCGTCACCGGAGAGACCTTAAGGCGATTGCCGTTCGGGAGGGTTCGCTTGAGCTCCTCCAGGGCCTCCCGGATGATCTGCACCAGCTCCGTCCGGATCTGCCCTTCCGATTTCACAACTCCAGATCCCACCGAAACGCCTCACAGCCGTTGACCTGGTTCTTCCCCTGGAAGGAGAACCCCGCCTTCTGAAAGACCTTGCGGGAGGCCTTGTTCTCGGGGCGAATGTACGCCACGACCTTCCGGATCCCCCCCGTTTTGCTCAACGCCTCACAAGCCAAATGGAGCATCCGGGAGCCGATCCCCCGCCCCCGAAAGTCGCGGGCGATGCTGATGTCCGTTTCCACACTGCCATCCGGCAACCGATCGAACCGGACCTGACCGACCGGCCGCTGCCGCTCGTCCGTGACCAGATAATGGAAACAACCGGCATCTCTCCTCTTGCTCCCGAACCAGACCCGATGTTCCTCCCACGAAATCGGACCCGGACGGAAAGAGCTGCTTCTCACCTGAGGGTCGTTCACCCATTCCCAGAGAAGCCGGCAATCCTCCTCCTCAACAGGCCGGATCTTCAACTCCATCGTTCCCTTAAGACCAATCTCCCTGTTGAACGGGGGAGCCGGCCGGGATCGACCGGGTTGCCGGGCGCCCCAGGAGTCGATCCCAATCCCGCGGGAGGGCCCCCGGCGCCTGTTTCCCTGTTCTCAGGACCGCCACGTTGCGCCGGTCGAAGGCCTGGCCCTGCGCGATATTCTTGATGGCGAAGACAGCCCGGCGGGCGAAGCCCCGCAGCTCCGCTTCCACCGGCTGAGCAACCTTCCGACCATCCCCCAAGGCCTGTTCCACCTCCCGGATCTTCTGAATCATCCGGCGCAACTCTTCCGGCTCCAAGGCGAAGCGGTGATCCGGGCCGGGAGCATCGTTGTCCAAGGTGAAATGTTTCTCGATGACGCGGGCCCCGACCGCCACAGCCGCCATCGGCCCCACCAGCGGATCGCGGGAATGATCCGAAAGGCCTGTGGCGACTCCGAAAACCTGTCTTAGGGTCGAAACGGCCCGGATATTCAGCGAATCGAGAGGAGCCGGATAGGCCGCCGTGCATTGAAGAAGAACCAGGTTGGGGTTCCCCTCCCGCCGGAAGGCCTCCACCGCCTCCCGGACCTCATCCAGATGGGCGGTCCCCGTTGCCATCAGAACCGGCTTGGTCTTGCCCGCGATGTGTCGCACCAGGGGCAGATGAGTCATCTCATAGGAGGCGATCTTGTGGGCCGGCACGTGCGGATCCAACCGATCGGCCGACTCTTCGTCAAACACCGAACAGAGGAAGATCAGCCCTCTCTCCTGGCAGGCCTGCGCCAGCAGGGGCAACCAGTCGTACGGCATCTCCATCTCTTGAATCAGATCGTAGATCGGCCGATCTTCCTTCAAGTAGTCGCATCGGCCCGCTGTCCGGGGATAAAGACGGTCGGCGCGGAACAGCTGAAACTTGACCGCGTCCGCCCCTGCCTGCGCCGCCACCTCGATGAGCCGCTGGGCCTGATCCAGGCGTCCATTGTGGTTGGAGCCCGCTTCCGCCACGATAAAACAAGGGGAGCCCTCCCCGATCCAACGCCCTGCGATCTGAACCCGCGGGTTCATCCCCGGCACCGAAGGCTCCTCTTTAGGGTTGGCGGAAAACCGGCTCAACCGGTTTCCCCTCCAGCCGATTCAGGACATCCCCCGACCGGATCGCCTGCGCGAGAATCTCCAGCGCAGAACGGTAGACCCTCAGGATCCGGTCCACCTCCGGCTCCCCGTGGCCGACACTCACGTTCTGGGGACCGGAGAACAGCACCCCTCTCTTCAAACACTCTTGCTGAAAAAGAGACTTCCACGCGAGGGACTCCGCCTCGTCCTTTCCTTGAAACATCAGTACCGTCCGGGGAGCAAGCCCCATGCACCGGGTCTGTGAGTCCAGTCCGAAATGGCGGGCCAACACCGTGTAGCCATCCTGCAGCTTCTTCCCCTGCGCCCAGAGGAAATCAACCCCCTTCTCCCGACGCAGCTTTGACAGCGTCGCCACGGCCGCCGCCAGGGAGAGGACTTCCCCCCCGAAAGTGAAAGAGAAGAAAACCTCCTCCAATCCCCGCATGAGGTCGGCACGTCCCACCAGCGCCGACAAGGGGAACCCGTTGGCCATCCCCTTCCCAAAGCAGGCCAAGTCCGGAATCACCCCGAAATACTCCTGAGCCCCTCCCAGCCGGAAACGGAAACCGGTCAGAACCTCGTCGAAGATCAGAAGGGCCCCTTCCCGACGGGTCAGGTCCTGGAGCTGTTGCAGGAAACCATCCTTCGGCTCCACCACTCCGATCGGCTCCAGGATCACCGCGGCAATCCGGGAGGGATGCTTCTGAAAGAGCCGCTCAAGACCCTCCATGTCGTTGTAGTCGAAGCGAAGGGTGAGATTCTTGACCGCCTGGGGAACCCCCCGGTCTCGGGTGGTTGTCCCGATGTACCAATCCTGCCACCCATGGTAACCGCAGCAGGCGATAAGGTCTCGCCCTGTGGAGGCACGGGCCAGTCGGACGGCGCCGCTGGTGGCGTCGGAGCCGTTCTTCCCGAAACGGACCATCTGCGCGCACGGGATCATCTCCTGAAGCAGCTCCGCCAACTCCACCTCCAGAGGGTGCGGCAGAGAGAAATTGACCCCTTCTTTCAGCTGCCGGCGTACCGCCTCCTCCACGTCCGTATCGCCGTAGCCCAGCAGGACGGAACCCAGCGCCATCGCCGTGTCCAGATACTCGTTGCCATCCGGATCCCATACGCGGCAGCCGGACCCCCGGACCAAATAAGTCGGCGCGACTCCTTGGACAAACTGGGTCGGCCCCTTGCTGAAGGTCTGAGCCCCTCCCGGGATCCGCCTCATCGCCCGCTCCAAGAGGGAGAGGGAGTGATCCAAGCGCCGCGGACGGACCGGCACGGGGAGATCCTTCGCCAGGGAGAGATAATATCCCTCGTTGGTCACCGACCCAGGCCGACCTCGTGCCAGATCCGGGACCTTATTCAGCAATTCCACAACTCGATTCCATTCAAAGATCTCTCCGTTGACCGCCAGGCGCCGAACCACCGACCGGACAAACTCCAGATCCTCCGGGGTGTCAACCGACCATTTCATCCCAGAATAATCGGCCGGGGCATCGACGTTGCCCACCCGGAAGCGGCCGGAGGTTCTCAGGTATAAGGTGACGTGCTCCCGCTGTGAGGGTTCGCGGGCTTCCCGCCAGGCGGTCTCCAACGCCTGGAACGAAAAGACCTCCACATCCAGGCCGTCCGGATACCTGCGCCCCTGCGTATTGCTGACGTAATCGTACGACCCGATGCGGTAGACCTCGATCACCCGGTCCATCACCCGGGGATCCAACAGAGGACAATCCGGCGTGACGCGGATGATCTCCTCCACGGCGTACTGCTTTGCAGCGCAATACACCCGATCCAGGACATCCGTTTCAGACCCCCGGAACGTCCTTAAGCCCCGCCGATGGGCCCACTCGACCAACGGATCATCCCGCGGCTCCAAGGTGGTGGCCAGGACGATCTCCTTCACGAAGCGGGAGGCCTGGACGCGCCGGATGAGATGTTCCAAGAGGGGTCGGCCCTCCAAATCGGCCAGCGTCTTTCCGGGAAAGCGGCTCGATCCCATCCGTGCCTGAACGATGGCCGCCAACATTAAGGGACTCTAAACTTGGATGGAGGTGTGCCCCTCCATCGCCCTCTGAATGGCCATCGCCACCCGAAGCACCTCCACACCATCCGTCACACTCACCGGCGGGGGACGGTGTGACTTGACGGAGGAGAGGAAATCACGCAGCTCATCCACATAGGTGTCCCGGGGATCCCCTTCCATAGGCACCCGTTGATACCGGGTTTCCCCGGGGAAACAGACCTGGAGTTGCCCCAAGCTGGTGTCGGCCCGGCCGACGGAACAGTCCCACCGAAGCGCCGCATCCTCGCCGATCAACTCATAGCCGCGAGTATAGGTGGGTTGAATGCAGTCGATCGAGAGAGAGACCAGGGCGCCGCTGGCCATTTGCATTAGGATCTTCAGCACATCCATCCCCTGGATCTCCAGGCGACTCCCCTTCGCCCCGTAGGCCGTCACTTCCTGGGCCTTTCCCAGGAACCAAATCAACAGATCGATCTCGTGGGAGACATCCATCAACAGCCCGCCGCAGAGATTGGCGTCGGTCATGTAACTCTGGCGATAGTCGCGCCCGGGCCACCACTTGGGCAGGTAGTGCCCGAACAGGGCATGAGCGGAAAGGATCTTGCCCAGCAGCCCCGACCGGATCATCTCCCGGCTCGCCTTCATGGCGGGGTGATACCGAAGCTGGTACCCGATCTGAACGATCCGACCATCGGACTGAATCCTCTCCTGCAGCGCCTCGATCCCCTCCATGCTGGTGGAGAGGGGCTTCTCAACGAAAACGTGGGCCCCCGCCTCCAGCGCCTTTAAGGCCAAGGGAATGTGGGTGGCGGCCGGCGTGCAAACCAGGACGATGTCCGGCCTGCGGGAGAGGGCCTCCTCGGAATTCGGCGCCACCGGAATACCGCACAGGGCCTTCGCCCGATCCCGGGCCTGCGCGTTCGGATCGGCCGCCTGAATATCCATCAGGCCCAGCTTTCGGAGATGCCCGACGTGCCTTAATCCAATGGATCCGCAACCTAAAATGAGGGCTTTCATGGAACCCTAAGAATCCTAGAGGTCGGCCTTGGTCGCGCCGCGAACCGCCGGCTTCCTCAAGACCTGCTCTTCACCGGTGTGAGGGTGGCGAACCGTGTTCTGGGCCCCCAATTCCTGAATCGCCCACCAGGACAATTCGATGATCTCTTCATCCGACAGATCGCTGAAGTTTGTCCGAACCTGCTCCCCCTGCTCCCCCAACCGAACCAGATATTCCTCGATGAGGTCGTCATCGGCCGGCCCCAGTTCTCCGGTGACCGCCTTGGCGATCAACCCCTTATCCAGGGCCAGCTTCCAGAAGGAGGTGGCCGGATAAGCCGTGGTGAAGAAGAAGACCTCCGGCTTGAGCCCCACCTTCTTGCAAAACTCCACCGTCTCGGCCACCGTCTCCCGGGTTTTTCCGGGAGAGGCGATCATAAAGGAGCAATCGGCATATCCCATGATCCGCTGGGTCTCCCGCACCGCGATCTCCATCTTCTCCACCGTCTGCCCGCTCTTGTCGATCGACTTCAAGATCGCGGGACTGGCCGATTCCACTCCGTAACCGGCCTGACGCATCCCCGCCTCGTACGCCTGCTCCAACATGTGGGGACGTTGCTCCTTGCGGGCCCGGATCACGTCGTCAGCGACGATGTTCGTCCGGCAGGTGCCTCCCCACTGGATCTCAAAGCCGGTCTCCCTCCGTCGCCTGCGCAGCTCCTCAGAAAACTCCAGGGCCCAGCGAAAATCGGTCATCATCAGA
>CAZRTR010000008.1:0-41264 GCA_964603095.1 uncultured Planctomycetia bacterium
GCGGCGTACGCCGGCCAGGGGCGGATCCTGGCCGGGTAGAGTGAGTAGATCACTCAGGTATATCGGTTCTATTCCTACGGCGACGCGATGCTCATCCTGTGAAAAACGGTGTCTGACACACTTTTCAACAGTGCGAGAGATGCTGCAGGATTGAAGCTGCCACCGGTGAGGATCGGACAACAGCTTATTATTTCAGAATACATAACATTTTTGTTAAAATGTATGAATGCCGAGACCGCCACGGATTTGTATCCCCGGTTCCATTGCCCATGTGACGATTCGGGGGAACAACCAGCAGCCCATTTTCCTTTCCGATCGGGACAGGAATCTCTTTCTCGATCTGCTTGGGCGCTACAAGATCCGCTTTCAGTTCCAGATCTACAGTTACACCCTGATGGATAACCATGTTCATCTCCTCCTGTCTTGTTCCCAGAAGGCGTCACTTTCTCGGGTGATGCAAGTTTTGACAACCCAGTATGCCCGGTGGTTTAATCGGCGGTACCGACGGAATGGGCATCTATTTCAGGGAAGGTTTCATAGTTCTTGGATAGGTCGGGATCCGTATTTCGTAGTAGTAAGCCGCTACATCCATTTGAACCCGGTTCGTGCAGGTTTGGTTGATAGACCGTCCAAATACCCTTGGAGCAGTTATCGAGCGACCATTGGCCTCGCTCCGAACAATTGGTTGGATCTATCGTTCCTTCTTAATCTTTTTGGAGTCAATCGAGAAAGTCAGATTCGTGCCTACCAAGAGTTTGTGGAAAACGGTGTCTGACACAGTTTTCAACAGATGATTGAGGGGTTCGAGGGAATTCGACCGAAGATTGACGCAACCGCCTGGGTGCATCCGCAGGCGCTGGTGATCGGGCGGGTCACGTTGGGGCCCCGGGTCTCGATCTGGCCGGGGACGGTGCTGCGGGGGGACATCGAGCCGATCGAGATCGGGGAAGAGTCGAACATCCAGGACCTGTGCATCGCCCATACCAGCCGAGGGGTCTCGGCCGTCCGGATCGGGAAGCGGGTGGTAGTGGGGCACCGGGTGATCCTGCACGGGACCACTGTCGGAGATGAAGCCCTGGTCGGGATGGGCTCGATCCTCCTGGACGGAAGCGAGCTGGGGGCCGGATCGATCCTGGCGGCCGGATCCGTTCTGACGGAAGGAAAGAAGATCCCGCCGGGGCAGTTGGCGGTGGGAATTCCGGCGAAGGTGATCCGTCCTGTGACAGAGCAAGAACGGGTCCGGATGCGGGAGGGATCGAAGATCTACCTGGAGCTGATGGCGGCGTACCGGAAGAAATAGCCGATGTTCGGCATCGTCGCTCGTGAGACCGGTTCACAGGCCAGGGTGGGGCGGCTGACGACACCGCATGGAGTGGTGAACACCCCCTGCTTCATGCCGGTGGGGACGCAGGGGACGGTGAAGACCCTCACGGTGCAGGACCTGAAACGCTGCGGCGTGGAGATGGTTCTGGCCAACGTCTATCACCTCTCCCTCCGGCCGGGGCAGGAGATTCTTGAGGCGGCCGGAGGCCTGCACAGATTCATGGCCTGGGACGGCCCGATCCTGACCGATTCGGGAGGGTACCAGGTTTTTTCACTGGCCTCCCTGCGGAAGGTGACCGACGAAGGGGTGGTCTTTTCCAATCACGTCGATGGAGCAATTCACCATCTGACCCCGGAAGGGGTGATTCAGTTTCAATTCGCCATCGGAAGCGACCTGATCATGCCGCTGGATGAATGCGTCCGGTATCCGTGCGAGCGGACGGAGGCGGAGGTGGCGCTGGCCCGCACGACGCAGTGGGCGAAGAGAAGCAAACGAGCGTTCGCCCTTCGACAGGCTCAGGGCGAACGGTATGGCGCCGTTCGTGGTGAGCTTGTCGAACCACGAACGGACTCGGCTCCTGGCCCTCTCCTATTTGGGATCGTACAGGGAGCGACCTACCCGGATCTGCGGCGGCAAGCGGTGGAGGAGCTGCTGGGAATTGGATTCGACGGCTACGCGATCGGCGGCTTAAGCGTCGGGGAGCCGAAGACGCTCACGTTTGAGCTGCTGCAGCCGCTGGTTCAGGCGCTGCCGGCCGAGCGGCCCCGGTATCTGATGGGGGTGGGGGAGCCGCTGGATCTGGTGGAGGCGGTGGAGGCGGGGGTGGACCTGTTCGACTGCGTGGTCCCCACCCGCCATGGGAGGAACGGCCTGGCCTACACGTGGGAGGGGCGCTTGAACCTCCGGCACGCGGAGTTCGCGACCGATTCCAAACCTTTGGATTCCTCCTGCGGCTGCGAGGTCTGCGGGACCTACAGCCGGATGTACATTCGGCATCTGTTCCAGACCCAGGAGATCCTGGGGCCGCGGTTGCTTTCGTTCCATAATGTCTGGTTCTATAGTAGCATGATGGAGCAAATCCGGCGGGCGGTCCGGGAAGATCGGCTGCGAGAGCTGCGCGCTCAAGTGAAGGAGGCAGTTCAACCGACGTTAAAGGAGGCCCCGCCTTTCCCGCTGATGCGGGATTCTCCTCGATGAAAACTTCGAGGAAACGGCGGGGCTTTCCTGGGTAGAAGCTTAGAGGAGGTGGTAAGGTGAGTCCGGTAGCCAACTTGATTCCGATCGTTCTGATCTTCTTCGTGATGTACTTCCTTCTGATCCGCCCGCAGGCCAATCAGCAGAAGGAGCAGGCCCGGATGCAGTCAGCTCTGAAGAAGAACGACCAGGTGGTGACGGCCGGCGGGATCCATGGGACGGTGGTGAACGTCAAGGATGGGGTGGTGACGTTGCGGGTGGACGACAACGTCCGGTTCGACGTGGATCGGACCGCGATCGCGCGACTGGTCAAGGAAGAGTAGAGTGTACCGTCGGCTGACCCCCTGGATTCTCACGATCCTCGGCGTCATCCTGCTGGCCGGCTGGAACGCGTTCCCGTTGAATGAGCGGATCGCCCTGGGGCTGGATCTGCAGGGAGGGATGCACCTGGTCCTGAAGGTGGATACGGCCAAGCTTCCGAAAGAGGCGCAGGCCGATGCCCCCGAGCGGGCCCTGGAGGTGATCCGCAACCGGATCGATCAGTTCGGGGTGAAGGAGCCGGCGATCCACCTTCAGGGGCAGGATGAGATCGTGGTGCAGCTTCCCGGCGTGACCGACCGGGAGCGGGCTCTGGAGATCATCGGGCGGACCGCCCACCTGGAGTTCAGGATGGTCTCCGACGATCCGGAGAGGATCAAGCAAGCCCTGGCGGGCCAGGCGCCGGCCGGGTTTGAGCTGCTGGAGGGGGAAGGGGAGAAGCTGCTGGTTCATTCGGAGACGGTCCTGAGCGGGGCGGCCCTGGCCACGGCGGAGGTGCAGTTCGACCAGAGCCGGTTCAACGCCCCCATCGTGGCCTTAAGATTCAACGCCGAGGGGGCCAAGGTGTTCGGGGAGGTGACCGCCAAGAATGTGGGAAGGCGGCTGGCGATCATCCTGGATGGGAAGGTCCACTCCGCCCCCCGGATCAACGAGGCGATCCCGGGCGGAGAGGCGGTGATCACCGGGCGGTTCACCCCGCCGGAGGCGGCCGATCTGGCTCTGGTGCTCCGGGTCGGAGCCCTGCCGGCCCCGGTCTACGTCGAGGAGGAGCGGACGGTGGGGGCCCTGTTGGGGACCGACTCGATCCGGGCCGGGGTGAAGGCGACCGGGATGGGCCTGGCGGCCGTCTTTCTCTTCATGGCCCTCTATTACCTGGTCCCCGGGCTGATCGCCTGTGTGGCGTTGGGCTTGAACTTTCTGATCATCCTGGGGGGGCTGGGGATGTTTCACGCCACCCTCACGCTGCCCGGCATCGCCGGCGTCCTGCTGACCCTCGGCATGGCGGTGGATGCCAACGTCCTGATCTACGAGCGGATGCGGGAAGAGCTGAGGACGGGGCGGCCGATCCGGCAGGTGATCGTCAACGGTTACGACAAAGCCTTCACCGCCATCTTCGATTCCAACCTGACCACGCTGATCGCGGCGTTCCTCCTGTTCCAGTTCGGCACCGGCCCGATCCGGGGCTTCGCCGTGACCACGGTGATCGGCCTTGTCGCCAGCATGTTCACCGCCATCGTCGTGACCCGCGTCATCTTCGAGTGGCTGCACCGGGTGGGGTGGCTCAACCGGATCCGGATGCTGCGCCTGATCGGAGAGACCCGGATCAATTTCCTGAAGCCCCGCCTCCTCTGTTACCTCGTTTCCATCGCCTTGGTCGCCTGGGGCCTCTTCACCTTCCGATCTCTGGGTGACCGGGCCTACGGGATCGATTTCACCGGCGGGCAGATTCAGCAGTTCCATTTCGCCCAGCCGGTGGATTTGGGGTCGGTCCGCAGCGCCTTGGGAGAGATCGATCTGTCCGAGGCGTCGCTCCAGCAGTTCGGAAATCCGAACGAGATCCTGATCCGGACGGCGGGGGATACCGTGGCTTCGGTCAAGGCGAAGCTGGAGCAGGCCTTCCCTGAGAACCGGGCGGAGCTGACCCGGGTGGAGCAGGTGGGCCCCTCGGTGGGGAAGGATCTCCGTCGGCGGGCGGTTCTCGCAATCTTCTGGGCCCTGGTGGCGATCAGCGGCTATGTCGGATTCCGGTTCAAATCCTGGAGCTTCGGCATCGCCGGGATCATCGCGCTGCTGCATGACGTGCTGATCGCTCTGGGAGCGCTGGCGATCACGGGGCGGCCGATCTCGCTCACGCTGGTGGCGGCGTTGCTGACGATCGCCGGTTACTCGATCAACGACACGATCGTGATCTACGATCGGATCCGGGAATTGAAGCGGACGATGCGGAAGATCAGCTTCCCGGACCTGATCAACCTGGCCCTGAACCAGACCCTCTCCCGGACCTTGTTGACCTCCGGCGTGACCCTCCTGACGGTGATCGCCCTGTTCCTGTTTGGGGGCAGCGTCCTCAACGACTTCGCCTTCGCCCTCCTGGTCGGGTTCATCTCCGGCGTCTACTCCACCGTCTACATCGCCAGCCCCCTTCTCCTGGCCTGGCATCCGAAGGCGCGGCGTTGATGGAGCGAACCTGGAAGGTCAAGCCGGTCGACGAGCGCCAGATCAGCCGGCTGGCCGTTGAGATGGACCTTTCACCCCTTCTGGCTCGGCTGTTGATCCATCGGGGAGCCGATTCTTCAAAGCAAGCCCAGCGGTTCCTCTGCCCCGATCTGGACGGGCTGCCCGATCCGAGCGGGATGGCCGATCTGCCCAAGGGGGCGGCCCGGATCCGGAAGGCGGCCGGCGGCGGAGAGCCGATCCTGGTGGTGGGGGATTACGACGTCGACGGGTTAACCGGCGCCGCCCTATTGATCCGGGTCCTCCGTTCTCTCGGGGCTGAGGTCTCTTGGCGTATCCCGCACCGGACGACCGACGGCTATGGATTGAAACCGAAGATGGTCGAGGAGGCGGGCCGCGACGGTGTGGCGCTGCTGATCACCGTTGATTGCGGCACCACCCACGTCGAGGAGCTGATGCTGGCCCGGCGGCTGGGAATCGACACCATCGTGGTGGACCACCATGATCTTCTCCCGACGGGGCGCCCTCCCTGCCTGGCCTTTCTGAATCCGCTGGAACCGGGCTGTGAATACCCGACGAAGGATCTGGCCTCGGTGGGGGTGGCCTTCACTCTGGTGCGGGGTCTGTTGAAAACGGTGTCAGACACCGTTTTTCAACACTTGGATCTGGTGGCGCTGGGAACGGTGGCCGACATGGCCCCGTTGGTGGGGGAGAACCGGGTTCTGGTGAAGGCGGGGCTTCATGTGTTGGCCGCCACGGGCAAGGCGGGGTTGCGGGCCTTGATGAGCCGGGTGGGGACGGGGAACCGGCCGCTGACCCCGGAAGAGATCAGTTTTCGGTTGGCCCCGCCGTTGAACGCGATGGGACGGACCGGATCGGCGGAGTGCCCCTTACGCCTCCTCTTGACCGACGATCCGGCCGAGGCGTTTGCTCTGGTGCGCAGGATCGAACGGGAAAACCGGACCCGCGGCGAGCTGGAGCGCCAGGCCTTCCGGAAGGCGAGGGCCAAGGTGGAGCGGGAGGTGAACTTCGCCAAGGATTGGGTGATCGTGCTGGAGGATACCCAATGGCATCCCGGTGTGGCGGGGATCATCGCGACCCGGATCGCCTCCCGCTATCACCGCCCGACGGTGGTGATCGCCCGCAACGGCCCGGTCTGCCGGGGTTCCGCCCGCTCGATCCGGGGCTTCCATCTGGTGGAGGCGCTGGAGCAAGTGAAGGAGCATCTGTTGGAGTTCGGAGGACATCCGGCAGCCGCGGGATTGACGATTGAGCGGGAGAAGATCCCTCCCTTTCGGGAAGCGCTGAACCGGGCGGCGCGCGATCGGATCGATCCGAACGGCTTAAAGCCGATGCTGGAGCTGGATGGGGAGCTCCCCTTGGCCTCCCTCACCGAGGAGCTGATGCGGGACCTGGAGATGCTGGCCCCCTTCGGGATGGGGAATCCGGCCCCCCTCTTCTTCTCCGAGGACGCGCGGCTTCCGGAGGAGCCGCGGAGGGGGAAGTTCGATCTGCGCGGAATCCGCTGGCAGGTTCAGGATTCCGAAGGACGCACCTTCGATCTGTTGCAGCCCCGGCAGGATCTGTGGGAGGGACAGGACCTGCGCCGGTTGGCGCCTGGGCCGATTCGGATCGCCTACTCCCCCGGCCGGTGCGGCGGGGAGGGGGGGGGCCCGATGGAGCTGCGGCTGCACGACATCAAGAGGCCGAAAACCACTGGCCCGGTTTGATCTTTCCCTCGATCTGATCCTTGGGAACAGCCCCAAAATGGCGGCTGTCCTGACTCTCCGGGCGGTTGTCTCCCATCACGAAGTAGAATCCTTCGGCTAAGGTCTTCGGCGGCAGGTCCGGGTAGCTTTCCCCCCGGGCGTACGGTTCAAGAAGCGGCCGGCCGTCGATGAGCACCTTGCCCCCTTGAATGGAGATCGTCTCGCCGGGAAGGGCGATCACCCTTTTCACGTACTGCTCCTCGGCCAGCCGTTGGGGACGCAGCACCACAATCTCCCCCCGCTGGGGGGGGCGGAAGTGGACGATGTATTTGTTGACGAGAAAGGTGTTGCCCTCGAGGAGGGTGGGGAGCATGCTTCGGTCGGTGACGATCCCCAGCGCCACGACGAACCGCTGAAAGAAGAGGAACATCAGGATCGACAGAACAATGATCAGGGCCCAGATGTTGGCCTTCCGGGCCTCGATCGGGACGTAGCGAGGGTTGAAGAGGGCCCTCTTTTTCTTGCGCGGTTTCATGGCTCGACACTATAACACAATCTCACACGCGGTATAATGGAGCCGATGGCCCAAAGTCAACCCTCGTTGGATCAGAGGATGACCCCGATGATGGAGCAGTACCGTTCCATCAAGAGGACCTTGCCTGCCGACACGATCCTCTTCTTCCGGCTGGGAGACTTCTACGAGATGTTCTTCGAGGATGCGGTCCATTGCTCGGAGATCCTGAACATCACCCTGACCGGGCGGGATGGGGGCCCGGTGGGAAGGGTGCCGATGTGCGGCGTCCCTTACCACGCCTTCCAGCCGTACGTGCGGGCCCTGCTGGACAAGAATCTCAAGGTGGCGATCTGCGAGCAGATCGGAGACCCGGCTCTGGCGAGGGGGCTTGTGGAGCGGAGGGTCACCCGGATCATCACGCCGGCCACCTTCCTGGATGAGGAGACCAAAACCGGACGCCCGGAGTATATGGCGGCGGTGGCGGCGCAGGGCCAGGAAGCGGCCCTGGCCTGGGCTGATCTGGCCACCGGGGAATTCCGCGTCCGCCAGACCCCGAGGGATCGGGTTGCCGCCGAGCTGGCGGTCCTGGAGCCGAGAGAGGTAGTCTTGGCCCGAGGACTGGCCGACTCCTCGGGGCTGGTCCCTTTTCTCAAGGAGAATCTTCGATGCTCGATCACCCTGGTCGACGATTGGGTCTTTGCTCCTTCCGAGGGGTCCCGCCTGTTGAAGGAGGCGTTCCGCCTGGCCACGGAGCGGGGGATCCCGTTCCACGATTCTCCGCTGGCCGTGGCGGCCGCCGGCGCGGTGGTCTACACCCTGAAGGATCATCTCCAGATGGCGCTGGGGCATCTGAATCTGCCGCTCCTGCTGGAGTCGAACCGGGTGATGACGCTGGATCGCCAGACCTTGAAAAACCTGGAGCTGGTTTCCGGGCTAAGCGGGAACAACCGGGCGGGGAGTCTGCTGGGGGTGATCGACCAGACCCTGACGCCGATGGGGGCGAGGGTGCTGTTTCATTGGGTGACCCACCCGCTGGTCGACTTGGGCCAGATCCAATACCGCCAGGAGGCGACGGCCCGATTGGCCGGGGATTTGACATGGACTCAAACGGTCCGTTCCCTGTGCAAGGGAGTCCGGGACATCGAGCGGGTTTTGAGCCGCCTCAGCGCCGGGGTGGCCAACGCCCGTGACCTGATCTCTTTAAAGGAGTTCCTTGCCCGGATCCCGCAGATCCGAGAGGCCCTGTCGGAACGAGAATCCAGAATGCTGAGCGATCTTCTTAACGTTCTGCAGCCGATTCCTGAGCTCAAGGAAAAGATCGAACGGGCGATCGTCGACGCCCCGCCGATCACCTTAAGGGAGGGGGGGCTCATCCGGGACGGCTACTCGCAACCGCTGGATGAGCTTAGGCGGATCTCCACGGATGGGAAATCGTGGCTCATCCAATTCCAACAGAAGGAGATCCAGCGCACCGGAATGAAATCTCTGAGGATCAAATATTCGCAGGTTTTCGGATACGCGATCGAGGTCAGCCGCTCGAACCTTCACCTGGTTCCTCCGGACTATACCCGCAGGCAAACCTTGGCCAACGCGGAGCGGTTCATCACTCCGGAGTTGAAGCAGTGGGACGAGCAGATCTCCGGGGCGCAGGAGAAGATCCGAGGGTTGGAACACCAGCTTTTTCAGGAGATCCGGGAGGAGGTCTTAAGCCGTTTGAATCCCATGCAAGAGATGGCCAGAGCGGTGGGTACGCTGGATGCGCTGGCTTCCCTCGCGGTCGCCGCCATCCAGAAGGGGTGGGTTCGGCCGGAGGTGACCGATTCCCTGGAGCTGGTGATCCGAGAGGGCAGGCACCCGGTGGTGGAAGCGATGCTGCCGGCCGGCCAGTTCGTCGAGAACGACACGCTGCTGGACGGCGAGGAAAACCAACTGATCCTGCTGACCGGTCCCAACATGGCCGGCAAGTCGACCTTCATCCGGCAGGTGGCCCAGATTGTTCTGTTGAGCCAGATCGGATCGTTCGTGCCGGCGGCCTGCGCCCGGATCGGCCGGGTCGACCGGATCTTCACCCGAATCGGCGCCAGCGACGACTTGGCCCGCGGCGAGTCGACCTTCATGGTGGAGATGGTGGAGATGGCCCAGATCCTGCAGATGGCGACGGACAAAAGCCTGCTGATCCTGGATGAGGTAGGGCGGGGCACCTCCACCTTCGACGGGGTGAGCTTGGCCTGGGCGATCTGCGAGCGGCTGGTCCAGGGGGAGGCGCGGCCCCGGACCCTGTTCGCCACCCACTACCATGAGCTGATCCGGCTGGAGGAGGAATCGGGCCGGATCAAGAATCACACGATTTTGGTCAAGGAAACTCCGGAAGGGATCCTTTTTCTGCGGAAGGTGGTCCGGGGAGGATCGGATCGAAGCTACGGGATCCATGTGGCGGAGCTGGCCGGGATTCCGAGACAGGTGACGCGGCGGGCGGCCCAGATCCTGGAAATCTTAGAGAAGGAGAACGCCCAGGCCACACGGATGATCGAGGGGAAGGAGGTCTAATGGGGAAGATCCGGATCCTTCCGGAGCTGATCGCCAACAAGATCGCCGCGGGGGAGGTGATCGAGCGACCATGCTCGGTCGTCAAGGAGCTGATCGAGAATTCGCTTGATGCGGGAGCGAAGGCCATCGACGTCGTTGTGGAGAACGGGGGAAGGCGCCTGATCCGCGTCTCGGACGACGGCTCCGGGATCGACCGGGAGGACACGGCGGTTGCTTTTGAGAGGCACGCCACCAGCAAGGTGACTGCCCTGGAGGATCTGGAGCGGATCGGCTCCTTCGGGTTCCGAGGGGAGGCGCTTGGCTCCATCGCCGCGGTATCGCGCGTCCGACTGATCACCCGGGCGGAGGATTCTTCCACCGGCACGGAGGTGGTGATCGAAGGGGGTAACCTTCTCGGGATTCAGGACCATCCCTGCCGGAAGGGAACGATCCTGGAGGTGAGGGACCTGTTCTTCAACACCCCGGCCCGGCGGAAGTTCTTGAGGTCCGATTCGACCGAGCTGGGCCAGATCCTGGAGGTGGTTTCTCGGCTGGCCCTCTCGGCGCTCAGGGTCCGATTCACGCTGACCGCCTCGGAGAAGACGCTTCTCGATTTGAACCCGACCGACCAGCTTCTGATTCGGGCGAGGGAGATTTTGGGTGGCGGCCGGCCCCTGGCCGGCGAGGAGGCGAACCAATTTCTGACGCTGGATCGGAGCCGCGACGGGATCCGCCTCTGGGGGCTGTTGGGCAAGCCCCCTCTGACCCGGGCCAACCGGAGCCAGATCCAGATCTTTGTCAACCGCCGCTGGGTCCGGTCCATTCCGTTGTCCTACGCGCTCATCAACGGTTATCATGGTCTGCTGATGGAGGGCCGGTACCCGGTGGCGGCCCTCTTTGTTGATCTGGATTTGAGTCGGGTCGATGTGAATGTCCATCCGACCAAACAGGAAGTCCGTATCTCCAATGAGTCGGAGATCGCCTCGCTGCTGGCGGAGGCGGTTCGAGACTGCTTGGCCAAAGCCCCAGACCTGGCTCCCTCCCTTTTGCCGCTGCGCCGGGGGCCGGCGGACCAGACGTATCGACTGAAGGCCGCCCCGTCCGAGACGAAGACGTGGGGCACGGTCTTTGATCGGCCCGAGGCCTTTCCCATCGGGTCGTCCGAGGTTTCTTCGGGAAAGCCGATCCTCCTCCGGGATTCCCTTCGGATCACCCGGATCGTGGGCCAGATCCACCGGACCTTCCTGGTTGCCGAGACGGAAGAGGGCTGGATGATGATCGATCAGCACGCCGCCCATGAGCGGGTGATGTTCGAACAGCTTCTCAAGAACCTCCGATCGGCCCAGGCGGAGCGCCAGCCGTTGCTGCTGGAGGAGGTGCTGGAGCTTCCGCCGAAGGATCGGGCCCGTTTCGAGGAGTCGATCCCGATGCTTACAAAAGTCGGCTTTGAGATCGAGCCGTTCGGGGAGGGGGCCTACGTGATCCGGGCGGTGCCGGCGGTCTTCGCCCAGGAGAATCCGGTGGCGCTGCTTCAGACCTTCCTGGAGGAGCAGGAGGAGATCGGATCGGTCCGCACCCGGGTGGACGATCAGCCGGCGTCGGTGGCGGCCCTTCTGGCCTGCAAGAGGGAGTCGGTCAAAGCGAATGAGCCGATGGCGCCCGAAGCCATTCGGGCCCTCCTGACCCGGTTGGCCCAGTGCGAAAATCCGTTCACCTGCCCGCACGGCCGCCCGGTCTTTTTCATACAGTCGATCTCCGAGTTGGAAAAGCAGTTCAAGCGGTAGAATGATGCCAAACAGAAAGGCGCTGAGGATTGTTTTGGGCTTGGTGTTTTGTTTTAGCTTTGCCAAAACCTATTTTGGCGGGCTCAGTTAGGGAGGACTTTGCCATGGCGTTAACCCCTTCGACGATGCTGGAGTTGGGAACCTCGGCCCCCGATTTCAACCTGACCGATGCGGTGACGGGTAAGAAGGCGGCCCTCAAGGATTTTTCTTCCAAGAAAGGGCTCCTGGTGATGTTCATCTGCCGGCACTGCCCCTACGTGCAGCATGTGAAGAAGGAGCTGGCCAAACTGGGTAAGGATTACGACTCGAAGGATGTGGCGATGGTGGCGGTGAGCTCCAACGACGCCAGCCGATATCCGGACGATTCCCCGGCCAAATTAAAGGAGATGGCCCAGGAGGAGGGATTCACCTTCCCCTTCCTGCACGATGAAACGCAGGAGGTGGCCCGCTCCTACTCTGCCGCCTGCACGCCGGACTTCTTCCTGTTCGACAAGAGCCGGAAGCTGGTCTACCGGGGGCAGCTGGATGACAGCCGCCCGGGCAACTGGAAGCCGGTCACGGGCAAGGATCTGCGGGCCGCCCTGGACGCGGTTTTGAGCGATCGACCGGTCTCATCCGACCAGAAGCCGTCGGTCGGCTGCAGCATCAAGTGGAAGCCGGGGAAGGAACCGGCCTACGCCCGGTGATCCAGACGATCGGCCTGATCGCGGCGGTGGCGCTGCCGTTCTGGAACATTCCGCTGATTGTCCGGATTGGCCAGCGGAAATCCTCCCGGGACATTTCCCTCCCTTGGGCCCTGGGGGTGCTGGCCTGCCTGCTCCTGATGCTTCCCTCGGCCCTCCTGTCGCCGGATCGGGTCTTCAAGGTCTTCGCGGTCGTCAACGTCACGATGTTCTCTTTGGTGGTGATCCAGGTCCTTCGTTACCGCCGACGTTGACTCCTTCATCGGCGACGGAGGTTGAGGCCAAGTTTCTGGTTCAGGACCCGGCGGTGCTCGAGGAGGTGGCCCGGATCGCCGCGCTGGGGCGGTTGCGTCGGATCCGGATCCTCCGTGAGCGGCAGCGCAACACCTACCTGGATACCTCCGATCTGCGGCTGAAGAAAGCAGGGGCTGCTTTGAAACTCCGGCAGGTGGGCAACCGGGCGGAGCTGACCTTCAAGTCGGAGTTGGGTCACCGGGGTTCGGTTTCCCGGAGGATCGAATTAACGGTGCCGATTCCAATTCGGCGCGTCAAGTCGATCCTCGGGTCCCAGCCGCTTAAAGCCCTCTTCACCCTGCGCACCGACCGCCGGCGGATGATCTTCACCTTTAGGCGGCAGCGGATCGAACTGGATCTGGACCGGGTGACTGTCCGCAAGGGGGGACGGGTCGCCGGGAAACGTGACGAGGTGGAGGTGGAGAACTTGAGCGCTTCTCCGATGCTGTACCGCCAGGCGCTGACGGCGCTCCGTCACCGTTTCGGCCGGCGGATGCATCCCTCCCGCCTCTGGAAGGGAGAGTACGCTCTGCGCCTCTTGAAGAAAGGGAAGTGAGTCGGATGCTGAAAAAGATTCTGTGGATCTTCGGGATCCTGTTCATCGCGGTGGTCGCGGCGGTAGGGATTTTCCTGGCCACCTTCGACGCCGATCGGTACCGGCCGCAGGTGGTTGAGCAGATGGAGCATGCGCTGGGAAAGCCGGTGAGCATGAAGCGGTTGAAGGTCGGCTGGCGCGGCGGGTTGGGATTACAGCTTCGGGGATTGGCGATCCTGTCCGACCCGCAGAAGAAGGATCTGCTGCTCGCGGTCGATTCGGTCCATCTGGCGGTCCCTCTCAAGCCCCTGATCCGTTCTCTTCTCTCAGGGCAGGTGGCTCGTCTGACGGCTGAGATCCGGATGGCCGCCTTTGGGGTGACCCTCCCTCCCCTGAAAAGCCCGGTGGAGACGTTGACGCTTCGGGCCCGTTTAAGCCGGGGGGATCGGCTCGATCTGGAGCAGCTCTGGGCGAAGGTGGCCCAAGGCACGGTGACCGCTTCGGGGAAAGTGGAGAATCTTAAGGCGCGGCCCCGGAGCGATCTGCATCTTGAGATTCAACGGCTGTCCCTGTCCGATCTGCTGCCGGAAACCGGTTCGGGGCAGCCGGGGCTGCAAGGGCGGTTCTCCCTATCTTTCCAGGGGAAAGCGGAGGGTCTGACGTGGGAGGAGATGAGCCGGTCGCTGACAGGCAGCGGCCGGATCCAACTGGAAGAGGGGCTGGTCAAGGATCTCAACATCCTTCGGGAGGTGTTTCAGCGGCTCTCCGTCATCCCAGGGTTGGCGGAGGTGCTGCAGTCCCGCCTGCCGGGATCGATCCAGGAGAAGTGGAACGCCAGGGACACGGTCCTGGAGCCGATCGATCTGGCGGTGACGGCCGGCGGCGGCGGCTTCACCTTTGAGAATCTCCGGGTGGCCACCGACTCCTTTGAGCTGGTGGGGCAGGGGCGATTGGAACTGGAGGGGACGCTGGATTTGAACACGTTGCTCCGAGTGGAGCCGGCCCTATCCGCAGCGCTGACCCGCGGCGTTGAGGAACTCAAGGTCCTGACCGATTCCCAAGGACGATTGGAAATTCCGGTGGCGATCCAGGGGTCCTTGACCCGGTTGAGCGTCCAGCCGGATGTCCAGTATGTCCTCTCCCGCATGGCCGCGACGAAAGTCGAGGATCTGCTTGGGGGGCTGCTGGAGAAGGTGCTGGGAGAAAAGGGGCGGTAAGAAGAGGAGTGTCCCTAAATGAAGCGCCCCCGTTTTTAAGCGACGGTGGCTGGTTGGCGAGGCCGGACCGGAGGTCGAACCAGACGGCCGGCCTTAAGGCATTTGGTGCAGACCATGACCCGGCGAACCAACCCGTTGATCAGAGTCCGAGCCGGTTGCAGGTTCGGCATGAACCGACGGGGGTTTTTCCGGGTGACATGGCGCCCGCCGCCGCCTTCCCTGCGCAGCTTTCCTTTGTAAACATAGACCCGGCCCATCCGGGGGGTCTTTCCGCAGTAAACGCACCGTTTCGCCATAATCTGCCATGATACGGACAGTGTCGTCGGATGTCAAGCCGCTCACGTTGGACACCCCCGTTCAGTACCTCAAGGGAGTGGGCCCGGGGCGTTCAACGCTCTTCCGCAGGTTGGGGATCTTGACCCTGCGGGACCTGATTGTCCATCTGCCCCGGCGGCATGAGGACCGGAGGACCTTCCGGACGATTGCCCAGTTGAATCCCGGAGAAAAAGTGACGGTGCGGGGGCGGGTGGCGGGAGCGAGCATCTTCCGGGCCAAGACCGGGACGGTGATCCTTCAGGTGGTGGTCAAAGATGCCAGCGGCACCCTGACGGCCCTCTGGTTCAACCAGCCGTACATGCGCCGCTGGTTCCCCATCGGTCAGGATCTCATTTTGTACGGGACGGTAGAGAGAAGTGGGCGCCGATTCCAGATGGCGGCGCCGGAGTTTGAGGTGGTAAAGAACGAAGAGCAGGGACAGTCCCCTTTGCAGCTGCCTGCTGGTAGCGGGGCGGGGACAGTCCCTAGCGACAGGGCGGGGACAGTCCCTGCGGGGACAGGCCCTTCCCTTCATATGGGGCGGATCGTTCCGATCTACCCGGCCACCTCGGGGCTGCACCAGCGGGAGTTTCGCAGCGCGGTGGCGGCGGCGCTCAAAGGGCTGCTTCCGACACTGGTCGATCCGCTGCCGGCCGATCTGGTCAAGCGGTTGGGGCTGCTCGATTTTCGGACGGCGATCAAAAGGATCCATTTCCCTCCGACCGCGGAAGCGATCCGGCAGGCCCAGGATCGGCTGGCCTTCGAGGAGCTGTTCTGCTTCCAGTTGGCCTTAGGGATAAGGCGCCGGCTCCTTCTGGAAAAGCCGGGAATCGCCCACCGGATCAGCGGCGATCTGGTCGAGCGGTGGAAGAGAGAGCTTCCTTTCAAGTTGACGCCGGGTCAGGAGAAGGCGATCCAGCAGATCGCACAGGATATGGAGGCGACCCGCCCGATGCGCCGGCTGGTGCAGGGGGAGGTCGGCTCCGGAAAGACGGTGGTGGCGGCCCACGCGATCGTGGTGGCGGTGCAGAGCGGTTTCCAGGCGGCGGTGCTGGTTCCGACCGAGGTGTTGGCCCGGCAGCATGCGCTGACGCTGACGCAACTTCTGGCCCCGGTCGACGTGCCGGTGGCCCTCTTGACCGGGTCGATGGAGGAATCGGCCCGTCGCGGCTTGGGCGAAGGATTACGAGACGCAACGGTCCCGATTCTGGTGGGAACGCACGCGATGCTGGAACCGTGGGTCCAGTTTTCTCGATTGGGGCTGGTGGTGATCGACGAACAGCAGAAGTTCGGGGTTGATCAGCGGGAGGCGATGGTGGGCAAAGGGAAGAACCCGGACCTGCTGATCTTGACCGCCACGCCGATTCCTCGAACGTTGGCCCTGACCCTGTACGGGGAGATGGAGATCTCCACGATCGCCGAGAGGCCGGCCGGTCGGCAGCCGGTCCAGACCCTTTGGATGGATTCCACCCGACGGGAGGAGGTGTACGCCTTCGTCCGGAAGGAGCTGGAGCAGGGCCGCCAGGCGTACGTCGTGGCGCCCCGAATCGGAGCGGAGACTGGAAAAACGGCAACGCAGCCGTTCGTGCTGAGCCCGTCGAAGCACGAACACGAAAAGGACTTGTTCACCCTTCGACAGACTCAGGGTGAACGGGATGCGCCCGGTGTTCCTAGCTCCCCACCGTTCGCTTCTTCGGCGACCCAGCTGTTCGACGAGTACCGTCGGATCTTTTCCGGACACGCGGTGGAGCTCCTCCACGGCCGGATCTCCGATGAGGAGCAGAAGAGGATCTTCTCCCAGTTCAAGCGGGGCCAGATCCAGGTTCTGGTGGCGACCCAGATCATTGAGGTGGGGGTGGATGTCCCCAACGCCACCGTCATGGTGATCGAGGGGGCGCAGCGGTTCGGCCTGAGTCAGCTCCATCAGCTCCGGGGTCGGGTCGGGCGGGGGCAACATGAAGGGGTCTGCATCCTTTTGTCCGATCCGAAAGATCCGGAGGCGTTGGAGCGACTCCAGAGGGTGGTGGAGACGACCGACGCCTTCAAGATCGCCGAGGAGGACCTGCGCCTGCGGGGGCCGGGGGAGCTTCTGGGCAAACAGCAGGCCGGGCTGCCGGACTTGAAATGCCTGGCTTGGGCCTCCCAAGGTCCGTGGCTGGAGAAGGCCAGGGAAGAGGCGCAAGCCCTGCTGACTCTCGACCCGAATCTGGCGGCTCCGGATCGGTCTTTTCTTAAGAGAGAGGTCCGGCTCCGGTTCCCCCAGTTGACCTCCGGATGCGCGTAACAGCCGGGCAGTTCACGGGCAGGCATCTCCAGATGCCGAAGGGCCCTCCGATCCGTCCGACCCTGGACCATGTCCGGCAAGCGATCTTCAACGTCCTAGGATCCCGAGTGGCGGGGGCCAGGGTGCTGGACCTGTTCAGCGGCAGCGGCGCCTTAGGGATCGAAGCCCTCAGCCGGGGGGCGGCCCACGTGACCTTCGCGGATCGTTCCTTCTTCTGTATCCAGGCGATCCAAGCCAACCTGGAGCAGCTTTCTTTGGCCACCCTTGGCCCTTCCCCTTTCACCCTGCTTAGGTCCGAGGCGGTGTCCACCATCCGCCGGCTGCGCCGGGAGGGAACCCAGGTGGACCTGGTCTTCCTCGATCCTCCGTACGGGAAGGGATTGGCCAGAATCTCCTTGAACGCCCTGATCTAGTATGATATAGTCAGGCCTCTGGGGTGGGTGGTGGCGGAGCACGACAAGCGGGAGTCCCTTCCACCGGTGGTGTCTGGAGAGCAATGTCGAATGGTGCTCCAACGCCGCATGAGATATGGGGATACCGCGCTGACGATCTACGAGAAACAGTAGGCGATAACACCGCCTACTGTTTATTTTTAGGTGCCGGTTTCAAAACCGGCATCCTCGCGTACGCGAGGATCAGATTCCCGCTTTCGCGGGAATGACACGGGAGTTCGAAAATGGACTCTAGGTAGTGGGAAGGCCTAAACAAGGACAACGGCTGGGTGTTGCGGTTTATCCGGGCACCTTCGACCCGGTGACCAACGGCCATCTCGATCTGATCCGGCGGGCTTTGGCGATCACCCAACGGCTGATCGTCGCGGTGGCGGTCAATCCGGGCAAGGGGACACTCTTTTCGGTTCAGGAACGGGTCGAGATGCTGAAAAAATCCACCCGGGGCTGGACCGGGGTGACGGTGGAGCCGTTCGACGGGCTGGCGGTGGCTTTCGCCAAGCGGCACGGGGCCCGGATGATCGTGCGGGGCGCCCGAATGCTCTCTGACTTCGAGTACGAGTTCCAGATGGCTCTGACCAACCGGAAGCTGGAGCCGACCCTGGAGACGGTCTTCCTGATGCCCTCCGAGGAGCACTCGTACCTCTCCTCCCGCTTGATCAAGGAGGCGGCGGCTCTGGGGGCGGATGTGAATCCCTTCGTGCCCCACTTTGTGGCCCGGTGCCTGAAGGAAAAGCTTAGGAGTTGATGAGTGAGTGAAGATCAAGCTGAGCGACATATCCGCAGAGGGATTGACCTGCTCCGAGCCGTTCGATCCGCGGGAGCTGAACCTCCAGACGGCGGACTTGAAGTTCCTTCAGCCGTGCCGGGTGATGGCCGTCTTCCATCGGGTCCGGGACACCGTGACGGCGCAGGTGGAGGCCACGGGGGACCTGGAGCTGGTCTGTGGCCGGTGTCTGGAGGTTTACCACCGGCCCTACGACGGGCAATTCAACCTCTGCTACGATGTCAAGGGGATGGTGACGTTGGATGCCACGGACGACATTCGACAGGAGATTTTGCTCAGCTACCCCGTGATCTTCCTTTGCAAAGAGGAGTGTCTGGGTTTGTGTCCGCGATGCGGAAATAATCGGAATCTTGGGAAATGTGGATGTGAGAGAGAAACCTAGAGGACGGAGATGCCATTACCGAAGCGTCGATTTTCAAGATCGAGGCGGGACAAGCGGCGGCTGCAGGACAACCTGACCCCGCCGACGCTGTCCCGCTGCGCCCACTGCGGGGCCACGATTGCGGCCCATCAGATCTGCCGGTCCTGCGGCTATTACCGGGGTCGACAGGTATTGCCAGTGGAGAGCGCCCGGGAATGAAAGTTTCTGAGTTTCTGAGTGGTGAGTTTCTGAGACTCACGAACTCAGATACTCAGATACTCCGATACTAAGCCATGACGAGGATTGCCGTCGATGGGATGGGGGGCGACCGGGCTCCCGCCGCCGTGGTGGATGGGGCCGTCCAGGCCGCCCGGGCCTTTCCGCTGGAGGTGACCCTCGTGGGCCAGGAGGATCGGCTCAAGCGAGAGCTCAGCCGCTTCAAGCCGGTTCCGCCGAACCTGAAGATCCATCACGCCTCCGAGGTGATCGAGATGGCCGAATCTCCGGCCGTCAGCGTCCGGAAGAAGAAGGACTCCTCCATCTGCCAGCTCGTCGATCTGGCCAAGAGGGGCCAGGCGGAAGCGATCTTCAGCGCCGGCAACACCGGAGCGATGGTGGTCGCCGCCTCCTGGGGGCTGGGGCTCCTGGAGGGGATCGAGCGGCCCGGGATCGCGGCGCTGATCCCGACGTTGGAGGGGCCGGCCCTGGTGATTGATGTCGGGGCCAACATCGATCCGAAGCCGGAGCACCTGTTCCAGTACGGGATCATGGGCTCCGTCTTCATGCGTCAGGTGGTGGGCAAGCCGAACCCGACGGTGGGACTGCTCAACGTCGGGGAGGAGGAATCGAAGGGGACCGATTTCCTGAAGCAGGCCTTCCGGATGCTGGAGGAGGCCGGATTGAACTTTCTGGGCAACGTCGAGGGCCGCGACATCTACACCGGGCGGTGCGACGTGATCGTCTGCGACGGGTTCGTGGGGAACGTGGCCCTGAAGGTTTCCGAGGGGATGGCCTTCGCGCTGACCGGCTTGCTGCGCCGGGAGTTGAAACGGACACTCCTCAATCGCCTGGGGGCGATCCTCCTCCTGCCGGCCTTCAACCGGCTGCGCCGCCAGATGGATTACACCGAGTATGGGGCGGCCCCCCTGCTGGGAGTCGATGGGGCCTGTTTCATCGGGCACGGCTCCTCCTCCCCCATGGCGATCCGCAACGCGATCCGGGCCGCCGGCTCCTTCGTCACCCATGAAGTGAACCACACGATCGTCGGAGCGATGCGCGAGGTTCTCCGAAAGCCGCGCGCCGCATGACCCCGCCGGCCGGCATCTGTGGCCTGGGCTACTACCTGCCGAAGAAGATTCTGACCAACTCCGATCTGGAGAAGATGGTGGAGACCTCCGACGAATGGATCCGGACCCGCACCGGTATCCGGGAGCGGCGGATCGCCGCGGAGGGGGAGAACACCAGCGATCTGGCGGTGGGGGCGGCCTTGGCCGCGCTGACAGACGCGAAGTTGAAGCCGACCGACCTGGACCTGATCCTGGTGGCCACGATGACTCCGGATATGCCCTGTCCGGCCACCGCCTGCATTGTTCAGGACAAGCTGGGAGCCCCTCAGGCGGCGGCCACCGATGTGGCGGCCGCCTGCTCCGGGTTCCTCTACGGGTTGGTGATAGGCCAGCAGTTCGTGGCCGGCGGGACCTACCGCCACGTCCTGGTGATCGGGGCGGAGGTCCTCTCCCGCGTCGTCGACTGGACCGACCGCTCCACTTGCGTCCTGTTCGGGGACGGGGCTGGGGCGGCGATTCTGGGGCCGACCACCCAAGGGCAGATCCTCTCCACCTATCTGGGGGCGGACGGCTCCAAGGCGGACCTGTTGAAGGTGCCGGGGGGCGGGGTGGCGCAGCCGGCCTCCGTGACTTCGGTGGAAGGAAGGGCCCATTACCTCAAGATGAACGGCGCCGAGGTGTTTAAGTCCGCGGTCCGGGCGATGTCCGACGCCTGCCTCAAGGCGGTGGAGCGGGCCGGGATCCGGCCGGAACAGATCGCCTGCGTCATTCCGCACCAGGCCAACATCCGGATCATTGAGGCGGTGGTGGAGCGGGCCGGGATCCCTCTGGAAAAGGTTTATTTGAACGTTGAATGGTACGGGAACATGTCGGCCGCCTCCACCATCGTGGCCCTGTGCGAGGCGGTGAGGGATGGGCGGGTGAAGAAGGGGGACTACGCCCTCCTGGTGGCCTTCGGGGCGGGACTGACCTGGGGTAGCTGCGTCCTCAAGTGGTAGGGAAGTTTGCCCTCCTTTTCCCGGGGCAGGGGGCCCAGTTCGTCGGGATGGGCAAGGATCTGGCCGAGCAGTTCCCGGCTGCCAAACATGCTTTCGACCGGGCCGATCTCCTCCTGAGATTCCCCTTGAGCCGGATCTGCTTTGACGGGCCTTCGGCGGAGTTGGCCCGCACCGAGATCTGCCAGCCGGCCTTGTACGTTGCCTCGCTCGCCGCCCTCACGGCCCTTGACCACGAACTACGAACTACGAACTACGAACTAAAACCGGCGGCTGCTGCCGGCTTGAGCTTGGGTGAATACACCGCCCTGGCGGCGGCCGGGGCCTTCTCCTTCGAGGAGGGGTTGAAACTGGTTCGGCTCCGGGGTCAGGCGATGGAGGAGGCGGCACGGAGGGCCCCCGGCGCCATGGCCAGCGTTTTGGGGCTGGAGTTGGCGGCGCTGGAACCGGTTTGCGCTGAGGCGGGGGCGCAGGTGGCCAACATCAACTCTCCCGGGCAGATCGTGATCTCCGGATCCCCGGAGGCGGTGGAGCGGGCTTCCCAGCGGGCGAAAGAGCGTGGCGCCAAGCGGGTGGTCCCGTTGGAAGTCGGCGGGGCGTTCCATTCTCGGCTGATGGAGCCGGCCTCGGCCCGGTTGAAAGAGGCCTTGCGGGCTGTTCCGGTTCAGGGGCTTCGATTCCCGGTATTGAGCAACGTGACCGGTTCCTATTATGAGGGGGCGGCCCAACTGAAGGATGCTCTGGCAACGCAACTGACCCATCCGGTCCGATGGGAGCAGTGCATGCGGACCCTGCTTGAGGATGGGATCCGGACCTTCCTGGAGGTGGGGCCGGGATCGGTGCTCAAGGGCCTGCTTCGCAAGATCGATCCCGAGGCCCAGGTCCGGTCGGTCGGCACCGCCTCCGAGATCCGAGCGGCGGGGTCAACTTGGGCTTGACAAACCGGATCGGCTCGTTATACTGGCCAAGAAGCAGTTTCTGAGTTTGTGAGTGTGTGAGTATCTGAGCGTGTAAGCACAAGGTTCAATCTCAGAAACTCAGAATCTCAGGTACTCAGAAACTTGATCGGCTATCGGAGAGGAGGATATCAAAATAATATGAGCGTGCAGGAAAAGGTTCGTTCCATCATTGCGGAACAGCTGGGGGTCAAGCCGGAAGAGGTAACCCCGCAGGCCTCGTTCATCGACGATCTGGGGGCCGACTCGTTGGACACCGTGGAGTTGGTCATGGCGCTGGAGGAGGAGTTCGGCATCGAGATCCCGGATGAGGAGGCGGAGAAGCTGGCGACGGTCGGGGACGCGGTCAAGTACATCGAGGAGAAAGCCGGCCAGAAGGCCCCCTGACGTGTCCTTGTGGAGAACCGCCGCCGTGTGGTTATCACGGGCTTGGGTTGCATCTCGCCCGTTGGGAACAATCCTCAGGATGCCTGGACCTCTCTGATTCAAGGAAAGGGCGGGGTTTCCCGCCTGACCCTGTTCGAATGCTCCAAGTACCCCACCCGGATCGCCGCTGAAGTCAAGGGTTTCGCCCCTTCGTTGTACCTGACCCCCAAGGAGCTGAAACATTCCGACCGGTTCGTCCAGTTCGCCGTGGCCGCTTCCAAGCAGGCGGCGGCCGATTCGAGGATAGATATTTCTAAAGAGGATCCGCACCGGATCGGGGTTTGGATCGGAACCGGCATGGGGGGGTTAGGCACCATTGAGGAGGGGTACCGGGACCTGGAGGCGAGGGGTCCGGCCAAGGTTCGGCCCTTCTTCATCCCGATGATCATCTGCAACATGGCTCCGGGTCAGGTCTCGATCAGCTTGGGGGTCAAGGGCCCCAACTCCTGCACGGTCAGCGCCTGCGCTTCCAGCGCCCACGCGATCGGGGACGCCTACGAGATCATCCAGCGGAGCCAGGCCGACGCGATGGTGACCGGCGGGTCCGAGTGCGCCATTACCCCGTTGGGGGTGGCCGGTTTCTGCGCCTTGAAGGCCCTCTCCACCCGCAACGACGAGCCGGAGACCGCCTCACGCCCCTTCGACAAGACGAGGGACGGCTTCGTGATCGGGGAAGGGGCCGCGATATTGATCCTGGAAGAGCTTGAGCATGCCCGGAGGCGGGGGGCCCCGATCTACGGGGAGATGATCGGCTACGGGATGAGCGGCGACGCCTACCATGTGACCGCTCCCGACCCGAACGGAGAGGGGGCGGCCGCTTCGATGAAGGCGGCGTTGGACGATGCGGGACTTAAAGCCGCCGACATCTCCTACATCAACGCCCACGGCACCTCCACCGAGCTCAACGACAAGATCGAGACCAAGGCGATCAAGCAGATCTTCGGGGATCAGGCGAAGCGGATCCCCGTTTCCTCCACCAAATCGATGACCGGGCACCTGCTGGGGGCGGCCGGGGCGATCGAGTTTCTGGCCTGTTGTTTGGCCATCCGGGACCAGATCGTGCCCCCCACGATCAACTACAAGAATCCGGACCCGGAGTGCGACCTGGATTATGTCCCGAATCAAGCCCGGAAGGGGAAGGTCGACATCTGCCTGAGCAATTCGTTGGGGTTCGGCGGCCACAACGTGACCCTCATCGTGAGGAAGTTTCAGGGGTAACGATGCTGCTGGAAGGTAAGAAGGGGCTGGTTGTCGGAGTAGCGAACAAGCGCTCCATCGCCTGGGCGATCGCGCAGGCGGCCCACCGGGAAGGGGCGAGGATATGCTTCACCTATCAAGGGGAACGGCTCAAGGAGTCGGTCGCCGAGCTGGCCAACTCCCTCGGTGGATCATCGCCCCTCTTCGACTGCGACGTGACCAACGACGCCCAGATCGACCAGGCCTTCGCCGGTATCAAGGAGGCGCTGGGTGGACTTGATTTCCTCGTCCACGCCGTCGCCTTCGCCAAGAGGGAGGAGCTGGAGAATGAGTTCCTCATCACCTCCCGGGACGGCTTCCGGCTGGCGCTGGATGTCTCCAGCTATTCGCTGACCGCCCTGGCCCAGCGGGCCGTGCCGCTCATGACCGAGGGGGGCAGCATTATGGCGATGACCTACTACGGGGCGGAGAAGGTGATCCCCCGCTACAACGTGATGGGGGTGGCCAAGGCGGCGCTGGAGTCCTCCATCAAGTACCTGGCCTTCGATCTGGGCCCCAAGAAGATCCGGGTCAACGGCCTCTCCTCCGGGCCGGTCCAGACCCTGGCGGCCCGAGGGATCTCCGGCTTCACCGACATGATGAAGATCGTGGAGCAGCGGGCCCCCCTTCGCCGCAACGTCGATATCGCCGAGGTGGCCAACGCGGCGGTCTTCCTCCTTTCCCCCCTCTCCTCCGGCATCACGGGGGAAATTCTCTATGTAGATTGCGGCTACCACATTCTGGGGATGTAAGTAGTAACGTTTTCCTAGTTATTTTTCTGCACAACCTTCTCCTCCTCAGGTATACTTTTAAGTACCAAGGGTAAACCATGCGTAAGAACCGTCTTCTACACGCCAGCGTGCTCCTGCTGATCCTGTTCCTCCTGCCTCCCTCCTCTGCCTCTGCCCTTCGACGCGCCGTTCGCCCTGAGCCCTTCGAGTTCCCTCAGGGCAGGCCAGTCGAAGGGCGAACGGCTTGCTCAGGACAGGCCCTCCGCCAGATGACCGACAAGGCCGGCCTGGAGGAGGAGCTGCCGGAGGAGGCCACCGTGGAGGGGCCAGCAGATCCGGGGGGGTTGGTCCGGTCCTGGTTAGAACGGATTGGAAATCCTCCCCAGTTCTCTCATACCGCGTTCTTGAAATTGTTAAGTCGATATCCCGACTTGGACATTCAGGGGGCCCAGCTGGAACTGTTCCAGCAAGGGTACCAGCTGACCGTTCCGGCCAAACCTTTTACACTCCCTGAATCGTCTGAGTATGTTTGGCGAAAACAGGCCACCGGGCTGGAGGAGACGGGGCAGGGAGCCGATTCGTCCGCCCGGCGGGCGGAGGTGGGAGCAATGACTGCTACGGGGGATGAGCTGTTTGAGAGAGCGAGGAAAGACTGGGTTCAACTGGACGATTTCTTAGCCGAGGTCCCGGGAACTGAATGGGCGGATCTTCGACAGGCCTTAAGGCGTGGAAGGGACACTGGGGCTACCCAACTCCTGAGGATCCCGCTGGGGTCCCTTTCAGAGGATCGCATCCGGATTTATCCTTATTACTTGGGTTATATCTATTGGCAGCCGAAAGTCGAAGAGTATCTCGAATGGGCTCGAGGCAAACTTCAGACCCACAAAATCGAGCTGGCTTCCCTGGATACGTCGGGGAACCAAGGGGAGGATTTCAAGTTCCCAGGTTTTCTTGTGTTAGACAAGGCCTATCAACCGGAAGCGGCCTTAAGTCAACTTCCTGAGGATTATCTGATCCTTCACGCTTCGGAGTTAAAGATTGAGACATTGGAGCCCCTTTTATTGGTGGCTCGTGCCTACCATCCTAGATTGCCAGCCGATCTCTTCAAGGGGGTTACCGTGGTCATGGCCTTTGTGTACGAAAATCAAGCGAAACAAACTCGAGACTTGATCGTCTTGGCTTGACATCCGCTTTCCTTTCTGTATCATAGTCCGTAGCTCCCCGAGAAGGACAACTCAAGTGCGATTTAAAAAACTGGAACTTCTCGGGTTCAAGTCTTTTGCCGGGCACACCGAGATCCTCTTCGAGCCGGGTGTGACCGCTATTGTGGGTCCGAACGGGGGGGGGAAATCGAACCTTTCGGACGCGATCAAATGGGTGCTCGGCGAGCAGTCGGCCCGGGAGCTGCGGGGTGGACGCATGGAGGACCTGATCTTCAACGGCTCCGACCGCCGGGAGCCGATCTCCTACGCTGAAGTTTCCCTGACGCTGGACAATTCCGACAAGGCCCTTCCGATCGACTATTCCGAGGTGACCATCTCCCGCCGCCTGTTCCGCTCCGGGGAGAGCGAGTATCTGTTGAACGGAACCCAGGTGCGGCTGAAGGAGATCACCGAGCTTCTGATGGGAACCGGGATCGGCACATCCGCCTACTCCCTCTTCGAGCAGGGAAGGATCGAGCAGATCATCAGCGCCCGGCCGGAGGACCGCCGGATCATCTTCGAGGAGGCGGCCGGGATCACCAAATACAAGGCGCAGAAGAAGGAGACGCTTCGGAGGATGGATGAGGTGGAGCAGAACCTGAGCCGGGTCGGCGACGTGACCCAGGAGGTGAAGCGCCAGATCCAGTCGATGGAGCGGCAGGTCCGAAAGGCCAAGAGCTACCAGGAGCAGTTCGAGCGGCTCAAGGGGATGGAGGTGCGGCTGGCCCGCAGCGAGGAGAGCCGGCTCTCTTCGGAATGGCGGTCGAAGGAGACGGCCCTCTCCGAGCTGAGAGGCCAGGTGGCGGGGCTGGAGCAATCCCTCGGGAGTCAGGAGGCGGTCTTGCAGGAGGCGCGGGACCGGGTCGCCCAGCAAGACGCTGGGCTCACGCAGGCGCGGGAGCAATACCTCTCGGTGACGCACAACCGGGAGACGACCCGGCAGCGTCTGGAGCTGTTGAAGGAACGGATCGCCGAAGGGGAGAGCCGACGCGCTCAGATCGGTCAGGAGCTGGCGGATGCGCAGGAGCAGATCGGGCGCCTTCGGCAGCAGCGGGAGGAGCTGGCTGCCCTCGTCGCGCAGGCGGATGGAGATCGGCAGCAAAAGGAGCTGCAGGTGAGCCGGCAGCAGCAACGGCTCCAGGAGTGCGCTTCAGTGATCACCGAGGCCACCGAGAGGATCGCCCGGGCTCAGGAGGAGCTGCTGGATAAGACCCACGGTCAGATCCAGGTGAAGAACCAGCAGAATCGGATCCACCAGGAACTCAGCCGCCTGGAGGCCCGAATGAGTCGGCTTTCAATGGAGCAATCCAAGGTCTCCTCCGAGAAAGAGCAGGCCTCCTCCCAGGTTCAGGATCTGGAGGCGGCGTTGAGCCGGCTTAAGGCCGCGGCAGAGGAGCTGGATCAGGAGCAGCATCGGCATCGCGAGATTCTGGCTGCCGACGAAAAGAGAGGGTCTGAGCAACAGCAGCAGGTGGCCGCCCTGGAGCAGGAGCTGACCCGGGTCGGATCCCAGTTGGAGCTGCTCAAGATGCTGGTGGTCAGCCACGAGGGGTATTCCAGCGGGGTCAAGGAGCTGCTGGCGGCGCTGGATCAGGGGCTTCTTCCCCGGGAGGGGGTCATCGGGGTGCTGGCGGAGCTGATTCAGGTGGAGCCGCTGGACACCGCCGCAGTGGACGCCGCCCTCGGTTCCTGGGCAGAGGCGCTGGTGGTGGAGTCGGCCGAGGTGGCGGAGAGCTGCCGGATCTTCCTCGAGGAACGACAGGCGGGGCGGGTGCTGTTCCTGATCCGGGATCGCGTACCTGAAAACGGTGTCAGACACCAAAACAACAAAACGGTGTCAGACACCCTTCGGGTGTCAGACACCACCGGGGTCCCCCTGATCGACCGGGTGGGAATCACCCCGCACTTGGAGCCGCTGCTCCGATTCCTCCTGGCCGACACCTGGCTCATTCCAAAAAGGGTCAGACCCCTTTTCCTTGATAAGGGTCAGACCCCTTCTGCGCGACTCGTCACCCCCACCGGAGAATGGTTCACAACCGCCAGCGCCCTTCTGGGATCGGCTCCGGCCGAGGAGGGGCTGGTGGTGGGGCGCAAAAGCCGTCTGCAGTCCCTGGAGCTCAGCTTCGGTCACTTAAGCAGCCAGACAGAGGAGGCAAAACGTCATCTGGCCCTGCTGGAGCAGGAACACGGTTCCCACCTTCAGGCCTCTTTAGACCTTGAGGCCGCCTCGAAGGAACGTTCGCAGGAGCTTCATCGGGCGGAGGCCGCCCTTGCTTCCGCCGCCGCTTCATTGGAGAAACTGGAGAAGGAGGAGCAACTTCTCAAGGTGGAGCAGGCGGAGGTGGAGGAGGAGTGGAACCAGGTCCGGAGCCGGCTGAAAGCGGGCGAACAGGAGCTGGCGGCGAAGGACCAGGAGCTGGCTGGCTTGCAGGAGTCGATCCAAGCATGGCAGGGCCAGATCGCGCAGGCGGCTTCGGCTCGGGAGGAGGCCTCGGTGGTTCTGGCGACGACGAGGGCGGAGTTGAGCGCCTTCGACCAGGTGGTCAACAGCCGGCGGGATTCGCTGCGGGTCCTGGAGGAGACGCTTCAGGGGACCGAATCGCAGGTGGCGACCGACCAGGAGGAACTGGACCGCCTGACGGAGTGCGAAAGCCAATGGCGCAGCTCCTCGCAGGAGCTGGAGCATGCCCTGGGTCGGCTCGCGGATGAGCGATCCCAAGCCCAGGCGCGAGTGGACGCGGCCGAGCGTCTCAAGCAAAAGGAGATGGAGCAGGCCTTAGCCCAGGAGCGGCAATGGATGGGGGTCAGCCGCCAGTTGGAGCATCTCCAAGGGAAGGCCCATGCCCTCGAGATGGAGCAGCAGCAGTTGAGCTTTCAGCGGGATCAGCTCCGCGGCCGGCTCCAGCAGGTGTATCAGGTGAATCTGGAAGAGGCGTCCGGTGAAGGGGAGGCGGTCGACCTCGACACTCTCAAGGAGGATATCGAACAGCTTTCAGCGAGGATGCAGAGGATGGGGCCGGTGAACTTGAGCTCCATCGACGAGGAGAGGGAGCTTCAGAACCGGTACGAGTACCTGGTCAACCAGCAGAACGACCTCTCCAAGGCCAAGGAGGATATCCACGCCGCGATCGCCCGGATCAACCGGACCACCCGGTCGATGTTCCGGGAGACGTTCGAGGCGATCCAGAGGGAATTCGCGTTCACCTTCCAGCAGCTCTTCGGCGGTGGGGAGGCGCGGCTGGTTCTGCTGGACGAGGAGGACCTTCTGGAAAGCGGGATCGAGATCATCGCCCGCCCGCCGGGCAAACCGCTTCAGGCGATCTCTCTGCTCTCCGGAGGGGAGAAGGCGCTGACGACGATCGCTCTCCTGTTCGCCATCTTCCGGATCAAGCCCAGCCCCTTCTGCCTGCTGGACGAGATCGACGCTCCCTTGGATGAGTCGAACATCGGGCGGTTCACCGACGCGTTAAGGGAATTCCTGAAGGAGTCGCAGTTCATCATCATCACGCATAACAAGAAGACGATCACCATGGCCGACGTGATGTACGGGGTGACGATGGAGGAGTCGGGCGTGTCCAAGATCGTCTCCGTGAAGTTCAAGTCGAACGGCAACGGCCATGGAAACGGCAACGGAGCCGTTACCGCTTTAAGTCCCACACCGCCGCAGCCACAGCCAGCCCCATAAGGCCGCTGGCCACCCACCAGGGCAGAACAGCCGGAGTCACCTTCCGTTTACCGGTCGGGTGGGGATTGAGGTACAGGTAAGCGATCTCGGTTTCCCCCAGCGGCTGCAGGTGGTATTGAAGGGCCGTCTGTTCCATCTCCCGAGGGACCTTGGCTACCGGATCTTTGAGCCAGACGATCATCCGGGCCAGCCGGATCTGGGCCTCTCTCGACCGTTCCTGAAATTCCCGAAGCATTCCGTTGGTGGTGGCCCGCTCGGTCAAGACGCTCAGCATCCCCCCAAAATAAGGGAAGCGGCACCAGATCAGATCTTCCGGACGGGTGTGGGCTCGGACGCCCAAGGCCAGCGGCTCCATGAACTTGGCGTGAAACAGGGGATTGGCCGTTCCCCGCGCCACCGGCTGCGGCCGGCCGGCGAGGATCGGCAGTGTCGAGTCGGCCCAGGCCCAGTGGATTCCTGGATCTTTCGGAGAATGGTAGAGAGTCGGTGACACAAGCGCAAGCCCGGTCAGGCCCAGTCCGGCCAGGCCGGCGGGGCGAATCTTCCCCGCCAGCCGATCCAGCGCCTGCCCAGCTAAGAGCAGGAGCGGAAACAGCCCCTGGGCGGCGAAGAACCGGAACCGGTACGACACGAGCATCGGCAGGAACCCCAAGGCCAGCGCCACGAAGAACCGGTGGATTCCTCCTCGGTTCCAGCATACCTTTAGACCGACGACCCCCAGCAGCAGCAGGAGAATCGGCGTCTCCAGGAACTGCTCCTCCCCCCGCGGTTGAACCCGGAACAGGGAAAGGTGCTTCGCCATATGGATTGTCCAGGGGGCGGCGATCAGGATCCCCAGCCCCATCGTTTTCCAGACGGTCCATCGGTAGGCAGGGGCTATCACCCCGAAGAGGGCCAATGCCAGAAGGAGCAACCATGGGAATCCGGCGTGAAGCCAGAAGGCCAGGCCCAGCAGCAGTCCGCCGGCCAGCCACCGGGCTTTCGAGAGGGCCAGCAGAATCCCCAGTGAGCAGGTCAACACCAGGGTGGCCGGCAGGTAATTGACCGAGCTCAAGAAGAAGCTGAAGGGGGTCGCCAAAACGACCACCGTCAAGCAAGCGGTCCGATCGTTGAATAGGCGACGAAGGACGACCCAAGCGACGATCAAGAGTAACGGCAACGCCGCCCAGGACCAGATCCTGGCCAGGACCAGGGGCGGGATCCCAAGAAGAACGGCCGGCAGCCCGATCAGGTGAAACAAAGGGGGGTACAGGTGAGGCCGCCCCTCCGGAGCCGATTCCCAGAAGGCGTGAAGGGTCGGGCCCCCGGCCGTCCGGAAACCTTGGATCACCGATAAGTGGTAGTAGCTGTCCAGAAAGTAAGGGTAGCCAGGCCACTGGGTGCCGGCCAGGATCACCACGGCGAGGATGACCAGCCCGGCGGTGAGCGCCCACCGATTACGCAATGGCGACCCGATTCCGGCCCAGATTCTTCGCCTCGTACAGGGCCCGGTCGGCGCTTTGAAGAAGTTCCTCCGAATCGTGGGCGTCGTCGGGGAAGGTGGCCACGCCGGCCGACAGGGTGATCGGCAGCCCGGTCCGATCCATGTTCAGCCGGATCCGTTCCGCCAGCTTCAAGGCATCCAGCTTCCGGGTGTTGGGCAGGATCAGGGCGAACTCCTCCCCGCCATACCGGGCGACGAAGTCGCCACCGCGGGCCGTTTCCCTCAGCAATCCAGCCACCTTGACCAGTGCCTGGTCCCCGGCCGGATGGCCGAACTGGTCGTTGTACTCCTTGAAATGGTCCAGATCGAGCAGGAGCAAGCTCATCGGCTGGCGGTTCTGTTCCGCCGCCGCCTTGCTCTCCATCAGCAGCCGTTGGAAGGCCCCCCGGTTCCATAGTTGAGTCAGCGGGTCCAGGTCCGCCTTCTGGCGGGCTGCCTCATAGATGCGGGCGTTCTCGATCGCCAGCCCGGCGTGGGCCGCCAGGATCGCCAGCAGCCGGAACGACTCCCGGCTGATCGGTGTCTGCGTGATCCGGTTGTCGGCGAAGATCACTCCGACCACCTGGTCGTCCCTGTTTTTCAACGGCACCAGGACGCAGCTGGTGGTTTTCAGAACCCGCAGCGCCGGGTCGTCCGCCGCCTTAAGCTGCTGCTCCGAGGAGATCACCTCCCGAGGGGTTCCTTCCAGGGCGGTCAGGGCCAGCATCCCGCCGGCCCGTTCGGTGAGAGGGATCTTCAGGGATCTGATCTTCTTGTGGAAAGAGGATCCTTCCAGTGGTTGGCCGGTCCGGTAGTTGGCGATCAGGTCCTTCAATCCCTGGCGCCGCTTCTGGATCTCCTCCCAGATTACCTGGGCCTCCTCCCCGGTCTCCGGCCCGATCCCCATGCGGCCGATGAGGCAGTTGGCCGGCTTGTCGACCAAGAAGATGCTTGCCCGGTTAAAGCCCAGCCCCGCGTGAGAGGTGGCGCCGGTCAGGATGATGTAGAGGGTCTCGTCGAAGTCGAGGGTAGTCCGCAGAGCGTTGCCGATCTCGTAGAGAAGGGTCAGCTCGCTCCGGGCCTTCTCCAGCAGCTCCTGCAGCTTTCGTGGTGTCACAACAATATTATATCGCACCTGGGGTCGGGTCGACCTGGCACCTTTTTCCTGCGCCGATGCGAATCAGATTGACGGCGAGACATTTAAAAAGTATAGTAGTTGCTTGTTCTTCGTCTAACAGGGGCTCCCCAATGAAAAGACCAGACAAGATATCGATTCTCCTTCTGATCCTGGTTTCCCTCTCCGTTCGTCCTGAGCTTGTCGAAGGACGAACGACTCACTCCGTTCAGGCCCTGCGCCCGCCTCATTCCGATTCGATCACCGTCACCTCCGGGCTGGGGGAGCGGCTCCGGGAAACCGCCGATACCGGACCTGCAACCGAAACTCCCCCACAAACTGGACTGGAGGGTTGGGAGCGGAAGGAGCGTCCCGATGGAACCGGAACCCTCGAACCTCCAGAAGGTTCACCCCTGCGCGGAAAAGTCCGTATTCGGCTCGGTCCGGACGGAAAGCCGGTCGGCCAGGAGGTTCTGCCGATGTCCGCCGCCGGTGGTTCGACTTCGCTCACCACGGGGCTGGAGGAGCCGAGTTTGGAGATGGCGGAGGAGGCGTGGGAGGCGGCAGGGGTGGGCTTGCCGAATATGGAGCGAGTCAAGAGGCACGCTTTTGTCGTAGCGGAAGAGGCGGTGACAGGTGGAGTGAGCCCTTACCGTCCAGGTCTTGGTTTCCTGCTCGGGAAACTGTTTAACGAAAGGGTTCCAGGTCTACCTGTGCGTATCATCGCGCATGATTCTCAGCGGGCCGCTTTGCTGGCCGATACGTACCGGATCCCTCGAGATCAGGTGACCTGGCCGAGAGAAGAGGAGACCTACGAGGAGGCCCTTCAGCGAGTGGGCCGAGAGTTCCAGGAAGATCGCGTCTTCGTCCATTGGATTCGAACCATGCCTGCCGGTGTAGCGGCCTGGCTGGAACAGGTAGAGGGCTTCTTCCAACTCCTGGGGATCTCGATCCCATCGGGGAGCCAGTGGATCAACCTCTACACCGCCTCCGATCAGGCCACGCAATTCTACGCCGACCGGATGGTGTAGGATCCCTCTCTTTTTTCCAAAGAGTAGAATTCCCGAGGCGTTTCTTGTGGGGTAGGACTCCGTGTGATATCCTTAGAGCAGCGTCTAGAGATTGCTTCGTCCGCCAGAGAACTAGGGTGGACTCGCAATGACGATGAGGAAACGAAGCCGATTATCGAAGGAAGTGTCCGATCAGATCGAAAACCGCATTCTAGGCTTCCTAGTTAAGGAACGGGAACGTGGGACTCCTCGAGAAGCTTACCTGCCGCTTGGAAAGGTAGAGAGGATGCTCCAGTGCCAAGTGAAGGCACGCAAATATACCGAGTATCCGACACCGGAGGCCGCCAAGAAACACCTGAAGCGGATTCCTAAGAAATGCCGATAGCAGCGAACGCCATAGCCAGTCTGGATTTGGCCACCTTGCCGAAGAGCTCGCTCGTGCGGCTGTACGACCCGGCGACACCCTCCAACAGCTTCTGGCTGGATGGGTTCCCGGCGATAGAGAAAAGGGACGGTTCGGGGACAGTCCCTTTTCAGCCGGAATGGCTAACTCGCTTGGTCGAGATGATCGAGCTCTGTGGAGCGATCGGGATGACGACGAACCAGACCCTATTTCGGCAACTTCTGGAGACCGGGACGCTGGACGAGCGGCTCAAGGAGATGAAGGGGCGGAGTAAATCGGCCGAGGAGATCTACCAGACCCTGTACAACGAGGCGGCCACTTTAGCCGCCCGATGCTTCGAGAAGGTCCATGCCCGCTGGCCTTGGGAGGGAAGGGTTTCGCAGGAGGCCTCCGCCCTTCTGACCGAGGTGGAGCCGCTGGTCAAGGAAGTTCGGCGGATCGCCCGGGCGATGGAAGGGCTGGGAAGTTTCACCAAGGTCCCGAACTTGGGCATTGGCCCTCAGGTGCTGGAGAAGGTGGTGGCGGGGGAGGGGCTGGTTCACCCGAACGTGACCCTCGTCTTCTCCGACCGGCATTACCTTCAGACGGTGGAGGGGTATCTGCTGGGATTGGAGAAGCGGGCGCGGAGCGGGGACAAGGACCTATCCCGGATCTTCTCGGTCAACTCCCTGTTCGTCAGCCGGGTCGACCGGGTGGTGGACCCGATGATCGAGGAGAGGTTAAAAATGGTGCCAGGCACCGGCCTGCGGCCGGAGCCAGGCACCATCAAGCTGCTCAAGGGCAAGGTGGCGGTGGCGCAGGGGAAGTTGGTCTATCGGATCTTTGAGACGATCTTCTTGGGGGCGGTGTTCCAGGATCCGGAACGGCTTTGCGCCGACTCGGAAGGGATCGAGATGGTCGAGAGGATGAATCGGCTTAAGACAATCTTCGCCCGGTTGAAGGGATCGGGGGCCCGTCCTCAGCGGCTGCTGATCGCCTCCAGCGGGGTGAAGTCGGACCAACCCTACTCTCCTTTACTGTACGTGCTGCCGTTCCTGGGGCCCTGGCACGCCAACACGATGCCGGAGGGGACGCTGGAGATCTTCAGCCGGTTCGTGGGCCGGCTTTCCGACGAGCAGGCGGCCTCCCTGAAGAAGCGAAACCTGATGCGGGAGGGGCTGCCGGCGATCCCGACCGATTCCCCGGATTGGGATCGGATTCTTTTGATGACGGCCCAGGAACGGAAGGCCGAGGGAATCGGGGAGCTGACCCCGGATCAGATCCTGCGCCGGGTTCAGGCCGAGGTTCTTGAGCCGAAGGGGACTTCCTTGCGGGCGATCTGCGATATCCTGCGGGACAAGGGGGCCGCCAGCTTCACCGCCGACGAACAGGCGACCCTCCAGGCGATCCAAGCAAAACTCCAATCCCTGTAATATAATAGACTTTCTCGAGGTAAACCCATGCCGAACACGATTCCAGAGATTCTAGAGGATCTGAAGGCCGGGAGGATGGTCATCGTGGTGGATGACGAGGACCGGGAGAACGAGGGTGACCTGGTGGTCGCCGCTCAGTTCGCCACCGCGCAGGCGATCAACTTCATGGTCAGCCACGGCCGGGGCCTGATCTGCGTTCCGATGGAAGGGGGACGCCTGGAGGTGCTGGATCTCAAGCCGATGGTGGTGGAGAGCCAATCTCCCTTCGGCACCGCCTGGATGGTGTCGGTGGACGCCGCCCGCGGCGTCACCACCGGCATCTCCGCCCACGACCGGGCCGCCACGATCCGGGCCCTGATCGCTTCCGAGGCCAAGCCGACCGACCTGGTTCGACCCGGCCATATCTTTCCGTTGAAGGCCCGCAACGGCGGGGTCCTGGTCCGGGCAGGGCACACGGAGGCCTGCGTCGACCTGATGCGCTTGGCCGGGCTGTACCCGGCCGGGGTGATCTGCGAGATCATGAACCCGGACGGCTCGATGGCGCGGCTGCCGCAGTTGGAGCAATTCGCCCGGGAGCATGGCCTGAAGACCTGCACCATCTCCGACCTGATCAAGTACCGGCTCTCGAAGGAAAAATTCGTCCGTCGGGTCGTCGAGACGACGCTTCCCACTCCCTACGGGGAGTTCCAGTTGATCGTCTACGAGTCGGCGGTGGACGGGCAGTCCCACATGGCGCTGGTGCTGGGGGACGTCCGGCAGCCGCCGGTTCTGGTGCGGGTCCACTCCCAGTGTCTGACCGGCGACGTCTTCGGCTCCTGGCGCTGCGACTGCGGGCCGCAGCTGGAGTCGGCCCTGAAGCGGGTCCGGGAGGAGGGGCGTGGCGTGGTCCTGTACCTGCGCCAGGAGGGGCGGGGGATCGGGCTGGTCAACAAGATCAAATCTTACGCCCTGCAGGATCAGGGGATGGACACGGTGGAGGCGAACCAGGCCCTGGGTTTCGATCCGGACCTTCGGGATTACGGGATCGGCGCGCAGATCCTGGCCGACCTGGGGCTGACCCAGGTTCGGCTGATGACGAACAACCCACGGAAGGTGGTCGGGTTGGACGGATTCGGGCTGTCGATCGTGGAACGGGTTCCTCTTGAGGTGCCCCCCACCCCGGTCAACGCGAAATACCTGAAGGCCAAGCGGGACAAGCTGGGCCACCTGCTCCTGGAAGTTCTGGACTCTTAGCCGATCTTCTTTCCATGCCTCCCTCATCTCCCCGGTTCGGCATCGTCGCCAGCCGCTTCAATTCCGACATCACCCGCCGTCTGGTCGATGGGGCTCTCAAGGGGTTCCGCGGCCGGAAGGTTCCCCGCGCGAAGATCGATGTTGTCTGGGTGCCGGGGGCGTTTGAGCTTTCCGTCGCTGCCCTTCGGATGGCCAAGTCGGGCCGGTATCAGGCGATCGTGGCGCTGGGCTGCATCTTAGCCGGCGAGACACCCCAGTTCTCCTATCTTTCCCAGGCGGTCACCCAAGGATTGGCGCTGGCCGGCGTTTTGAGCGCAGTGCCGGTGACCTGTGGTGTCATCACGGCCCGACGGCACGCCCACGCGCTGGCTCGATCTCGGCCCAACGGGTTGAACCGGGGCCGGGAAGCGGCGCAGGCGGCCCTGGAGATGGCCGGGATCCTGTCCCGATGAGAGGGAAACGGTCCCAGGCGCGGGAGGCGGCGCTCAAGGTCCTGTACCAGCTGGATGTCACCAAGGATCCGCCGGAGGAGGGGTTGAAGATCTTCTGCCGAAACCATCGGATCTCGGTCGATTCCCAGCAATTTGTGGAGGGGCTGGTCAGGGGAACGATAGGGCGTCGGGAAGAGATCGACCGGCTATTGGCCAAGTACGCCACTAACTGGACCCTGCCCCGGATGGCGATGGTGGACCGGAACATCCTGCGCCTGGGGACTTACGAGCTCCTCTTCGGCAACGAAACGCCGCCGAAGGTGGTGATCAACGAGGCGGTGGAGCTGGCCAAGCGGTTCGGGACGCCCGATTCCGGGAAATTCGTCAACGGGGTGCTGGACTCCATCCATAAGGCACAGAAGGTTGCCAGCCCGAGCTGATCTCCACCTTCACACCCATTTCTCCGACGGCACCTTTTCTCCAGAGGAAGTCGTCGCCAGAGCCAAGGCCTTAGGGCTGTTTGCGATCTCGATCACCGATCACGACACGTTGGAAGCGATCCCGAAGGCGTTGGCCGCGGCCGGCCCCGATCTGGATGTGGTCGCCGGCGTGGAGCTGACCGTCGCCTTCAAGGATCGGGAGCTGCATCTGCTGGGGTACGGATTCCGGACCGATGACCCGGCCCTCGTGGAGTTCCTCGCCCGGATGCAGCGGTATCGGCTGGAGCGGATCCAGGCGATGATCGACCGGCTGGGGGAGCGGGGGATCCCGGTGACTCTGGAGGAGGTCCGCCGAATCGCTGGAGTCGGATCGGTGGGGCGTCCCCATCTGGCCGAGGCGCTGGTCAAGCGGGGGGCGGTCCGTTCGATGGAGGAGGCGTTCCAGAAATACATCGGGGATCAGGGCCCCTGTTTCGTGAAGGGGGCGACACTCACGATCCCCAAAGGGGTGGAGCTGCTGCGCGCGGCCGGCGGGGTGGCGGCACTGGCCCACCCTCATCGGATGGTGGAGGATGGCTGGTTCCCGGAGCTGGTGGCGGCCGGCCTCCAGGGGATCGAGGTGTACCACTCGGACCATGATGCGGCCGTTTCGAAGCGGTACCGCCGGCTGGCCGAGCAGCATCGGCTGCTGGTGACCGGCGGGTCCGACTGCCATGGGTTGCGCAATTCGAAAGGGCCGTTGATCGGGACGGTCACCATTGCGTACGATCTGGTCGAGCGTTTAAAGCAGGCCTGTCATTGCGAGGAGCGATAGCGACGAAGCAATCTCGTTCTGAAGACGAACGCTATATGCGATTCGCTCTTCAGTTGGCGGCCCAGGGGCGAGGGGAGACCCGGCCCAACCCGATGGTGGGGGCGGTGGTGGTGCGGAACGGCCGGATCGTCGGAAAAGGTTTTCACCGCGGGGCCGGCCAACCCCACGCGGAGATCCTGGTCCTTCGACAGGCCGGCAGGAAAGCGCGAGGGGCCACGCTTTACGTGACGTTGGAACCGTGCGCCCATTTTGGGCGCACACCTCCTTGCGCCGAAGCGATCCAGGCGGCCGGGATCCGGCGGGTGGTGGCGGCGATGATCGACCCGAATCCAAGGAATCAGGGCCGGGGCTTGAAGGAGTTGAAACGCCACGGGATCCGGACCGCCGTCGGAATCCTGGCAAGCCAAGCGCGGGCCCTCAACCGGATCTTCGTTACCTGGATGGAAACCAAGCGTCCCTTCGTCACCGTCAAGGTGGCCCAGTCCCTGGATGGAAAGATCGCGACACGCGCCGGGGGAAGTCGATGGATCTCCGGGCCTGCGGCTCGGAGATGGGTCCACCGGCTTCGAGGTCAGGTGGACGCGATCCTGGTGGGGGTGGGGACGGTCTTGAAGGATGATCCGCGGCTAACGGTGAGGGGCGGGGGAAGGAAGTCGCCGCTGAAGGTCGTCTTGGATTCCAGGTTAAGGACGCCGGTCAGGGCGAGGATCTTCTCCTCCCGAACGCCCGTTTTGATCGTCACCGGGAAAACCGCTCCTCGGAAACGGGAAGAGGAACTCCGACAGGCCGGAGCGGAAACCCTGCGGCTTCCTCAGCGGAACGGACGAGTGGATCTGAAGGCCCTCCTCAAGGAGTTGGGCCGGCGGGAGATCTCCCACCTGCTGATCGAGGGGGGAGGGGAGGTGATCGCCGCCGCCTTGGAGGCCCGGGCGGTGGATCGGGCCCATTTTGTGATCGCTCCGAAGGTGATCGGCGGCCGCCAGGCCCCGACCGCGGTGGAGGGGAAGGGGGCTGACTCCCTGGATCGGGCGATTCCGCTTCAAGGGGTCGGTTTCCGTAAGCTGGGATCGGATCTGCTGGTCAGCGGCGATGTTCACTGGAATCGTTGAAACGCAGGGCCTGGTTTCGTCCAGGCGGAGAGACCGGCTGATTCTCCTGCCGCGCAACCCGTTAAAGGGGCTGGCGGTCGGGGAATCGGTTTCGGTCGACGGATGCTGCCTGACCGTCGACCGGATTCTCCTTCCGAAGATCCATTTCCGGCTTCTTGTGGAGACGACCCGCGTTTCCACGCTGGGGATGCTCCGGACGGGGGACCGGGTCAATCTGGAGCGGGCGCTTCGGGTGGGAGATCGCTTGGGCGGGCATCTTCTGCTGGGCCATGTGGATGGGCAGGGAAGGGTGGTCTCCCGTTCTAAGAAGCAGGGGACCGTGACTTTGAGGGTCGAAGCGCCGCCCGGCCTGGTTCGGTTCCTCGTCCCCAAAGGGCCGATCGGTCTGGATGGAGTGAGTTTAACCCTGGGTCCCCAGATCGAAGGCCGCCGGGTCGAGGTTCATCTGGTTTCCCGCACCCTGGCTGTCACCGCCCTGGGCAAGAAGAGGGTGGGGGATTCGGTCAACCTGGAGGTGGATCTCGTCGCGAAGTATCTGTGGGGCATGCTATAGTAAGGCAGAGATAAGGAATTGAGGAAAGGGTTAGCAAGGGTTAGAAGGGGTTGGCAAGGGTTAGCAGGGGTTTTGTTGTTACCCTTACTTACCCTTACTCACCCTTGCTTACCCCTGCCCACCCCGTCTGCTTTTGCGGCGGGCACGATCGGCTCCGAGCTGACCAGGCGGGAGGCGTTCGTTGAGAAGGTGATCGACGGGGACACGGTCCAGCTGGGAACGGGGGAGCGGGTCCGATACATCGGGATCGACACCCCGGAGCTGCACCACCCGAGGAAGCCGGTGGAGGCCTACGCCCGGGAGGCGAAGGAGTTCAACCGGAACTTGGTGGAGCATCGGGCGGTCCGGTTGGAGTTCGACGTGGAGCGGCACGACAGGTACGGTCGGCTTCTGGCCTACCTGTTTCTGCCCGACGGGACCTTCGTCAACGAGCAGCTTCTGCGGCAGGGATACGCCAACCTTCTGACGATCCCGCCCAACGTCAAATACACGGAGCTTTTCGTCCAGGCCCAGAAGGAGGCCCGGGAAAACAAGCGGGGGCTGTGGGGCAAGAAGTGAAGAAAGGCGTTAGCAAGGGTGAGGAAGGGTTAGCAAGGGTTAGCAAGGGTAGGCCCCTGCTTACCCCTGCTTACCCCTGCTTACCCCTCTTAACCCTTGCTCTTGCGCTCTGTCTCAGCGCTTGCGTGACCCGCACGATCGTCGTGGAGTCTGACCCGCCCGGCGCCCAGGTCTGGATCAACGAGCGCCTCGTGGGACCCACCCCGGTGGAGGTGGAGTTCATCACCCACGGCCGCCACAAGTTCCGGCTGCAGAAGGAGGGATTCCGGGAGCTGACGGCCCGGGAGATGGTCCGGGCCCCGATCTATCAGTGGATTCCGCTCGACCTCGTCTTTGAGTATCTCCTGCCGTTTAAGCTGGAGGACCGGCACCGGTTCCGTTACCCGTTGTCTCCCCAGCCGCCGGGGGAACGGTTGGCGCCGCCGGAACAGCGGGACCCGAGTCAAATCCGGCGACGACTGGATGACCCGGATCCGGAGCAACGACGCTCCGCCTGTGTGGTCTTGGCCACCCGGCGAGACCCGGAAACGGTCCCGACGGTCCTGAACGCCACCCGCGACCCGGCGCCGATCGTCCGGGCGGCGGCCCTCGGCGCCCTGCGGGCGATCCAGGGTCCTCAGGCGATCGATCGCCTCCTGGAGGCGCTGCGCCAAGATCCGGATCGGGAGGTTCGATGGCAGGCGGCGACGGAGCTGGAGGCGCTGGGGGATCCCAAGGTGGTTCCGGGCCTCATCGAGGCCCTCAAGGACAAGGATTCCCTGGTCCGGGCCGGAGCGGCCGAGGCGCTCAAAGGGATTCCTGATCCTCAGGCGGTTCAACCGCTGATCCGGGCGCTAAAAGACAGGGACACCGCGGTCCGCCGGGCAGCCACCGAGGGGCTGGGCAGGATCGGGGATCGGGCCGCGGTCCCGGCCTTGACGCGGGCCCTGTTCCATCACGATTTTCAGACTCGCCGCCGGGTGGTCAAGTCCCTGGCCCAGCTCAGAGATCCGGCTTCCGGCCCGGCCCTCGTCCGGACCTTCACCGACTGGGATCCGAAGGTCCGGCAGGCGGCCGTCGAGGCGCTGATCGCCTTTGGGGATGAGCGGGTCGTCCCGACCCTGATCCGCCGCCTGCGGGGCCTCAAGCCCTGGACCAGGATGCATGCCGCCCAGGTGTTGGGGGGCTTCAAGGACCCCCGCGCCGTCGAGCCGCTGATCAAGGCCTTCCGCCGTGAGCCGGACCCGCCGGCCAGCGAAGCGATGTTGAACGCTTTGGTCGCCTTGGGGGCTAAGATGGATCCGACCTGGACCGACACCCTCACCTTCCGCTTCAGGCAGGCCGAGGAGAAACAGAAGGAGCAGGAACGTCGGCGCACGCAACCATGAGGAAAAATTTCCTCTGGAAGAGGGGGATGCTGGGGGAGATGGGAAATCTCCTCCTGGGGAGGGGGGCATATTGGGGGGAACGTAGGATTCCTTTGGAGGAAGGGGGTGTGTTGGGGAAAACCCAGTGGTTTTCCCCAAAGAGACCTTCGAGGCGCCGAAGGCGCCGATCCTTAGGAGAGAGGAACGATAGGGAGAGAACCTGGGTTCTCTCCCTATAAACAAGTTTGGCGGATATCTCCGATTCACCGAGTCAACGGGCACTGATCTGAGGATTGGTTGATAACTGAAACTCTATTTGTACCGCCAAACTTGTTTGTTTCGGGGCGTGGCTCAGCTTGGCTAGAGCGCTTGGTTCGGGACCAAGAGGTCGGG
>CAZRTR010000009.1:0-36187 GCA_964603095.1 uncultured Planctomycetia bacterium
GAAGAACAGCTGATTCAAGGAGGGAGCCCGAAATCCCTGCCCATAGCCCCCCCGGAGTTTGAAGTTCCACGGCTCCAGAAAATAAGCAGCGGAGGCGTCAAAGACCTGGTCGCTTCCAAAAGCGCTCTCCCGGAAGGCCCGGAATCCGGAAAGGATCGTCAGCGGTTCCAGGGGGTTCCACTGGTTCTGAAGATAGACCGCCCGAGTGTTTTGGGCCTTTGAGAAGTTCTGGTTGGCCCCACCGGTGCGGCGGTCGGCTTCCCGATCCTCGAATTCAAATCCGAGGGTGACCGTGTCCCAATCGACAGGGGTGAACCGGTTCATCCATTCCGCCCCGTAGCGCTCGGTGTCCAGCTTCGTCAAGCTGTTGGCCTCCGTGCCGCCGTTGGAAGGATCGTTGTCGATCAGGTTCCCCACGTGTCCTGAGAGACGGAACATCTGACTCCACCAGTCGGTGATCGGAGTCTCGAACTTCCCCGTGGCAATCGTCAGCCGATCCCGACTTTTACGGTTTGGGTCCGGACGGAAAGCCCCGTCATCCAGGCCGACGATGGCGAACAGATGCCGGAAGGAGAGATCCAGGGTTTTCTCATCGGAAAAATCGTAACCGACCCGGGCCGATAGGTTGGTGTTCTCGTAGTCGTCGTTCTGGCTCAGGCCATCACTGTCGATCCGGGAGCCGCTTCCGGAGAGGTGCCACTTGCCGATCTCCCCGGAAAGGGAGCCGACCTCACGGAGGGTATCCTGTCCACCGTACTCCTGAGTGTACGAATAGCTCATCGGCCCTTCCCCCCGGCGGGTCACCAGGTTGATCACCCCTCCCATTGCGTCGGAACCATACAAGGTGCTTCCCGGCCCTCGAAGGATCTCGATTCTCTCCAGATTATCCGGCGTGAAATGGTTGAAGTCAAAGGAGCCGGTGGTGGGGCTGGCCACATGGGCCCCGTCCAGCGTCACATGGACTTGCGAGGCGCTGGCCCCCCGGATCACCACCGCGGTCGTCCGGCCGATCGCTCCGCTGCGCCGCACCAGAGTCTCGGAGACATCGCTGAAGGCATCGGAGACCATACCCCCCTTGACGACGTGGAGTTTCTCCGCCGGAATCACACTGACCGCCCGGGTCACCTCCTTGGCCGGGGTCTTGGTCCTGGTGGCGGTAACGATCACCTCCTTTAGCCGGGTCGGTTTCTCCTCCGCGGCAAAGGCGGTCGTGACTCGTGAGTCACGAGTCATGAGTAAAAACCCGGCGAACGTCAAAGCCAAGCAGATTCCTTTCATCTCTCGCTCCTTTCTTTCCCCTCGGAAATCTCGAGGGAGCGTTGACTGGGCCGAACGGTCTCCTGGCTTCCGGCCGATCCTACTCTCCGCGCCTTCCCACCCTCTCTTTGGGTGCCAGGCTTAAGCCTGGCACCCATTTCCGGGTAGTGGCACCTTCAGCGGATTTCGTTCCGGTTACAGTTGCGGGGCAGTGCCCGATTCACACGGGCTTCCCGGTTTCGACCCAAATTGTTATTCACCCTTTCGATCCATCACCCATTCCCGCGCAGCCTGGACAAATCGCTCGGCCCAGCGGGGCTGACTTAAGAAGTGCAGATGAATGTACGATGCGATCAGATTCTGACGTGTGTACCCTTCCATCCTCGTCTCCTTTTGGACCAACGAGGTGGCTTCGTATGCCGCCGTCAGTCTGGCGGGAATCCCACTGGCGATTGAATGGTGAAACTCATGGCCTCGTGCCTCTTCCCCTGCCCGGGCCAACGGACTGGGCCGGATCGCCCGGACCCGCTTGTAGCCGAAGTTCTGAAGCCGGTCGGTCATCCGAACCTCGCCGGGCAGCAGACCCACCATCGGATGCCGCCGGCCGCGGGTGGAGAGGATCGCCTGGGTTAGAAACATCAACCCACCGCACTCGGCGTAGATCGGCATCCCGGCCGCCACCGCCTGGCGGATCTGGCGATGCAACCGGCGGTTCCGGGCCAGTTGCGAGGCGTACACCTCCGGAAACCCGCCCCCGATATACAGGGCCGCCAGCCCCTTGGGCAAAGAAGAATCGGTTAATGGACTGAATGGAACCGGTTCCGTTCCCAGCTCCTTCAGCAACTCCAGATTCTCCGGATAGTAGAAGTGGAACGCCTCGTCCCTGGCTACCCCAATCGGCACTTTAGAAGTACCTGAGTTTCTGAGTATCTGAGTATCTGAGTCCGAGGGTTTCTGTTTTCTACTCAGAAACTCACCACTCAGAGACTCAGAAACCGGTAAGGAAGCCGCTTGACGGGCAAGCCGAAGGACCGCTTGCAGATCGATCCCTTCCTCGATCCGGGCCGCCAGGGGACCCAGCGCCTTTCGCCAACCCCGATCTTCGTTGGATGGGACCAACCCCAGGTGTCGCTCCGGAAGGGTCAGCCGGTCATCTCTAGGGAGCCAGCCAATCACCGGCAGCCCCGCCAACTTCTCGATCCCCTCCTTGAGGAGCCGGAAATGGCTTGCGGATCCCACCCGGTTCACGATGCAGCCGACGATCTTCACCTTTCGATCGAACTCCCGGTATCCCCGGACGATCGCGGCGGCGGAGCGGGAGAGGGAGCCGGCGTCGATCACCAGGAGAACCGGAATCTGGAGCCGCTTGGCCAGCTCGGCGGTGGATCCCTCCTCCGATGTGGCCCCGATCCCATCGTAGAGTCCCATCACCCCCTCGATCAGGGCCAGGTCGGCCCCAGCACAGCCCCTTTGAAAAAGTTCCCCCAACCGATTCGAGGGGATCAACCAGGTATCCAGGTTGCGACAGGATCGGCCCGCCACCTGGGTGTGGTAGCCGGGATCGATGTAATCGGGTCCCAGCTTGAACGGCTGGACCCGAATCCCGCGCCGCCGTAGGGCCTGGATCAGCCCCACCGTGACGGTGGTCTTGCCGACCCCGCTGTGGGTGCCAGCAATCAAGAGTCGAGGGATCGACAAATCTCTAGGGACGGTTCTCATCTCAGGCCTAGACCTGTGGCGAGAACCGTCCCTATCTCCCACCGAACCGCCAACACCGCCGCGAATCCTATAAAGGAAGCCACGATCATCAGCCGAATCGCTTGGGGAATCACCTCCGCCCCCAGGGGATGATTCGGATCCCCCATGAGGGGGGTCATCACCTCCACCCCTTGATACCGGTTGATACCCCCGACCCGGACCCCCAATGCTCCGGCGATCGCCGCCTCCGGGATAAGAGAGTTCTCCTGGCGATTCAAAACGTCCCGAAAGACCGCCCTCAAGGCGCCCCGGAATGAGAGCCCGACCCAAGGGGCCGCCAGGGCCAAGATCCCGGCGGTCAGCCGGGCCGGAATCCAGTTCATCCAGGTATCGACCCGCGCCGCCGCCCGCCCGAACTTCAGATACCGGGCCGACCGATATCCGACCATCGAATCGAGGGTATTGACCGCCTTGTAGAGGCAGCATAGCGGCGCCCCCCCGATCATCGCGTAGAAGAGCGGCGCGATGATCCCATCCATCGCGCTCTCCCCGATCGTCTCCACCGTGGCTCGGACCACCTCCTGCTCGTCCAGATCGTTCGTGTCCCGCCCGACGATCATCGCCACCTTGGAACGGGCCTCCGGCAATCGGCCCCCCTTCAGGGCCCGGTAGACCGGCCGGCTCTCCACCGCCAGATCCCGCGTGGAAAGGCAAAAGAAGAGAAGCCCCACCTCGACCGCTTGTCTCGCCCAAGGGGAAACGGAGGCGGCCGCCCACAACAGGATCTGGACGAAAACATAAGTCCCCCCTCCGATGCCGACCAGGAGCCACCACCCGGCCAGGGCCTCATTCCGGATCCAACGGCGCAGCCGATCCTCTCCCTGCCGGATCGCCCATCCCAACCATCGAACCGGATGGGGGAGCCACTGGGGATCTCCAAGGATCAGATCCAGCCCGTAGGCGCAGGAGAGGGTTAAAGGGGCAAGGTCCATAGGTGACGTTGAACGATATCGGCCCATCGGTCGATCGGGTCGGCTTCGCCTTTACCGGGAACAATCCCCCACCGACCCAAAAACCAGCGCCGGAATCCCGGCTCATCGAAGATCCCATGCAGATAGGTTCCCCAGACGGCCCCACCCGGAAGCCGGCAGCCATCCCGCTCATCCACCGGACTCCCGGCCCGTTCCGTCAGACGGAAGATCGGCTCCCCTCGGCGCATTCCCTGGAGCCGGCCGCAATGGATCTCGTAGCCGGCCACCCTCTCCCCCGATTCCAGGTGAATTCCCTTGACCTGCTGAGTGACCTTGGTGGGAAGAAACAAGGTGTCGGTGGGCAGAAACCCCAGGCCGTCCATGGCGCTGACGTCCGACTCGACGTGGCTCGGATCGGTGATCCGCCGGCCCAACATCTGAAACCCTCCGCAGATCCCCGCCACCTCCACCCCTTCCTCGACGCATCGGTGGATGTGCCGGTCCAGCCCGGCCTGCCGAACCCACGCGAGATCGGCCATCGTGCTCTTGGAACCGGGAAGGATCAGGAGGGAGGGCTTCCTTCCGTTGGCCGGAGCCACGGTCAGATACTCGACCGAGACATCCGGCTCCTGCTCAAGTGGACCAAAGTCGGTGAAGTTGGAGATCGTGGGATACCGGAGAATCTGGATAACGGTCTGAGCATCAGAGCTCCCGGAGAAAAGGGACGGTTCTAGAACCGTCCCTTTTCCTGCAACCCCGAGGGAGTCTTCTTCTGGGATTCGCAGGTCCGGCACGTACGGGATGACCGCCAACACCGGGATCCCGGTCCGTTCCCGCAACCAGGTGATTCCCGATTCGAGCATCCCCGGATCCCCCCGGAACTTGTTGATGATAAAGCCGACGATCCGACTCCGGTCCTCCGGCTTGAGCAGCTCCAGGGTGCCGATCATCTGCGCGAAGACCCCACCCCTCTCGATGTCGGCCACCAGAATAACCGGGGCCTGCGCCATCCGGGCCACCGCCATGTTGGCCAGATCGGTCTCCTGCAGGTTCACCTCCGCCGGGGAACCGGCCCCCTCGATCAGGACGAAATCGTAAACGGCCATCAGCTGCTCCAGCGATCGCCGGATCACCTCCAGCAGCTCCTCTCGAAGCCCCTTGAAATCGGCAGCCCGCACGACACCCTTAGGCCTCCCCAGCACCACCACCTGGGAGACGTCATCCGCCATGGTTTTCAGCAGCACCGGGTTCATCTCCACCGTCGGCGCGATCCCGCAGGCCCGGGCCTGGACCGCCTGCGCGGTGGCGATCTCCCCTCCGCTCTCCGTCACGAAGGCGTTGTTCGACATGTTCATCCCCTTGAAGGGGGCCACCCGGATCCCTCGGCGGCGCAGGATCCGGCAGAAGGCGGCCGTCAGCACCGATTTGCCGACGTGGGAGGAGGTCCCCTGAAACATCAGCGTCTTAGCCGGCAAGGCAAAGGACCTCCGAGAGCGCCTGCGTCAACCGGCGGTTCTCCTCTTGGCTGCGAACCGACATCCGGATGAAACGGCCCGGTTCCAAGCCGGTAAAATCGTCGCAGGTCCGGATCAGAATCCTCTGCTCCTGAAGCTGGTCCGCCAACCGATCGTTCCTCATCTCCCCCGAGGGGAGGCGGCAGAGAATGAAGTTGGAAGCCGACGAGAAGACCTCCCACTCCGGAATGAATCGCAGCATCCGATCCATCTCGACCCGGGCCATCTCCAACCGTTCCCGGGACCGCTTGAGAAAGCCGGAATCCCACAGCAGCCGGCTCCCGACAAAGGCGGCGATCCCGTTCATGACCCAAGGGGGCTGACGCTGCGACAGATCCTCGATCACCTCCGGCGCTGCCGCCAGATAGCCGGCCCTCAAGCCCGGAACCCCATAACCTTTGGTGAGGGACCGGAGGACCAGCAGATTGGGGAACCGCTCCACATGGGAAGCCAGGGTGTAGCGCAGGCCGTCCCTGACCAGGTCCATCGTCGCCTCATCCACGACGACGAGGATCTCCCGACACCGGCACCGATCCACCAGCTCGAGGAGCTGCCCCTCCGGCCAGAGGGTCCCGGTCGGATTGTTCGGATTGCAAAGAAACAGGATCTGCGCATCGGGAAGGAGCATCGATTCGATCGAGGGTGGGTCAAACCGGTTCTCCCTCTGCTCAAAGAACCGATGGATCACCGAACTCCCCTGCACCTGCACCGCCCGCTCATACTCGGTGAAGGTCGGCGCGGCCACCACCGCTTTGGAAGCCCCCCTCCAGCGGGCGATCCGATGGATCAGATCCACGCTCCCATTGCCCGGCAGGATGAAGTCCGGATCCAGATGAAGCGCTTCCCCCGCCGCCTCCCGGAATTCCCGATAGGTCGGCTCCGGGTAATGGGCGACATGCTCCAGAGCATCCTCAAGCAACCCTCCCAACTGGGGAGGAGGCCCGAACGGATTCAAGTCGGCGCTGAAGTCCAGCAGATCGGAAACCGGGATCCCTAATCTCTTGGCCAGCCCCCAAGGATTCCCGCCGTGCTTACCCACTCATCACCAGAAGAAGCAGCAGTCCCGCCTCCACCGATTCATTCACCGCTCCCAGGGCATCTCCCGTGATCCCGCCCAGCCGAACCAGAAACAGCCGGTTCAATCCTAAGACCAACCCGAGCGCCGTCCCGATCGACACCAAGGCCCAAAGAGGTCCCACACAGGCAAGAGCCAGGGCGACGCTGAAGAGGGTGGCAAAGGCCGCCGGCCCGGCAAGCCCCTTCTCGGTCACGATCTTTCCCAGCCCGCTTTTGCCTGGAACATAGGGGAGCATCTGAGCGGAGATCACCATCCCCCACCGACTCAAGCCGCAGGCCAGGACCAATCCGGGCAGGAGCCGATGTGCCGGGATCGCTTGGATCGCGGCCCACTTGAGCAGCAGCAGAAGGGTCAGGGCCGCCGCGCCGAGGGCCCCAATCCGGCTGTCCTTCATCACCTTCAACGTCTCCTCCGGCCCCTTCCAGCATCCAAGCCCATCCACCGTGTCGGAGAAGCCGTCCAGGTGGAGTCCTCCGGTCAAGACTACCATGAAGATCAGCCCCAGCAGTGAGGCGACCGACGTGGTCCACCAGCCGGCGCTGCACTGGATAAGGAAAGCCCCCGCCCCGCCGATCAAGGCCCCCACCGCCGGGAACCAACCGAGCGCCCGTCTCATCCGGGCGGCCGGATGGCTGCGGCTAAAGGAGGCCGCACCACTTGTAATCTCTGAGTCGTCGGATCCGGTCAGCGGGCAGGGCATCGGAATCACCGTCAGGAACGAGACCGCATCCTGGAAATTACCCATCGGACCGCTCTGAAACCCCCGCATCCAAGAAGGTGGCCATCTTCGACAAAAGGGCGAGCGCTGATTCCACCAGGAAAATCCCCAACGCCGCTCCGGTTCCCTCTCCAAGCCGCATCCTCAGATCCAGCAGCGGTTCTGCCCCCAGAGCCCTCAAGACGGCGTTATGCCCCGGCTCCACCGAACGATGGGAGGCGATCAGGTACCCCTCCACCCCGGGTGCGATCCGACTGGCCAACAACCCGGAAACACCGGTCAGGAAACCGTCCAACATCACCGGCACCCGGGCCGATGCCGCACCCAACACGATCCCGGCTAGGAACCCGATCTCGAATCCTCCCACCTTGGCTAGGCAGTCGATCGGGTCGGCCGGATCGGGCCGATGCAGGGAGAGGGCCTGCTCGATCACCCGGATCTTGTGAGCCCGGCGCTGATCGTCGATCCCAGTTCCCCTCCCGGTCACGTCGGCCACGGCACTCTCCGTCAACAGAGCCGCCAGCGCCGCCGCCGGGGTGGTATTGGCGATTCCCATGTCCCCAAGCCCCACCAGATCGATCCGATCTTTTCCGTAGAACTCTTCAAAGGTCGATCGTCCGGCCTCGATGATCTTCTCCGCATCGGCCCGATCCATGGCCGGTTCCCGGACGATGTTCCCGGTTCCGCGCCGGATCTTCCGAACCAACAGTCCATCCCCCGAGACGACCGGATCGACCGCGACACCGGCATCTACTACAATCACCTCTGCCCCCACCTGGGCCGCCAGCACATTGATCCCGGCCCCCCCCCGTAGGAAGTTGGCCACCATCTGCGGGGTCACCTCCTGCGGGAAGGCGGAGACCCCTTCCGCCGCCACCCCATGATCCCCCGCCACGGTGAAGATCACCTTCCGCCGGATCGAGGGAATGGGCTGCCCCGTCATTCCGGCGATCCGAGTCCCCAGCTCTTCCAATCGGCCCAGCGACCCCCGCGGTTTGGTCAGAGAATCCCATCGCTGCCTAGCCCGTTCCTCCGCCTTTCTGTCGATCGGTGGGATGCTCGTCACTTTAACCTCATGGGCAGTCCGGCCACGAGGAGGTATACCTCGTCGGCGACACGGGCAACCTCTTGGTTCACCTGCCCCAGCAAATCCCGGAACTGGCGACCCAGCGGATGCTCCGGCACAATCCCCAATCCCACCTCGTTCGTCACCAGGAGGGTGGTGAGCCCCGGCCGCCGGACCCGCTGAAGAATCCGACGAACCCTGGAGAGAATCTGGGCGTCGGTCTTCTTTTCCAGAAGGAGATTTGTCAGAAAGGTCGGAAGACAGTCCAGGAGGATCAGATGGCCCTTCGCTAAAAAGGAAACGGGTAATTGCTCCGGAAGGCGGGTCGGCTCCTCCAGGGTGGTCCAGAGGCCGTCGCGGGACCGGCGATGGGCGACGATTCGCCGGCGTATCTCCGAATCGCAGGGGACGGCGGTGGCGACAAAGAGGCGCTTGTGGAAAGGGCCCGTTTCCGCGAGCTGTTGCGCGAAGCGGCTTTTCCCGGCGCGAGCGCCGCCGGTGATGAGGATCAGGCGGGACATCCCACCGTTCCTCCCCCTCGAAGGAACATCGGTTTTACTCCTTTACAGATGACATCGCGAGGTCTCCTGGCTCCCGTTCATCCTACTCTCCGCCCCTTCCCATCCCGCACCCATCGGGTGCAAAACAGTGGGAACCTTTGCGGATTTCGTCCCGGTCACAGTGGCGGGGCCGCGGCTGCTTTGGACAGCGCTTCCCTCACTCGATGTCAAAGTTGCTCTAGTTCTATACCACGGCTTCTGCGCAAGCGTCAAGGTTAAAAAAGCTGGAGGCCGGCCAGGACAGCGAGGAAGACGACCAGGTCGACACCGGATCGAGGAACAGCAGCAGCGGAAGACCGCCGAGTAGTTCCACAATCTGTTGAATCATATCTCCTCCGCCCGAACCTCCCCTTCGTGCCAGCCATGGGCGCCGATCAACGGAACGAAGACGCATCCGCACACCTGACGGGTTTGAAACTTACCCTTCAGTCGCTCCACCACGGCGAGGGTCTGGGCCAGCGGAGAGCCGATCGGGATCACCAGACGCCCTCCTTCGGCCAACTGATCCAGGAGGGGAGCCGGCGCCTGCTCCGCCGCCGCCGAGACCAGGATCCGATCGAAGGGATGCTCCTCGGGCCAGCCCAGGGTGCCATCCCCCACCCGGATCTGAACGTTGGAGTATCCCAGACTTCTCAATAGCTGCTGCGCCGACTGGGCGAGAGAAGCGATCCGCTCGATGGAATAGACACGAGGGCACAGCTGAGCCAGGATCGCCGTCTGATACCCTGAGCCGGCGCCGATCTCCAGCACCTTGGAATCGGCTTCAAGGTCCAGATGTTCCGTCATCAGGGCCACGATGTACGGCTGGGAGATGGTCTGGCCCTCTCCGATGGCAAGGGGATGATCGGCGTAGGCCCTCTCCCGCTCCTGCGGCGGGACGAACAGATGGCGGGGAACCTTGGAGAAAGCGCCCAGAACCCGTGGATCTCGTATTCCACGACTCATCAACTGGTCCGTCACCATCCTCTCGCGCAACAACCCGTAGTTCACCCCACCCCCCACCTAGGGACACCCACGGCGAAGAGAGCGGAGGAAGCGAAGGAAGCGGATCGTGTCCTTGAGGGGACGGACGAAGCTGATCTGCCGACGGTAGACGGAGCTGATCGGGATCGACCGAATCCGGAATCCGGCCCGAGCGGCTTTGACCACCAGCTCCGAGTCGATCTCAAAATGGTCGCAGGTGAGCCGGACCCGCTCCAGCAGGCGCTGGGAGAGAACCCGGAAGCCGCATTGCGTGTCCGGAACCTGCTGTCCCGCAATCCGGGAGAGGAGCCAAGACATCAGAACGTTCGTGAGTCGCCTCTCCCACGGCATTCCCGCGGGGTCTTCCATCCGGTTGCCGACGACGAGGTCCGCCTCTCCTCGCCGAGCCCCCTCCAGAAAGCGGGGAATCTCAGCCGGAAGATGCTGGCCGTCGGCATCCATCGTGATGACCCAGCGATACCCCTTTTCAAGCGCCGCAGCGAATCCCTCCCGCAGCGCGGCTCCCTTCCCACCGTTGACGGGACGGCGAATCACCATCGCCCCGGCCGACTCGGCCACCGACCCGGTCCCATCGGTGGAGGCGTCATCGACCACGATGACCGGAAAACCCAGGGCCACCACCCCCTTCACCAAAGGGGCGATCGACTCCTGGGCCTGGTAGGCGGGAATGAGAACGACCACGTCTCTCGGCTCAGGGGATGACGGCAGGGGCGGTTCTCCAGAAATCCTGGAACAGATACCACTGAGTGGGATACCGCCGAATGTAGCGGGCCATCACGTTTAAACATTGCTGCGTGATCTGGCGCTGCGCTTCACCCCGAGGAACGCCTTGGGGAACGACGATGGGCGGCTCAATGAAAAACCGGTAAGAGCCGTCCGACTCCCGAACAAGAAAGGCGGGAACGATCGGGGCTCCGCTTCGGATGCTGAAAGCGGCAGGACCGGTGGGAATTTTAGGCCGGCGTCCGAACAGAGGAAATTCAGAGCCGTGATCGAAGAAGTCCCGGTCACCGACAAGGGCCAGGATCTGATTGCGCCGCAGGGCTGAGAGGGAGGTTTCCAGAAACTGCTTCCGGCTCATCCGCTGGATCGGGATCCCCTCCACTCCCACCTTTGAGCGCTGCCGGGTGAAGAAGTCGTCGACGTGCGGATTCTGATGGGTCAGCACCACCGCTTTGACCGGAAGCCCCAACAGGGAAAGGACGGCGCCGGCCAACTCGTAGTTGCCCAGGTGGGCGGATAAGCCGATGGCCCCCTTTCCGCTCTTGAGGGCCTGCTTCATATGCTCCAGTCCCTCCAGGCGGACCCGCCGGTGAACCTCTTTGGGATCCAAGCGGCTGAACCGGAAGAAGTCGACCAGGTAGATGGCGAAATTCCGGAAGACCTCCCGAATCTGACGGGAAGAAACCTGCTCCGGAGACACCTCCAAGACCGCCGCCAGGTTCCGCCGGACCGCCTCCCGATCCTTGGAAGAGCGAAAGCAGCAGAGGTCGGCTATGGCGCAGGCCAGCCCATAGCTCAGGGCCTGAGGAAAGATCAGGCAGACCGACGAGCCGATCCGATAGAGGAGATAGAAGAGCATCGGCTCCCCATCAATTCCCCAGGATCAGTCGCGCCACATCGATAGCGGAGTTGGGACGCCCCACCCGCCGCGAGTTGGCGGCAAACTCCTGAAGCTCCTGAGGATGATCCAGAAGCCGTTCGACTAAAGAGGGAAGCTCCCCCGTTCCCGGGAGTTCCCAGCCGACCCGGGTCTGGGTCAAAAAATGAGCGTTCTTGACCTCCTGGCCGGGGATCGGGTCCATGGCGATGACCGGAAGCCCCTTGGCCAGGGCTTCCGACGTGGTCAACCCTCCCGGCTTGGTGATGATCAGGGTGGCCACACTCATGAGATCGGCGATGAACTCCACGTGGCCGAAGACCTGGGTCGGGTGGCTCAGGCGAGGAACCAGGGTGATGAGCCGATGGTAAAGCTGCTCGTTCGTGCCGGTCACCACCAGAAGCTGCACCGGCCGCTGGACCCTGTCCAGCGCCTTGACCGCCTCCAGGATCGGACCCAGCCCCTGCCCTCCGCCCATCAGGAGAATCGTGGGCACGCCGTTGGTCAACTGCAGACGCCGGTGGATCCAATCCTCCCGAGGGGATTCGGCGAACCGGGGATCGATCGGGATTCCCAGCACATGGACCCTCGACGGCTCCACCTGCCGCTGGATGAGCCACTGGCGGGACTCTTCCGCCGCCACCACGTACCCGTCGACCTGAGGATGAATCCAGAAGGCGTGCGGCTGAAAATCGGTGATCACCCCAGTGAGCGGCGTCGCCAATCCATGCTCCATCTTGTAATCGGCCACCAGCCCGCAGGGGAATGCCTGGGTGCAGGCGATCGCCTCTGGCTGGAATTCATCCAACAGCCCTTTCAGGCGTGGGGAGTCGTACCGATGCAGGAGCCGGCGAAGCCGCTCGGAGCGCTGGACCACCTTCGGGTTATCGTACAGGTAGTCCCACAACTCCGGCAGCTTTTGGATGACCGACAGGTACATCTGGTCTACGATCCGGGCCAGGATCGGATTCAGGTACTGGAAGGCGTCGATGGTGAGGATGTCGGCCTGGGGATGCAGGACCCGGATCCCCTGCTCGATCGCCCGGGCCGCCTGGAAATGGCCCGAGCGGGTGGTGATGTACATCAACAGGATTCTACTCTTCATGGCACAACCTTCAGTGCGGTTGCACTCGCTTTTACGATGGACGGTTCAGAACCTGCTGGATCCGCTCCACGGCGATCTTCAACCGACGCTCCGGCTCCACCAGAGCAAAACGGACATATCCCTCCCCATACTCCCCGAAACCGGTGCCCGGAGCCGTCACGATCCCCGCCTCATCCACCAACAGCTGCGAGAACTCCAACGACGTCAAGGCGCTGAACTTCGGAGGGATGTGAGCCCAGATGTAGAAGGTGGCCTTTGGGCAGGTCACCTTCCAGCCGATGTCGTGCAGCCCCTTGACAAAAAGATCCCGGCGCCGCCTGTACGTCTCCACCGTCTCCTTGACGCAATCCTGGGGGCCGATCAACGCCTGGATGGCCGCTTCCTGCACCGCCCGGAAGATCCCGAAGTCGATGTACGATTTGGTCTTCTCCAGGGAACGGAGGATCTGGGCGTTCCCCACCGCCCATCCGATCCGCCAGCCGGCCATGTTGTAACTTTTGGAGCAGGTATGGAACTCGATGCAGTGCCCCTCCTTGGCCCCTTTGACCTGTAACAGAGAAGGGGCCTTGTACCCGTCGAAGACGATGTCGGAGTAGGCCAGGTCCGAGCAGAGAATGAGCTCCCTCCCTTTTCCCCAGTCGACCAGCTCCTTGTAGAAATCGATGTCGACGCAAGCGGTGGTCGGGTTGTGGGGGTAGCTGACGAACAGGATCTTGGCCATCCGGATCACCTCCCGGCTTAACCCTTTCAGGTTGGGCTTGAAATGGTTCTCCGGGCCGATCGGCATGTTGTACAGGATTCCGCCGGCCATGATCACTCCGTTTCCATGCACCGGGTAAGCCGGGTTGGGAACCAGGCCGATGTCATCGTTGTTCAGGAAGGCGAGAGAAAGATGGGCGATCCCCTCCTTGGAGCCGATCAAGGGGAGGACCTCCGTCTTCGGATCCAGCGCGATCCCGAACCGCTGGTGGTACCACCGGGCGATCGCCTCTTTGAACCGCTCCTCCACCTCTCCATGGGGCCGGGAGTAGCGCTGGTTTTCCAGCTTGCCCGCCGCCTTGCACAGCTCCTCCACCACGTGAGGGGGGCTGGGCAGGTCTGGGTTGCCCATCCCCAGATCGATGACATCCACCCCCCGCTCCTTGGCCTTGGCCTTGAGCTCATCGATGATGGTGAACAGGTATAGAGGAAGACGCTTCATCCGGTTGGCTTCAAGCATGAAAGACCTCCCACGCGTTATAGGAGGAACGGACATAGGGGCCGCTGGCCACCGAACAGAATCCCAGCTCCCCGCCCCACCTCCGGTACAATGAAAAGGTCTCCGGAGGAACAAAAGAGGAGACCGGCCGATGAGAGGGAGTCGGCTGAAGGTACTGGCCGATCGTCAGGATGTCGCACCCCACCTCCCGCAAATCGATCATCGCTCCTCGCACCTCCTCCGGTCGCTCTCCCAACCCCACCATCAGTCCACTCTTGGTCTTAAGACCCTCACCTCCCGACTCCCTGGCCAACCGAAGCGCCTGAAGAGAGCGGTCGTAGTCGGCCTGCGGCCTGATTTCACGGTTCAACCGCCGGACCGTCTCCAGGTTATGGTTGTACACCTCCGGCCCGGCCGCGATCACTCTCCCAATCAAGTCGCCCCGCCCATGAAAATCGGGGGTCAGCACCTCCACCTTCACCTGCGGGGCCCTTCCCCTGATCGCTTGAATGCAGGCGGCGAAGATTTCCGATCCCTCGTCGGCCAGGTCATCCCGCGCCACCGAGGTGATCACCACGTATTGAAGACCCAGCCGCGAAACGGCCTCGGCCAGCCGATGCGGTTCCTCCCGATCCACCTCGCCGGGCCGGGCGGTGGTCACGGCGCAGAAGCTGCAGCGCCGGGTGCAGCGATCCCCCAGGATCATGAAGCTGACGTTCCCGTGGCTCCAGCATTCCCCCAGGTTCGGGCACCGGGCCTCCTGGCAGACGGTGTGAAGCCCAAGCTCCTTGACCAGTTGCTGCGCCTGGCTCCACTGCCCGTGCACCGACAGGGATCGCCGCAGCCAAGCCGGCTTGGGGGACGCTGCTTTAAAACCGTTCGTAGTTCGTAGTTCGTAGTTCGTAGTTTCTCTACTCACTCCTCTCTACGAACTCGCCTTTAGTTTTTTGATGATCGCCTCGGCCATCTCCCGGGTGCTTACAGCGGTGGAGCCGTTGTGCCGTGTCTTCAAATCGTAGGTCACCGATTTCCCCTCCCGCAGCACCTCGGCCACTGCCCGCTCCAGCCGATCGGCCGCCTGGGTTTCTCCCAGATACCGGAGCATCAGGACCCCGGAGAGGATCGTCGCCGTCGGGTTCACCCGATTCAGCCCCTGGTACTTGGGGGCCGATCCGTGGACCGGCTCAAAGAGGGCCGCCGCATCCCCGATGTTGGCCCCGGGGGCGATCCCCAGCCCGCCGATCAGGCCGGCGCACAGGTCGGAGATGATGTCTCCGTACAGATTCGGCAGGACCAGCACGTCGAAATTCTCCGGCCGCTGAACCAGCTGCATGCAGAGGTTGTCCACCAGCCGGTCCTCGAACTCCACCTTGCCCGCATACTTTGCCGCCACCCCCCGGGCCGTCTCCAGGAACAGCCCGTCGGAGAACTTCATGATGTTCGCCTTGTGGACGGCAGTCACCTTCTTGCGCCCTGTTTTCAGGGCATATTCGAAGGCGAAGCGGGCGATCCGTTCCGAGGCGAACGCCGAGATCGGCTTTAAAGAAACGGCCGCGTCCGGCCGGATCACCTTCCCGCCATGCTGCTTGACCCAGCCGATCAGCTCCTGGGTCTCGGGCGCCTTGTCGTCGTACTCGATGCCGGCGTACAGATCCTCCGAGTTCTCCCGGACGATCACCAGGTCCACCTTGTCGTAGTGGGCCGGCACGCCGGCGTACAGCTTGGCCGGCCGGACACAGGCGTACAGATCCAGGGCGTGCCGCATCGCCACATTGACGGAGCGGAATCCGGTTCCAATCGGGGTGGTGATCGGCCCCTTCAAGGCCACCTTGTTCCGGCGAATCGATGCCAGAAGATCTTCCGGCAGCGGCGTTCCACACTGGGCGATCGCCCCCTCGCCGGCGGCGAAGGTCTCCCATTCAAACTCAACCCCGGTGGCGTCCAGGCATTGCTTCGCGGCGGAGGAAACCTCCGGCCCGATCCCGTCCCCTGGAATCAACGTCACTCTATAAGCCATGCTGTCAGCCCCCCAAGAGACTATGGATGAATTGCTCCAATCGGTCCAACCCCTTGCCGATCTCCTCCATCGACGCGGCGAAACTCAAGCGGACATGGCTGTCCCACCCGAACCCCTCTCCCGGGATCGTGGCCACCCCAAACTCCTTAAGCATCCTCTCGGAGAACTGGCTCGACCCTACTCCGGTGGCAGAGATGTCCACGAAACAATAGAAGGCCCCCTCCGGCCTGACAAAGGAGATCTTCGGGATCTTGGACAGCCGCTCGACCAGAAAATCCCGGCGGCGCTTCAACTCCTCCACCATCTTCCGAACCACGGTCTGGTCGCCGGTCAGGGCGGCCAGGGCCGCTCTCTGGCTGATCGAGCTGGGATTGGAGGTGGAATGATCCTGCAGCCGTCCGGCCGCCTCCACCACCTCCGCCGGTCCGGCCAGGTATCCGATCCGCCAGCCGGTCATCGCATAGGCCTTGGAGACTCCATCCACCACCACTGTCTTTTCCTGAATCGGGGGGAAAGCAGAGGCGATCGACCGGTGGTTCACGCCGTAGACCAGTCGGCTGTAGATCTCATCGCTGATCACCCAGAGTCCCCGCCTCTGCGCCAGTTGCCCGATTCCTTGAAGGCGGTCCTCCGCGAGCACCACTCCGGTCGGATTGGAAGGGCTGTTGAGGATCAGACACCGGGTCCGAGAGGTCAAGCATTTCTCCACGGCCGACGGTTCCAACTGGAATCCCCCTTGGGGATTGGTCCGTATCTCCACCGGGGCGGCCCCGGCCAGCCGGATCATCTCCGGGTAGCTGACCCAATAAGGGGAAGGGATCAGGACCTCATCCCCCGGCTGGACCAGAATCTGAAGCAGGTTGTAGATCGCCTGCTTGGCCCCGCAGGTGACCGCGATCTGGTTGGGCGCATAGGAGACCCCAAGCTCGCGGGAAAGGGTCTGGGAGATCGCTGCTTTAAGTTCCGGAATGCCGGTGGTCGGGGTATATTTGGTGAACCCTTCCTCGATCGCCCGGATGGCGGCCTGCTTAATGGTGGGGGGCGTATCGAAATCCAGTTCACCGGCCGCCAAGTTGACGACCGGGTTGCCCTTGGCCTTCAACTCCCGGGCCAGAGCGGTGATCCGGAGTGTGGCGGAGGGCCTGACCTGCTGGATCCTCTGGGTCAGCATCGAGGAACTCACCTTAAGGTTAAGGTTGGGGCCGGTCTTTCTTGAAGAACTTCCGCAAGCCCTCGAGGAAACCTTTGGGCCTTGGTTTCTCCGCCTTCGGCTTCTCCGGAACCCTGAGTTTTTCCGGAGCCCTGGGCGCCTCCGGCGCCGGCTTGGCTTCCTTCTCTTTCTGCTTCTTCACCTTCGGCTGCTTCCCCGGGGCCAACTCCACCAACTCCAGCACCGCCATCGAGGCCCCGTCCCCGGCTCGATGCCCGTTGTGGAAGATCCGAGTGTATCCACCGGGCCGGGAGGAGAAACGGGGGGCGATCTCGGAGAAGAGCCGTCCCACCCCTGCCGGATCAGCGAGCAGTTGAAGCGCCCGACGTCGGCCGGACAGAGATCCGGTCTTTGCCAGCGTGATCAGCCGCTCCGCGAATCGCTGGGCCTCCTTGGCCTTAGCCAACGTGGTGACGATCCGTTCGCTTTGGAACAGGGCCCGGGTGAGCCCTCGAACGACCGCCTTGCGCTTGCTCCGCGAACGTCCCAAATTCCGGGTGATCACACCGTGAGACATCGACTTACACCGACACCTGCTCCAGAGCCCGTCGGTCCAACTTCATTCCCAGAGACAGACCCATCGTCTTAAGAATCTCCTGGATCTCGGCCAGAGATTTCTTGCCGAAGTTACGGAACTTCAGCATCTCCGGTTCCGACCTCTGCACCAGATCCGCGATCGTCTTGATCTTGGCCTCCCGCAGGCAATTGCCCGCCCGAACGGAGAGCTCCAATTCCGACACCGGCATCCGGAGCTTCTCGACCACCTCCGGTGAGAGGATCTCTTCCTCCTCCTCGGCTTCCTGAGAGGGAACTTCCCCGAAGACGGTGAAGACCTCCAAGTGTTTCTGGAAGATGTGGGCCGCCGTCAGCAGGGCCTCCTTCGGATTCATCGACCCGTTGGTCCAGATCTCCAGGATCAGGCGGTCGTAATCGGTCATCTGACCCACCCGGGTATTCTCCACGCCGAAGTCAACCTTCCTGACGGGGGCGAAGAGGGAGTCGATCGGGATCACCCCGATCGCCTGGGATTCCTTCCGGTTTCGATCCGCCGGCACATAGCCCCGGCCGACCCCCATCTCCATCTCCACCTGGAATTTGGTCGGCTTGGTCAGGGTGGCGATGTGCAGATCCGGGGTTAAGATCTCCACCGTCTCATCCGTGACGATCTGCTTGGCCGTCACCTCCCCCTTCTTCTCCACCGAGAGGGTGAGCGTCTTGGGAGCCCGGATGTGAGATTTGAGCACCAGGTGCTTCAAGTTCATGATGATCTCAGCGGTATCCTCCACCACGCCGGGGATCGAAGAGAACTCATGAAGGACCCCCTCAAACTTGACCGACGTAATGGCCGCCCCTTCCAACGAAGAGAGCAGCACCCGGCGCAGGGCGTTGCCGACCGTCGTCCCATAGCCCCGTTCAAAGGGCTCCACAGTGAATTTCCCGTAGGTGGCGCTGTAGGTTTGCTCATCGCATTCCACCCGGGAAGGCATCTCGAAATCTTTCCACACAATCCCCATTCCGTACCTCCTCGCTAGATCCCTCGGCCCTCGGCCTCGGGATGAAATTCGGCCAACAGACTTATCTCGCTCCGCTCCACAAGTCTGGGCCTCATTTCATTTCGAATAAAGCTCGACGATCAACTGTTCCTGGATCGGGAACTGGACATCCTCTCTCTTCGGGATCGCCACCACCGTGGCATAAGGCTCCTCCGGATGCCGGTCCAGCCAACTGGGCAACGGCCGCTCCTTGGTCAACTCACGCAACTCTTTCACCCCTTTAAGGAACTTCTCCGATCCCTTGAGCCGAATTGCCAGGCCCGGCTTGACGGAGAAGGAAGGGATCGTCACCCTCCGCTCGCCCACCCAGACATGGCCGTGCTGGACGATCTGCCGGGCCTGGGCCCGGGAGGTGGCGAACCCCAAGCGGAAGATGACGTTGTCCAGACGCCTCTCCAGAAGCTCCAACAGCTTCTCCCCCGTCACCCCTTTGGAGCGGGAGGCCACCTCGAAGGTCTTCCGGAACTGGCGCTCCAGAAGCCCGTACAACCGCTTGGCCTTCTGCTTCTCCCTCAACTGCAGCCCGTAGTCCGACATCTTGATCCGGCGGTTCTGCCCATGCTGGCCGGGGGGGAACCCCCGCCTGTTGAACGGACACTTCTCCGTCATGCACTTGGTGCCTTTCAAGAACAGCTTCATCCCCTGCCGGCGGCAGATCCGGCAAGCCGGCCCTAAATAGCGTGCCACTAGACCCTCCTCCGCTTCGGCGGGCGGCACCCATTGTGAGGGACCGGGGTCACATCTCGAATCATCGAGATCACCAAGCCGGCCGCCTGGAGGGCGCGGATCGCCGATTCCCGACCGGATCCAGGACCCTTGACGTGGACCTCCACCTCCTTCAGTCCCAAGGCAAGGGCCTTCTTGGCCGCGTTCTCCGCCGCCACCTGGGCCGCAAACGGGGTGGCCTTCTTGGAACCGCTGAAGCCGGCCGCGCCGGTGGAAGACCAACACAGGGTGTTGCCCTGCTTGTCCGTAATGGTGACGATCGTGTTGTTAAAGGTCGCCTGGATATGGGCGACTCCGCTCGTCACATGAACCTTCTGCTTCTTCCTTGGTTTTACTGCTTCCGCCATTCCTGACTAAGCTCTCCCTATTAAGCTCGCCAAAATAGGTTTTGGCAAAGCTAAAAACCAAAACAACGCCAGGTGCCTACTCCTCCTTACCTTTACGCCTTCGCTTTGGCCGGAACTGGGGCGGGCGCCCCCGGTTTCTTCCGGACGCCGATGATCCGCCGAGGCCCCTTTCGGGTCCGGGCGTTGGTATGAGTCCGCTGCCCCCTGGCCGGCAGACCCTTCCGATGCCTTAAGCCCCGGTACGAGCCGATATCGATCAATCGCTTGATGTTCTGGGAGATCTCTCTCTTTAAATCCCCCTCCACCTTGAACCCTTGGGCGATCGCGGAGTTGATCCGCGTGATCTGATCCTCCGTCAGCTCCCTGGCCCGAATGGCCGGGTCGACCTGGATCTGGCCCAGGATCCGGGAGGCGGTCGCCCGGCCGATCCCGTAGAGAGTGGTGAGCGCGATATCGACCCGCTTTTGAGCCGGCAGGTCCACCCCCATGATGCGCGGCATCGATCAGCCCTGCCTCTGCTTGTGCCGGGGGTTCTTGCAGATCACCCGAATGACGCGGTGGCGCTTGACGATCCGGCACCGCTCACAGATCCTTCGCACCGATGCTTTCACCTTCACCCCGTGTGCCCCCCTTACGTTTTCGTCCGAAATGTGATCCTTCCCCGGGCCAAATCGTACGGGGACAGCTCCACCGTCACCTTATCCCCGGGAAGGATCCGGATGAAATGCATCCGCATCTTCCCAGCCACGTGGGCCAAGATCCGATGGCCATTCTCCAGCTCGACCCGAAACATCGCATTGGGCAACGCCTCAATCACCTTTCCCTCGACCTGGATGGCCTCTTCCTTCACCCCGCCCCTCCGGTTCCATGGCCCCGCCCCGCACGCTTTAGGGACGCAGTCTCAGCAAGGGCGGGGCCACTGTGCCGAAGGCACAGGCGCCGCCGCTTCCTTGATCCACCTAATCCCTCTCCCTTCACCATAAGACGGCGCGGGAACCGGAGGGGCGGGGTCATGCCCCTGCATTCAGCCGGGTTAAGATCTCCGGCTCCCCTTCCGTCACCGCCACCGTATGCTCGAAGTGGGCCGACAACTTCCGATCCTTCGTTACCGCCGTCCAGCCATCGGAGAGGACCTCCACCTCGGGTTTGCCCTGATTCACCATCGGCTCGATCGCCAGGACCATCCCTGGCTTCAAGACCGGCCCGAATCCAGGATCACCGTAGTTGGGGATCTGCGGCGGCTCGTGGAGCTGCGCGCCGATCCCATGGCCGACGAAGTCCCTCACCACGGAGAATCCCTGTTGCTCGACCGCTCGCTGCACCGCGTGGGAGATGTCGGAGAGCCGATGCCTCGGTGTGGCCGCCGCGATCCCCTCGAAGAGGGCCCTCTGCGTCACCTCGATCAGCTTCGCCACCTCGGGGGAGATCCCATCCACGGCAACGGTCACCGCCGCGTCGGAGTAATAGCCCTCCAAGACAGCCCCCACATCCAGCCCGACGATATCCCCCGGTTTAAGCCGCTGGCGGGACGGAATCCCGTGCACCACCTCCTCGTTGACCGAGGTGCAGATATGGCCGGGGAACCCCCGGTATCCCTTGAAGGCCGGCTTGGCTCCCTTCTTGACCATCGTCTCCCGGGCCAACTCGTCCAGCTCCAGGGTCGAGATGCCGGGGCGGACCGCCGCTTTCAATGTCTCGAGCACGTGCGCCACGATGCGGCCCGCCTCTCGCATGATCTCCAGTTGACTCGCCGTCTTAAGCTCAATCACCTTGAGACTGTAGATGCTCCTCTTTCAGCAGCGCAAGCAGCGCTTGGTACTCCTCCTCGACCCCCAATTCGCCGGAGACGCCCCGCAGCTTCCCCTGGGCCCGATAAAACCCAAGCAGGGGGGACGCCTGTCGGCGGTAAACCTCCAGCCGCTTGCGAACCGTCTGGGGCTGATCGTCCGGCCGGACCGTCAGCTCCCCTCCGCACCGATCGCACCGGCCCGGCTGCCGGGGCGCAAGCGTCTCCAGATGATAATTGGCCTTGCAGAGAGCACAGACCCGACGGCCGTTCAAGCGCCGGACGATCGTTTCCGATGAAACCTCGAAGTCAATCGCCCGATCAACCGGCGGCTGGCCCTCTTTCTCCAGGGAGGTGTCCAAGGCCTTGGCTTGTTCCACCGTCCGGGGAAACCCGTCCAGCACGACCGACTTCCCCCACCCCACCCTCTCCAGGTCGCTCAGGACCAGTTGGGTGACCCACTCGTCCGGCACCAGAACTCCTTCCCGCATGGCGCGCGCAATCTCCTGACCGATTCTGTCGCCGCGGCGAACCGCCTCCCGCAACAGGTCTCCGCTGGACAGGTGCACCACGCCGAGACGCTCACTCAACAACTTGGCCACTGTTCCCTTCCCCGCCCCCGGTGGCCCCAGGAAAACTAACTGCACCCCGTCCCCTATCGGCGGGCGCGAAGCCGGCCATGACTCAAGAAGCCCTCGTAGTTGCGCATCAGGAGGAACGACTCCACCTGCCGCATCGTGTCGAGCATCACTCCGACGATGATCAGAAGACTCGTCCCCCCGAAGAAGCTGGCCACCAGGTACGGAATCTTCAGCCATTTCCCCACCAGGTCCGGGAAGACGGCGACCACCGCCAGAAAGACGGCCCCGGGCAGCGTGATCCGGGTCAGCAGCCGGTCGAAAAACTCGGCGGTCGGCCGTCCCGGGCGAATCCCCGGGATGAAGCTTCCGAACTTCTTCATGTTGTCGGCCACATCGACCGGGTTGAAGGCGATCGCCGTGTAAAAGTAGGCGAAGAAGATGATCAGCCCGCTGTACAACACCGTGTACAGGACCTGCCCCTGAGTCAACCACTGGGCGAACGACTGGAAGGCCTGCATCCCGGTGAACCCCGCCAGGGTCGAGGGGAACATGATGATCGACTGAGCAAAGATGATGGGAATCACTCCCGCGTGATTGACCCGCAGGGGGATGTAACTGGCCTGCCCCCCGTACACCTTGCGCCCCACGATCCGCCGGGCGTACTGGACCGGGATCTTCCGCTGTGCCTGAGTGATGGCGATCACCGCCACCACCACCGCCACCAGCATCACCGCCATGAGGGCAAGCGTGATCGGCTGGATCTGCCGCTTCTCCGGCGACCAGGGACTGGACAAAAGGATCAGCTGATGGACCGCCGTCGGCAGCCGTGAGAGGATCCCCGCCGTAATCAGGATCGACATCCCGTTGCCGACCCCGTAGGCGGTGATCTGCTCCCCCAGCCACATGATGAAGGCGGTCCCGCTGGCCAGCGTGATCACCGTCAGCAGGCGGAATCCCCACCCCGCGTACTGGACCATCTGAACCCCCTCGAAATTCCGGGAGTTCTCCAGCCACAGGGCGATGAAGAAGGCCTGCAGCACCCCCAGCCCCACCGTCAGGTACCGGGAGTACTGGTTGATCCGCCTGCGCCCATGCTCTCCCCCCTCCTTGGCCATCTGTTCCAGGGAGGGAATCACCACGATCAACAGCTGCATGATGATCGACGCGGATATGGCCGGCATGATGCCTAAGGCGAAGATCGTCATCTGGGAGAGGCCCCCGCCGCTGAACAGGTCCATCACGGTGAAGAGGGTCCCTCCCAACTGCTGGCTCATCCTGACAAAGAACTCCCGCAGGGCCTGCCCGTCGATCCCGGGCAACGGGATGTAATCGCCCGTGCGGTAGACGGCGATCAGTCCCAGCGTTAAGAAGATCCGGCGCCGAAGCTCCGGGATTTTGAAGCTGTTGGCCAGGGCGCTTAACATGACGCAACGGCTGAAGCGGTCCCCCCCGCCTGGGCGATCTTTTCCAATGCCGACTTGGAAAACCGGTGGGCCTTCACCGTCAAGGGATGGGACAAGGTTCCTTCCCCTAAGATCTTCACCTCCACCCGGTGGGATCGGACCAGCCCCGCTTGCGCCAGGACGTTTGGATCCACCACCGACTCCCGCGGAAACCGATTCAGATCCTTCAGATTCACGATCGCCACCGGGATCGACCTCTTATGGACGAATCCCCGCTTGGGCACCCGCCGGATGAGGGGCACTTGGCCCCCTTCGAACCCCGGCCTGAGGCCCGGGCCGGATCGGGCCCGCTGCCCCTTGTGCCCTTTGCCGGAGGTCTTTCCATGGCCGGAAGACTCTCCAAACCCGAGGCGCTTCTTCCGATGGGTCGCCCCCGGCGGAACCGGGATTGCACCCAGACGGATAGCGCTCACCCCGCCACCCCCGAATCCTTCCGAAGAGATCGGATCTGCTCCGGCATCCGAAGCGACTGAAGTCCCCAGATTGTGGCCCGGACCACGTTGATCACATTGTCGGATCCCAGCGACTTGGACAGGATATCCTTGATTCCGGCCGAGTCGCAGACCGCTCGGACCGTCCCGCCGGCGATGACACCGGTTCCGGGGGAAGCCGGTTTGAGCAAGATCCGGGAAGCGGAATAGACCCCCATCACCTCGTGGGGAATCGTCCCCTCCTTGAGAGGAACCTGAAACATCCCTTTTCTCGCATGAACCAGCCCCTTGCGTATCGCATCCGCCACCTCGTTGGCCTTGCCCAGCGCCCATCCCACCTGGCCCTTGCCATCCCCCACCACCACCAGGGCGCTGAAAGAGAGCCGTTTCCCTCCCTTGGTCACCTTGGCGACCCGGTTGATCGCCACCACCTTCTCCACAAAGTTCGACTGGCCGGAGGAGGCCTGCGAGGACCTCTGCTGCTGGTATTGACGGGAGCGCTGTTGGGCTGCCATTAAAACTCCAGTCCTTTCGCACGGGCCGCATCGGCCAACGCCTTGACCCTTCCATGGTACCGATACCCGCCCCGATCAAAGACCACCCTCTTGATTCCGGCCGCGGCGGCGGCCTTCGCCACCCACTCCCCCAACCGCTGGGCGGCTGCGGTGTTTCCGCCGTTGCCCTCGAACGCCTCATCCAGGGTGGAGCAAGACCCCAAGGTTCTTCCGGTCATGTCATCGATCAGCTGGGCGTACAGATTCTTATGACTCCGGTGGACCACCAGGCGGGGCCGCTCTGACCTGCCCGCCATCTTCTTCCGAATCCGCCGATGCCTTCGTAAACGACCGGTCTCCATGCTCACGCCACCGCCTTGCCCGCCTTGCGGCGGATCACCTCTCCCAGGTATCGGATCCCCTTGCCCTTGTACGGCTCCGGCGGGGCGATCGCCCGGATCCGGGCCGCCACCTGACCCACCAGCTGCTTATCCACCCCCCTGACCGTCAACTGCGTGGGCTTGGGCGCCTCGATCGTGATTCCCTGCGGAATAGAGAAGATCACCGGATGGGTGAAGCCGACAACCACCTCCAGCTTCCCCCCCGTCACCTGGGCCCGATAGCCGATCCCCTGGATCTCCAACTCCTTGGCAAAGCCCTGGGTCACCCCCTGGATCATGTTGTCCACCAGGGTGCGGGTCAGTCCATGGAGCCCCTTGACTCGGGCTTCCTCCCCTTCCCGCATCACCTTCAACTGGCTCTCGGATCGGGACAGATGAATGCCGGCCGGCAGGGTATGGGACATCTTCCCCTTGGGGCCTTCGACATGGACCGTCCGCCCCTCAATCTGAACCTTCACCTGCGAAGGAATGGAAATAGGACGTTGCCCTACTCTAGACACTGCGCCCCCTACCAGACATGGCAGATCACCTCTCCTCCAATCCCCTGGGCCTTGGCCTGTTCGCCGGTCAACACTCCTTGGGGAGTAGAAATGATCGACGTCCCGATGCCGGAGAAAACCTTCGGGATCTTGCGCTTTCCCACATAGATCCTCAAGCCCGGCCTGGAAACCCGCCGGATCGATTGGAGAACCGGTCGCCGATTGCTCGTATACTTCAGGTAGATTCGAAGGATCCCTTGCGGACCTCCTGTCCCTTCCGAGATTCGCCGCCAGTTCTGGATGTATCCCTCCTTCTTCAGCGTCTCGGCGATCGCCGTCCCGAAGCGGGAGCAAGGCGCATCCACCTGCGGTTTCCCCGCCCGACTGGCGTTTCGAATCGAGGTCAACAGATCTGCGATCGGATCGGTCATACTCATGGCGCTACCAGCTCGCTTTTGTAAGCCCGGGGATCTCGCCCCGATGGGCCATCTCACGGAAACAGATCCGGCAGAGCCGGAACTTCCGATACACTCCGGCCGCCCGCCCGCACCGGAAGCAGCGGCTGTAACGCCGCGTCCGGAATCTCGGCGTCTGTTTCCAACGTTCCAACTGACTCGTCTTGGCCATGCTTACCGCTCGCTCTTGAACGGCAATCCCAGCTGCTTCAACAACTCGACCGCCTCTTCCCGCTTCCTGGCCGTCGTGCAGAAGACCACGTCCATCCCCTGGACCCTGGTGACCTTGTCGTACTCGATCTCCGGAAAGATCAACTGCTCCGTGAGCCCGAAGGCGTAGTTGCCCCCCTGATCGAACCCGTGCGTGTCCACTCCCCGGAAGTCCCGAATCCGGGGCATCGCCACATTGAACAGCCGGTCCATGAACTCGTACATCCTTGCCCGGCGCAACGTGACCTTCAGTCCGATCGGCTGTCCCTTCCTGATCTTGAAGTTCGAGATCGCCTTCTTGGCCCGGGTGGTCAAAGGCCTCTGGCCGGTGATCAGGGCCAACTCCTTGGCCGCCTGCTCGATCACCTTCACATCGGCAGCCCCCTGCCCCACTCCCATGTTGACCACCACCTTCAACACCCTGGGAACCTGGAACCGATTCTTGTACCCGAACTGCTTCATTAAGGAGGGGACCACTTGCTGCCGGTACCGCTCCAGCATCCGGGGTGGGGTCAGACCCCGATCAGAAACCTCTGCATCCTGAACCATGGGTCTGACCCCTTCAGGTTTGTCCTTCATTAGAAGCTCTCCTCGCAGCGCCGGCAGATCCGGGACTTGGTCCCATCCGAAAGCAGCTTGAACCCAACCCGCACCGCCCGATTGCAGCGGGGGCAGACCGGCATCACCCGATCCAAGGGCAAAGGGGCTTCCCGGCTTAAGATCGCCCCCTGAGGGTTTTGCTGCGAGCGTCGGAGGTGTTTCTTAACCAGATTCAAACCTTCCACCGTGAGCCGGCTGTTCTCCGGAAAGACCCGAAGGACCTTTCCCTTCTTCCCCTGGTCTTTCCCGGAGATCACCATCACCTGGTCATTCCTCTTCACTCGGAACATCACCCCACCACCTGTTTCGAGCCCCTTTGGGGCTCGGCAATCAGTACTCTACCTAACGCTCCGTATGCGCCCGCCAAAGGCGGGCCAACAGGTGGTGGGGTCACCCTCAGATCGCCTCCGGCGCCAGCGACACGATCTTGGTGAAACGCTTCTCCCTCAGCTCCCGGGCCACCGGCCCGAAGACACGGGTGCCGCGCGGATTCTTCTGGTTGTCGACAATCACCACGGCGTTGGTGTCGAAACGGATGGTGGACCCGTCGGCCCGGCGGACCGGCGCCCGGCTGCGGACCACCACCGCCTTGACCACCTCCCCCTTCTTGATCGCCGAATCGGGGGTTGTCTCCTTGACGTTGGCGGCCACCATGTCCCCCACCACCGCCCACAACCGGCCGTGTTCACCCAGCACGCCGATCATAGAGCATCGCTTGGCCCCTGTGTTATCCGCCACCTCCAAGATCGATCGCATCCGAATCATCGGAGCTTATCCTCGGGCGGCGCCTCGGCAGGCAACGCCGTCGCGGGGGCCGGCTTGTGCCGGATCACCCCGACCTCTTCCAGCTCGGCGATGCGCCGCGCCTCTCTATCCTCCAACCCCACCCCTCGCCGCAGGATCTCCACCAGCCGCCAGCGTTTCTCCTTCGAGATCGGGCGGACCTCCTCAATCCGGACCTCATCCCCGCTATGAGCTTCAGAACGAGGATCGTCCACCTTGAACTTCTTGGAGCGGCGGACCACCCGCTGATAGGTCGGATGTCGGACCAGTCGGGTCACCCGGACCACGATCGTCTTCGTCATCCGATCGGAAACCACCACCCCCGTCAACTGTTTCTGGGCCATGTTCAGTTAATAGTTAATAGCTAACAGTTTACAGCTTACTTTCTCTGTTCATTGAGCAGGGTCAACACCCGGGCCACCTCCAACCGAATCTGCCGTATCCGGTGGGGTTTGTCCAACTTTCCACCGGCCGCCTGCATCCGGAGATCCAGAAGCTCCCTCTTCAACGTCGACACCTTCTGCGTCAACTCCTCCGGAGTGAGCCCTCTGAGCTCTGGAGTTTTCGTCATCCGCTGTCTTTACACCGCCATCGCCCGACCCACGAATCGGGTCCGGATCCCCAACTTCGCCGCCGCCAGGCGCATGGCCGTCTTGGCCAACTGCTCCGGAATCCCCTCCATCTCCACCAGAATCCTTCCCCGACGCACCACCGCCACCCAGAATTCCGGCATCCCCTTGCCCTTCCCCATCCGGGTCTCCGCCGGTTTCTTCGTCACCGGCTTATCGGGGAAGACCCGCAGGTAGATCCGTCCTCCCCGCCGCACATGCCGGGTCAAGGCCACGCGGGCCGCCTCCAGCTGGGTGTGGGTGACCCAGCCGTTCTCCAGCGCCTGGAGTCCGAATTCTCCGAACGAAACCATGTTCCCGCGGCTGGCGGTTCCCTTCCGCCGACCCCGCTGGGCCTTCCGATACTTCACACGCTTTGGGATCAACGGCATGAGTCAAGCACCATTTTTACGCCGATCCCGCCGCCACCGGTGGGGCCACCCCCGGCTCCACCGACGCCTTGCCGCTTTCGGATCCCGATGAGGCCGCTTTCTTGGGCAGCAGGAGATCTCCCTTGTAGATCCAGCACTTCACGCCGATTCGGCCGTAGGTGGTCTTGGCTTCGAAAAACCCGAAATCGATATCGGCCCGAAAGGTTCCCAAGGGGATTTTCCCATCCCTATAGCTCTCCACCCGGGACATCTCGGCGCCGCCCAAGCGTCCCCCGCAACGGACCTTGATTCCCAAGGCGCCGGAGTTCATCGACAGCTGCACCGCCCGTTTCATCGCCCGACGGAAACTGATCTGCCGCTCCAGCTGGAAGGCGATATTCTCCGACACCAGTTGGGCTTCGATTGCCGGGTTGCGGACCTCTTTGATATCGATCACCACCTCCCGCTGGGTCATGGCGTGAAGATCGTCCCGCAGGCGGTCGATATCGGCCCCCCGCCGACCGATGATGATCCCGGGCCGGGCGGAATGGATGAGAACCCGGGTCCGATTCTCCGTCCGCTCGATCTCGATTCGGGCGATGGCGGCGTTGGAGAGCCCCGCCCGAATGTGGCCTCGGATCTTCTCATCCTCCTGCAGCAGAAGCCCAAAGGTCTGCCGCTTGGCGAACCAGCGGGAGTTCCAGTTCTTCGTGAATCCAAGGCGATTGGCCAGCGGCGGAACCTTGTGCCCCATCAGCTCATCGCCTCCAGTTCAATCGTGACGTGGCTGAACTTCTTCCGGATCTCCATGGACCGCCCCATGGCGGAGGGCCGGAAACGCTTCATGATCGGACCTTCGTCCGCCATGATCCTGGAGATCTTCAGCTGCTCCACGTGAAAGGTCCCTGCCCGGGTCGCATTCGCCACGGCGCTGTTCAGCACCTTGGCGATCGGTTTGGCCGCCCCCCTGGGGAGCTGCTGAAGGATCGCCTGGGCGCGCGGGACGTCCATCCCCTTGATCAGTCGGATCACCGCCCGCATCTTCCTGGGTCCTAGCGGAAGAAACCGCCCCTTGGCCTTGGCGATCACCCCGCCCCTCCGGTTCCATGGCCCCGCCCAGCGTCGTCTGGTAGCAGGGATTCAGCGAGGGCGGGGCCACTGTGCCAAAGGCACAGGCGCCGTCGCTCCCTTCCCCCTACCAAGCCCTTCCCTTGCGCCACACGACGGCGCGGAAACCGGAGGGGCGGGGTCATGTGGGCGATGGGGGCTTGGTGGTCCCTTTGACCCCGTGCTTCTTGAAGATCCGAGTCGGGGCGAACTCCCCCAACTTGTGCCCCACCATGTTCTCCGTGACGAAAACCGGCAGATGTTTATTTCCGTTGTGAACGAGAAACGTCAGACCCACAAAATCGGGGGTGACGGTCGAGCGCCGGGACCAGGTCTTGATCGGCTTGCGTTCCCCACCTGTTTTCACCCTCTCGATCTTCTCGAGAAGATGCGCGTCGACAAACGGCCCCTTCTTCGTCGATCGTCCCATCTCAGAGCCCCCTCATCCTCTGCGCTTCACAATGTACCGGCTGCTGGCCTTACGCTTCGGCCGGGTCCGGAAGCCCTTGGTCTGCCATCCCCAGGGAGAAACCGGGTGAGGGTTCCCCTGGCCCGACTTGCCCTCCCCACCCCCATGGGGGTGGTCGTGCGGGTTCATCGCCAGTCCCCGGGTATGGGGGCGACGCCCCAGCCAACGGGAGCGACCGGCCTTGCCGATCAGGATCGATTCGTGATCCTCGTTGCCGACCTGCCCGACCGTGGCGTAACAGGTCAGAGGCACCCTCCGGACCTCGCCGGAGGGAAGCCGCAAGGTGGCCAACTTCCCTTCCTTGGCCAGGAGCTGGGCCGCCGTGCCGGCGGAGCGGACCATCTGCGCGCCGCGGCCCGGCTGAAGCTCGATGTTATGGAGGAAGGTTCCCAGTGGAACGTTGACCAACGGAAGGGCGTTGCCCGGCATCGCCTCCGCCTGGGAGCCGGCCATCACCTGGGCTCCAACGGCCAATTCCCGGGGAGCCAGGATGTATCGCCGCTCCCCATCCGGGTACTCCAATAAGGCCAGCCGAGCCGACCGGTTCGGATCGTACTCGATCGCCACCACCTTGGCCGGGACATCTCGGCGGTCCCGCTTGAAATCGACCAGGCGGATCATCCGCTTATGGCCCCCGCCCCGGTGTCGGCTCGTCACATGACCGTGGTTGTTGCGACCGCCCGACTTCCTCAAAGGGATCACCAGCCCCTTCTCCGGCCTGGTCTTGGTGATCTCCTCGAAGGTCGCCGAGCTCATGTGCCGGCGCGAAGGGGTGTACGGTTTGTACGTTTTTACAGCCATTAGGTCGCTACCTCAATCTTGGATCCTTCAGCCAGCGTGACGATCGCCCGCTTCCAGTTGGGCCGGTACCCCCAACGGGCGCCGACCCGCCGGGGCTTTCCCGGCATCACCGCAGTGCGGACACGGGTCACCTTCACCTTGAACAGCTCCTCCACCGCCTGCTTGACCTGCGGCTTGGTCGCTTGGGGTTCAACGGCGAAGAAGTATTTCCGCTGGGGGGCAAGGAGTGTCCCCTTCTCTGTCCGCATCAGGAACCTCAGGGTATCGGATGCCAGTCGGCCGCTCACGCCACCATCTCCTGAATCTGTTTCCACCCTTCTTGGGTGAAGACAATCTTGGGATGAACCAACAAATCGTAGCTGTTCAGATCGGAAACCGGTTTGACGTCGACCTTGCGTAAGTTCCGGGCAATCCGGGTGAGAGTGGCATCGGGGCGATCCACCACCAACAGCGCTCCCCCGGAAACCTGGATCTTCTTCAGGAACTCCGACAGGCCCTTTGTCTTTGGACCCAGCCCCTCCCACGTCTCCACCGCCGCCACCGCCTCTTCGGAAACTTTGGCCTTGATGCTCTCCACCAGAGCCCGCCTACGGATTTGCTCCGGAAGCCGGTAGCGATAATCTCTCGGATGAGGGCCAAAGACGACGCCTCCCTTGCGCCAAAGGGGGGAGCGGGTGCTTCCGGCACGGGCTCGACCGGTATGCTTCTGCCTCCAGGGCTTCTTTCCTCCGCCCCTGACCTCGCCCCGCGTCTTGGTATCCGCCGTTCCCTGCCGCCGGTTGGCGAGATGGTTGCGGACCGCGGCCCAAAGGAGGGGGGTTTCCACCGGTCCTTCCAAATGCTTAGGAACCGGGATGCTGCCGACTACCTTTCCTTCCAAGTTATGAAGACGAATCTCTGCCATCACTTCCCCTTCTTCTCCTTGGCCGGCGCTGTCGCCGCTTTCGCCGCAGCCGGCTTTGCCGCCTGCTGTGGAGCCGACTTCTTCTTCGCCTGCGGCCGCTGAACCACCGGAACCCGCGGAGGTTTCCGGGATCTCCGAATCAGAATAATCCCCCGCTCAGATCCGGGAACCGCACCCTTGACCAGAAGCAGATGCTGCGCCGGATCGACCCGGACCACTTCCAGGGCCTGGGTCGTCACCCGCTCGTCGCCCATGTGACCGGGCAGATGATGGCCCCGAAAGACCCGGGAGGGATTGGTGCTGGAGCCGATCGAACCGGGCCTCCGGTGCGACATCGAACCGTGGGTCGCGGGGCCCCCCTTCCAATGCCATCGCTTGACCCCCCCCTGGAATCCTTTCCCGATCGAGCGACCGGTCACATCGACCCGGTCTCCCGGTTTGAACAACTGTTCCACGGTGACCGTCGATCCAACCGCCAGCTCTTGATCCGTTGGGAGTCGGAACTCCTTCAGCACCTTCTTCTCCCCGAATCCCAATTGCACCGCCCGGTAGCTGTCCGACTCCACCGTCTTTGCCCGAACCACCGTGCAGGGGCCCGCCTCCAGGACGGTGACCGGAACCGGCCGACCATCCTCCCGGAAGATCTGCGTCATCCCCAGCTTGCGCCCGATGAGTCCCACTCCAGGTTTCACCGCTACTGGATCTCCACGTAGACCCCGGCCGGAAGATCCAGCTTTCTCAAGGCATCGATCGTCTTGGAGGTCGGGTTGACGATGTCCAGGAGCCGTTTGTGGGTCTTCAACTGGAACTGCTCGCGCGACTTCTTGTCGACGTGGGGCGAGCGCAGGACTGTATAAATTTCTTTCTTGGTCGGCAACGGCACCGGGCCGGCCACCTCCGCTCCGGTCCGACGGGCCGACTCCACGATCTCCGCCGCCGACTGGTCCAAAATCCGATGATCGTACGCCTTGAGCTTAATCCGTATCTTTCGATCCGACATCTTTAACGCCTCGCCGCTCCCTGTACCGCTTCACGCCCCTTGAGCAACTTCTCCGCGATGTTGCCCGGAACCTGGGCATACATCAGCGGCTCCATCGAGTAGGAGCCCCGTCCCTGGCTTAAAGACCGGACCACCGTGGCGTAGCCGAACATCTCCCCCAACGGGACCTCGCCCCGGATCACCTTCACGTTGGCCCGGGCCCCCATCTCGACGATCCGGCAGCGCCGGCTGTTTAAGTCTCCGATCACCTCTCCCAGATACTCCTCCGGAACGATCACCTCCAGCTTCATGATCGGTTCCAGCAACACCGGGCCCCCGCCGCGGACCCCCTCCTTGAATCCGATCGAACCGGCCATCTTGAAGGCCAACTCGGAGGAGTCGACATCATGATGGGTCCCATCCACCAACGTCACCGTCACGTCGATCACCGGATAGCCGGCCAGAACCCCGCCCCGAGCCGCCTCCAGGACCCCGTCCTTGACCGGGGGGATGAATTCCCTCGGGATCGACCCCCCTACGACCCGGTTGACGAACTGGACCCCGCTTCCACGCTCTCCCGGTTCCAGATCCAGGACCACATGCCCGTACTGTCCCCGTCCGCCGGACTGCTGGATGAATTTGCCCACTACCTGGACTTTCCGCGTGATCGTCTCCTTGTACGCCACCTGGGGAGGGCCGACCTTGGTGCCGACCTTGAACTCCCGCCGCATCCGATCCACCAGCACCTCCAAGTGAAGCTCTCCCATCCCGGCGATGATCGTCTGGGCCGTCTCCTGGTTGTAGAAGACCCGGAAGGAAGGATCCTCTTCCTCCAGTCGCTTCAAGGCATGGCTGAGCTTTTCCTGATCCATCTTGGTCTCCACCTCGATGGCGAGGGAAACGACCGGTTCGGGGAAGATCATCGACTCCAGCAGGATCGGCTGCTTCTGGTCGCAGATCGTCTCTCCCGTCTTAGTCTCCTTTAGGCCCACCGCCGCGGCGATGTCCCCGGCGGACACCTCCTGGATGATCTCCTGTTTGTTGGCATGCATCCGGACCAGCTTGCCGATCCGCTCATTCTCCTGGTGGTTGACGTTGTAGACATAGCTGCCGGAGCGCAAGACACCGGAGTAGACCCGGAAGAAGGTCAGCTTCCCTACGAACGGGTCTGACATGATCTTGAAGGCCAAGGCGCAGAAGGGGGCTTTTGAGGAGGTCTCCCGCACTTCCTCCGACCCCGTCTCCGGGTTAGTCCCTTTAATCGGCGGAATGTCCAGAGGGGAAGGGAGATATTCGCACACCGCATCCAGGAGCAGCTGCACCCCCTTGTTCCGCGCCGAGGCCCCGCAGAAGACCGGGACGATCTTCCCGGCGATCGTCGCCCGCCGGATCGCCTCCCTCAACTGCTCCACCGTCGGCGTCTGGTCGTGGATGAAGAGCCCCATGATCTTCTCATCATGCTCCCCCACCCGCTCGATCATCCCCGCCCTCCACTCCTTGACCTTCGGTTCCAGTTCCGGGGAGACCGGCTTGGGTTCGATCGTCATCCCCTGCTCATCGGTGTAAACCATCATCTGCTGGGTCAGCAGATCGACCGGCCCCTGAAAGGATTGCTCCGCCCCGATCGGAAGCTGCAACGGCACCGGAACCGCTCCCAGCCGCTCCTGAATTTGTTTCACCGTTTCGTAGAAATCGGCCCCCACCCGGTCCATCTTGTTCACGTAGGCAAGCCGCGGAACCGCGTACCGGTCCGCCTGCCGCCAGACCGTCTCCGACTGCGGTTCGACCCCGGCCACCGCGTCGAAGATCACCACACAGCCGTCCAACACCTTTAAGCTCCGCTCCACCTCCACGGTGAAGTCGACGTGGCCGGGGGTGTCGATCAGATTGATCCGATGCTCCTTCCAGAAGCAGGTGGTGCAGGCGGAGGTGATGGTGATTCCCCGCTCCTGCTCCTGAACCATCCAGTCCATCGTGGCGGTTCCTTCGTCCACCTCCCCGATCCGGTGGACCCGCCCCGTGTAGAACAGGATCCGCTCGCTGGTCGTCGTTTTCCCCGCGTCGATATGGGCGACGATCCCGATGTTCCGTGTCTTGTACAGAGGAAATTCAGCCAACGCCGTTTACCAGCGGTAATGGCTGAAGGCCTTGTTCGCCTCCGCCATCCGGTGCATGTCTTCCTTCCGCTTGACCGCCGACCCCTGTCCCTGGTAGGCGGCGGCGAACTCCTCCGCCAGGCGCTCCTTCATCGGCTTGCCGGCCCGGCCCCGCGCGAAGTCCCGGATCCAGCGCATCGCCAGGAAGATCCCCCGATCCTGCCGGACTTCGATCGGAACCTGGTACGTGGCCCCTCCCACACGACGAGACTTGACCTCCACCAGGGGACGGGCGTTCTCCACCGCCTTCTGGAACAGCTCCAAGCCGGAGGGAACCTTCAACCGCTGTGTGGCCAGGTCCAGCGCCTCATAGACGATCCGCTCGGCAATCGACTTCTTCCCCTCATGCATCAGCATGTGGATGAACCGTTGGACCGCCCGGGAGCCGAATCGGGCGTCCGGCAGCGGCGCTCTCTTGGGTGACCTTTTACCCCTCATGTCTCAATTCGCAATTCGAAATTCACAATTATTCTTTGGGCCTCTTGGCTCCGTACTTCGACCGGGACTTGCGGCGCTGGTTCACTCCGGCGGCATCGAGCGTCCCCCGCACGATGTGGTAGCGGACCCCCGGCAGATCCTTCACGCGTCCGCCGCGCACCAGCACGATCGAGTGCTCCTGGAGGTTATGCCCCTCCCCCGGGATGTAGGCGGTCACCTCCACCTTGTTGGTCAACCGGACGCGGGCGATCTTCCGCAGGGCGGAGTTGGGCTTCTTCGGCGTCATCGTCCGAACCTGAAGGCAGACCCCCCGCACCTGGGGGCGCCCCTGCAACGCGGGCGACTTGGACCGCTTGCTCTTGTCTTTCCGCCCCAGGCGGATCAGCTGGGAGATGGTCGGGCTCACTCCTTGTCTCCCCCATCCGTCAGGCCCGGGATATTCTTCACCACCTCAATCTCCCGATGGCTCGGGAATCCGGTCCCCACCGGAATCAGGTGCCCCATGATCACGTTCTCCTTCAGGCCCAACAGATCATCCCGCTTTCCGGCGGTGGCCGCCTCGGTCAAGACCCGAGTCGTCTCCTGGAAGCTGGCCGCCGAGATGAAGCTCTCGGTCGACAGGGAGGCCTTGGTGATCCCCAACAACAGCTGGGTGGCGGAGGCGGGCTTGCCCTCTCGCTTGGTCACCCGCTCGTTCTCCTGCTGGAACCGCCACTTGTCCACCTGCTGGCCCACCAGGAACTCCGTGTCACCCGGATCGTCGATTCGGACCTTTCGCAGCATCTGCCGAACGATCACCTCGATATGCTTGTCGTTGATCCGGACTCCCTGGAGCCGGTACACCTCCTGGATCTCGTTGACCAGATACTCCTGCAGCCGCTTGTCTCCCCCGATGCGCAGGATATCCTGCGGGACCACCGGCCCGTCGATCAAGGGCTGGCCCGCCGTCACCCAGTCTCCCTTGTAGACGTTCAAGTGCTTTCCATGGGGGACCAGGTACTCCTTCTTCATTCCGGTGGGGCTCTTGATGATGACGCGCCGCTGTCCCTTCTTCGAATCTCCGAACTCC
>CAZRTR010000009.1:36197-38334 GCA_964603095.1 uncultured Planctomycetia bacterium
GGGCCTCAAACAGCTCCGCCACCCGGGGAAGCCCGCCGGTGATATCCTTCGTCTTGGTCAGCACCCGCGGAGTCTTGGCGAGCAGATCCCCCGCCTCCACCTTCTGCCCGTCCTTGACCACCACATGGGCCCCGGCCGGGATCGGGTAGATTGCCATCAGCTCCGATTTCGGGTTCACCAGGACCAGCTGTGGGTGGAACTCGCCCCGATGTTCGATCACGATCCGGTCCGGCAGCCCGGTGGAGGGGTCGATATCGGTCCGCATCGTGACCCCCTCCTTCAAGTCCTCGTAGCGGATCGCCCCGGTCGCCTCCGTCAGGATCGGGACGGTGTACGGGTCCCAGCGGACGAACAGCTCCTCCTTGTTCACCTTCCCCCCTTCCCCCTGTTTAAACACCGCTCCGGAAGGAATGGCGTACCGCTCCAGCTCACGACCGCTCTCATCGTTGATCGAGGCCTGGCCGTTCCGGTTCAGGACGATGAATTCCTTGCCCTTCTGGACCACCCGGAGGTTATGGAATTTCAAGAACCCGCGGTTCTTCGCCTTGACGTGGGAAACCTCCACCACCCGGAAGGCGGTCCCTCCGATATGGAAGGTCCGCATCGTCAGCTGGGTCCCCGGCTCGCCGATCGATTGGGCGGCGATGATCCCCACCGCCTCCCCCAGCTCGATCATCCTGCCGGTGGCCAGGTTCCGGCCGTAGCAGCGGGCGCAGACCCCTCTCTCCGACTCGCAGGTCAGCACCGACCGGATCCGGATCTTCTCAATCCCGGCCTGCTCGATCCGCTGGGCCACCTCCTCGTTGATCTCCTGGCCCTGCTCCACGATGATCGTGTCGGTGATCACATCGGCGATGTTGTCCAGGACGACCCTCCCTACGATCCGTTCTTTGAGAGGAACCACCACCTCGTCCCCCTCGATGATCGCTCCGATCAGGATCCCGTTTAAGGTGCCGCAATCCTCCTCGCTGATGGAGACATCCTGGGCGACATCCACCAACCGTCGGGTGAGATACCCGGAGTCGGCGGTCTTCAGAGCCGTGTCGGCCAACCCCTTCCTCGCTCCGTGGGTGGAGATGAAGTACTCCAGCACCGTCAGCCCTTCGCGGAAGTTGGCGGTGATGGGGCGCTCGATAATCTCGCCGGACGGCTTGGCCATCAGCCCCCGCATCCCGGAGAGCTGCCGGATCTGCTGCTTGGACCCCCGGGCTCCCGAATCGGCCATCAGGAAGACCGGGTTGAACGGATCCATTTCCTTGAAGATCAGGTCCGACACCTTGTCGGTGGCCCGAGTCCAGATGTCGATCACCTTGTTGTACCGCTCCCCATCGGTGATCAAGCCCTTCTGGTACTGGCTCTCCACCTCCGTCACCTCGGCCCGCGCCTCTTTCAGGATCCGCTCCTTCCCCACCGGGATCTGGAGCTTGTCGATGGAGATCGACAGCCCTCCGCGGGTGGCCATCTCAAATCCCAGACGCTTGAGATCGTCCAGCACCTCGATCGTCCGGGTGGGCCCGTACCGCTTGTAGACCTGGATGATCACGTCGCTTAAATTCCCCTTGTTCATCGTCTCGTTGACAAACGGAAAGTCCGGCGGAAGCTGCTCGTTGAACTGGATCCTCCCGACCGTGGCGTCGATCCAGGTTCCCGCCTCTTTCAGCTGAATCCTGTCGTGGAGCCGCACCACCCCATCCTCGCAGGCGGACAGGGCCTCCTGCCGGGATCCGAACCGACGGGGCTTCTCCTTCTCCCCCAAGGGCCTTTCCCGCGTCAGGTAGCTGCACCCCAACACGATGTCCTGAGTGGGGCTGACGATCGGCTGCCCGTTGGCCGGGGAGAAGATGTTGTTCGTCGACATCATCAGAAGCCGGGACTCCATCTGCGCCTCGATCGACAGCGGCACGTGGACCGCCATCTGGTCTCCATCGAAATCGGCGTTGAAGGCGGTGCAGACCAGCGGATGGATCTTGATCGCCTTGCCCTCAATCAGGATCGGCTCAAAGGCCTGGATTCCCAGCCGGTGCAGGGTGGGGGCCCGGTTCAAGAGGACCGGGTGGTCCCGGATCACCTCCTCCAGGATGTCCCACACCTCCAGGCGGGCCCGCTCCACCATCCGTTTGGCCGACTTGATCGTGTG
>CAZRTR010000010.1:0-18805 GCA_964603095.1 uncultured Planctomycetia bacterium
CCATGTTGCCGGTTCCCTTGAACTCCTCGAAGATCACCTCATCCATCCGGCTTCCGGTGTCGATCAGGGCGGTGGCGATGATCGTCAGCGACCCTCCCTCCTCCACCCCGCGGGCCGCGCCGAAGAAACGCTTCGGCTTGTGCAGGGCGGTGGCGTCCACGCCACCGGTCAGGATCCGGCCGCTGTGAGGGGCCACCGTGTTGTAGGCCCGGGCCAGCCGGGTGATCGAATCCAGAAGAACCACGACATCCTTCTTGTGCTCCACGAGCCGCTTGGCCTTCTCCAGGACGATCTCGGCCACCTGGATGTGCCGCTCCGCCGGCTCATCGAAGGTGGAGGAGACCACCTCCCCCTTGACTGAGCGCTGCATGTCGGTCACCTCCTCCGGCCGCTCGTCGATCAGGAGGACGATCATCATCACCTCCGGATAGTTCCTGGTGATGGCGTTGGCCACCTTCTGCAGGAGGATCGTCTTCCCGCTGTACGGAGGGGCCACGATCAGCCCCCGCTGGCCTTTCCCGATCGGGGCCAGCAGGTCCAGGATTCTCGTCGAAATCTCCTGCGACTCGTGCTCCAGCTTGTACCGGATGTTGGGGTAGATCGGCGTCAGGTTGTCGAAAAGAACCTTCTCCTTCGCCTCGTCCGGATTCTCGAAGTTGACCGCCTCCACCTTGAGCAACGCGAAGTACCGTTCCCCCTCCTTCGGGGGGCGGATATGGCCGCTGACCGAGTCTCCGGTGCGCAGGTCGAACCGGCGGATCTGGCTCGGGGAGACGTAGATGTCGTCCGGGCCGGGCAGGTAGTTGTAGTTGGGGCTGCGCAGGAACCCGAACCCGTCGGTCAAGATCTCCAGGACCCCTTCCCCGAACATGTTCCCTTCCCGCTCCGCCTGTCCCTGAAGGATCTTAAAGATCAGGTCCTGCTTCTTTAACCCCGAAATCCCGTTGACGTTCAAGTCCCTGGCCAGCTTGGCCAGCTCGGTGATCGTCATGTTCTTGAGCTTCGCGATGTCCAAGCTCTGACCCTGGGCCGTGGATGTTTGCTCTTGCGTCTTTTCCTGTTCCATTCTTACCTCCTCCTTGTGATTCTTTTCCATACCTCCCTCACCTGCTTCCGAGTTGAAGCCAGATCTCCGGAATTACGAATAATAAAATCGGCTCTTTTCTCTTTCTCCTTGAGCGGCATCTGGAACGACTGCCGCTTTTTAAGCTGTTCATAAGACCAGCCGGACCGCTTGCGCAGGCGTTGGAACACCCGCGTGAGCGGAGCCGAAACCACCACCAGCGCGTCCACCGGATATTTTGAGCCGGCCTCGACGAGCAGCGGGATATCCAACACCACCACCCCCTCTGGATCGGCGCGACGCAACCGACGGACCGCCGAAAGAATCTTTCTCCGGACCTGCGGATGAATGATCCGGGTCAGGGCGTCGAGCTCCCTCCGATTCCGGAAGACCCTCTGCCCAAGCGCTCGCCGATCGATCGTCCCGGCGGGGGTCAGAATCTCCCCCCCGAATCGGGCCCGGATCTTCCGATGGACCCCGGCGCCGGGCCGCATCAGCGCGTGGGTGATCCGGTCGGCATCCAACACCGTCGCTCCCCATCGGCCGAACATCCTCGCTACGGTCGACTTGCCCGTGCCCACTCCCCCCGTGACTCCGATGACGATCAACGGGGTCAGACCCCTTTTAAGGGGTCTGACCCCTTCAGATTTTCATAGAGCCGCACGTATTCTCGGGCGGACTGGTCCCAGGAGAAGTCGGTCTTCATCCCTCGGACCTGGACCTGATGCCAACGGGCCTTATCCCGGTGCCAGGCCAGCGCTCGGCGGATCGCGCCAACCAGCGGCTCCGGCTCGTACGGCCGGAAGCTGAAGCCGTTGCCCCTCTGGGAATCCTGTTCCAGATCCCGGATCGTATCGTTCAGTCCGCCGGTGGCCCGAACGACCGGGATCGTCCCGTACCGTAGCGCGATCATCTGCCCCAGCCCGCACGGCTCATACCGGGAAGGCATCAGGAACGCGTCCGCGCCGGCGTAGATCCGATGGGCCAGCGGGTTGTCGAAGGCCAGACGGACCCGGATCGAAGGAGATTCCTTTGACGCCCTCTCCAATTGCTCCTCGATCGGCCGATCTCCGCTGCCAAGGATCACCAGCTGTACGGGAAGTTTCAGCATCCTCGGAAGGGCCGAAACCACCAGATCCAACCCTTTCTGGGAAGCCAGGCGGGTCACCATGCCGATGAGAAAGGCCCCGGGATTCACCGGCAGTCCGACCTCTTTCTGCAACGCGGCCTTCACCTGGGCCTTGGCCCGCATGCTTCGATGGTCGAAGCGAACGGGAAGATGAGGGTCGGCCGCCGGATCCCAGATCGCCTGGTCGATCCCGTTCAAGATTCCCACCAGATCCCTGGATCGCTTGCGAAGCACCCCGTCCAGCCCCTCCCCCTGATCCGGCGTCTGGATCTCTTTGGAATAGGTGGGGCTGACGGTGGTCAGCATGTCGGCAAAGAGAAGCCCCCCCTTGAGCAGATTCACCTTTCCCCAGAACTCCAGCCCCTCCATCTGAAACAGCTCCCAGGGCAGCCCCGTCCTCGGATACTCTTCCTTGGGAAACAATCCCTGGTAGGCCAGATTATGGACGGTGAAAACCGAACGGGTGCTCGAAAAGAAGGGATCGCTGCCCGCCAGAGATCTCAGGTAAACCACGCCCAAGGCCGCCTGCCAGTCGTGGGCATGGAGGAGGTCCGGCCGGATCCCTTCCGATTTCATCCGCTCCAAGGCCCGGCGGCAGAAGAAGCTGAATCGCTCCAGGTTGTCCGGATAATCGCCGTTGGACTCGCCGTACAGCTTGGGCCGGCGGAAGTAATGCTCATGATCGATGAAGTGAACCGTGATCCCGCGGCCGATCTTCTCCTTCGGTCCGGTCTGGCGGATCGAGCCGTAGCGGGGAAGAAAGACATGGACCTGTACCCCCAACTTCCCCAATGCCAGCGGCAGGGCTCCGGCCACGTCGGCCAGGCCCCCGGTCTTGGCGAACGGCTCCATCTCGGAGACGACCATGGCGACTCTCAATGGCTCGCCTCCAGCCAGTTGCGCCCGACGGTCATCCTCACCTCCAGCGGAACCGACAGCCGGATCGGCTTACCCTGAAGCGCCGGGGATTCCATCGTCTCTTTCACGAGCCGCTTCATCTCCTCCAGCTCGTCCGGCGGCGCCTCAAAGACCAACTCGTCGTGAACCGTCAACAGCATCCGGGAAGCCATCCTCTTTCCCCGCATCGCCCGATCCAGCGCCACCATCGCCACCTTGATCAGGTCTGCTGCCGAACCCTGAACGGGCGCGTTCACCGCCATCCGCTCCGCGAATTGGCGGATCACCGGATCCTTGGCGTTCAGCTCCGGGATGTAGCGCCTGCGGTTCAGCAGGGTTGTGCAGTAACCGTCCCTCCGGGCCTGCTCCAGAGAGCGGGCCAGAGCACTCCGGATTCCAGGGTACCGCTCAAAGTAGCGACCGATGAACTCCTGCGCCTGATCCTGGGGAATCCCAAGCTCCTTGGCCAGCCCAAAAGGGCTCATTCCGTAGACGATCCCGAAGTTGATCGTCTTGGCCACGGCCCGTTCGTCCGCCGACACCTTCTCCGGGCCGATGTGGAAGATCTCCGCCGCAGTCACCCGGTGGATGTCCTCCCCCTCCCGGAAGGCGCTAAGGAGCCCCTCATCCTGGGACAGGTGCGCCAGGATCCTTAACTCAATCTGGGAATAGTCGGCCGAAAGGAAGAACCAGCCGGGCCGAGGAACGAACACCTTCCGGATCTGCCGCCCCAGCTCGGTCCGGATCGGGATGTTCTGAAGGTTCGGCTCGGAAGAGGAGAGCCGCCCGGTGGAGGTCACCGTCTGATTGAAGGAGCTGTGGATCCGGCCGGTCTTGGGATCGATCAACTTCGGCAGGGCGTCCACGTAGGTCGATTTCAGCTTGAACAGCTCCCGATACTCCAGGATCGTGGCCGGAAGCTCGTGGCTCACCGCCAGGCGCCTCAAGACCTCCTCATCCGTGGAGGGGCCGGTCTTGGTCCGCTTGAGGACCGGGAGATTGAGCCGCTCGAACAGGATCCGGCCCAGCTGTTTCGGGGAGTTGATGTTGAACGGCTCCCCCGCCTGGGCGACAATCTTCACGACGAGACCCTCCAACGTCCGCTCCATCTCCTTGGAGAGATCCTCCAGCTGCTTGCCATCCACGGCGATTCCCGCCAACTCCATCCTGGCCAGCACAAAGGAAAGGGGAATCTCCACCTCCTTAAGCAACAAGGAAGCCCCCTTCTCCCTGACCTCCTTCTCCAACCGGGGGAAAAGTTGCAGCGCGGCCAACGCCCTGAGCCCCGCGGCCCGGACCGGATCCGGATCCTCCACCGACCCACCCAGAAGCTCGGCGCTCAGCCGTTCGATTCGATGGGAAGGACGGGACGGATCCAGAAGGTAGGAACAGAGCTCCGGATCCTCCCACGACCCTTGCGAGCTGTCGGGATCGTCCAAAGACAATCCGTGCCGACCCAGCCGCACCCAGGCCTCCTTCAGATTCGGACAGATCTTTCGGATCTTCGGATCGTTCCAGAGGGGGAGCCACCCCTCGGGAAAGGTCCGGCAGAGAACCGCCTGCGCCTGCCCTTCCTCCCAGGCCAGCCCCACGGCAAGTTCCTCTTCGGATTCGATCACCGCCGCCGCCACACGGCCCTGCTTTCGAATCAGAGGCAGCGGAAGGTCCCCCGCATGGACCTGCGTCAGAATCTGCACCCGGCCCTCGATCGCCGGGGAATCCCGGGTCAACTCCTTGAGCAGATTGCGAAACTCCAGCGTCTGGAAGATCCTCTTCAAATGCTCCCGATCCGGCGCCTTGAGGCGCATCTGTTGAAGATCCACCTCCACCGGCACCTGGGTTTCCAGAAGGCAAAGCTCCCGGCTGGTCTTGAGCTGCTCCGTGTGCTCCTTGAGTGAGGCCGACAGAGCGGGCCGGGGCAGCTCATCCAGCTTCTTGAGCAGCTTCTCCACCGATCCGAACTTCTGGATCAGCTCCACCGCCGTCTTCTCTCCGATCCCCGGAACGCCGGGGATTGCGTCGATCTCGTCCCCCATCAGAGCCATCACATCCACCACCTGAGCGGGCCGAAGGTTCCACCGCTTCGACAGCGACTCCTCATCGATGATCTCATGCCCCTCCCGAGTGGGCCGGTAGACCTTCACGTGGGGTCCCAATAACTGAAGCGCATCCTTATCCCCCGTCACGAGGAAAACCTCCAGACCCTTCCGTGCCGCTTCAACCGCGATCGTCCCCAAGAGGTCGTCCGCCTCGAACCCGGCCCGTTCAAAAGCCGGGATCCGGTAGGCCTGAAAGACCTCCTTGATCCACGGCAGCTGACTCACCAACGGCTCCGGCATGGGAGGCCGGTGGATCTTGTACCGCTCGAACCTCTGATGCCGGAAGGTCGGCTCCGGCCTATCCAGCGCCACCGCCAGATAATCCGGATGCTCCTCCTCCATCAGTTTCTTAAGCATCGTCACCACCCCAAAGACCGCGTTCGTCGGCTGCCCCCTGGAGGTGGAGAGGTTCCGGATCGCGTAGAAGGCCCGGTAGAAGAAAGAGGATCCATCAATCAGGAACAGCCGCTCTTTTGATTTTGCCAAGGGGGGATGAGATCTGTGACAATCTACCGACGGGTTTGGGCTGCTTTTGCCAGCGCGGTTTGCGCCCGCTTCAGACCTTGTTTGGCCTCCGTGTGGTCCGGTTCCAGAATCAACACCTGCTGAAAATGGGTGGCCGCCTCCTCGTAACGAAGCTGCCGCATGGCGGCGACCCCCCTCTGGTACAGCTCTCGAGTGGTTGCCAACCGGGTCTTCTTCTTCTCCCGGATGAGATCCTCGGCGATCGACTGGGCATCCATCCGATCCGCCTGTAATGCCTCCGGCTTGGCTTGAGCCTTCTCCCTGATCGGCTCTGCGGCCGCCGGCGGCAGCTTCTCTTGCGCCCGGCGAATCGCCTCCTGCTGCGCCTGCCGTCTGACCTGTTCCACCCTCCTCTGCTCCTCGGCCCGACGCCGGCGAAGTCCCTCCGCCTGCTGCTTGGCCACCTCCTCCGCCTGGAGCCGGGCGGCCCTGTCTCGCTCCCTCTGGGCCTGCTCCTCCTGGCGCACCTGCTCCTGGGCCTTGCGCGTCTCTTCCTCGGCCTCCTTCAAAACGGTGTCAGGCACCTTTCTCTCCTTCAAAACGGTGTCAGACACCCTTGGGGTGTCAGACACCTTCGCCTCCTTCAACCGGTGGGTGAAGTTCACCTGGGGTTCCTTCTTCACCGGCTCCGGCGGCGGCATCGGGACCGGCAGGTTGTATTGGATCAATTTTCCTCTGGCCCGTAACGCCCAGGGATCTTCCGGAGGGGATCCCTTCACTCGGGCGGTCCAATGCGGGGCCGCCTCCGGGATCCTGCCGGTCTTCTCGTACAGCAGGGCCAGATTCGAATGGGCCGCCAGCAGATCCGGATCGAACTGCAGGGCCCTGCGGTAGGCATCTTCCGCCTGCGCCAACTGGCCCAGCCCTTCCAGCACTACTCCCAGATCGTTGTAGGCCTGGGCGTACGACGGATGGCTCGCGATCGACTTGCGAAACGCGGTCGCCGCCTCCTGAAGCCGCCCCACCTTCTGCAACCGGCGCCCCTCGGCCCGGTAGGAAACCGCCTGGGGATACAGCATCTCCCCCGACTTCAGCTCCGCCCCCGTCAGGGAAAGCCAGAGGAGAACGAGGATGCTCACCCCGGACAGTCGGCAGGCGATTCGCAACGGGTCGGGTTTCACGGAACTCGATCTGACGGCCACTGGGGGGGAAATCATTCTCGTGGACTCGGGGGCTATCCTACCCCAAGCCCCAACCTCCTGTCAAGGAATAGTTTCAAGGAAGCCTCCGGTGCGCCGATAACTCAGCCAATCCTTTGAGCGACTTCTCGGATATTCTTAAGGGACACAGGTTCTCTCATTGCAATCGCAAGTATATCAAAACGAGGGCTATTCCTGTTCCGCGTCTTTCTCGCTTTCCAATTGAAGGGTCGCGTGGTGGATCCCGAATCGGTTGCAAAGAAGCGCGTTGAGTTTCCTGAGCGTTTCTCTGCTCTGACGGAGATCTTGGACGACTACATGGCCGCTCATCGCCTCCATCCCGGAGGTAATCGTCCAGACATGAACATCGTGGACGCGCAAGACATCAGGGATCGCCTGCATGGCTCGCATGATCTCCACAACGCTGATGTGCGAAGGAGTCCCTTCCAGGAGAATATTGACCGATTGGCGGATGAGGTTCCAGGAACCCCAGAGGATTCCAACACAGACCAGAATGCTGGCAATGGGGTCGGCCATGGTCCAGCCGGTCGCCCAGATGACTGCTGCGGCTCCAATAACACTGATGGAACCCAGCGCGTCCGACAAGACGTGGAGATAGGCGCTGCGCAGGTTGAGACTCTTGGCCTGAGAGGACCGCAGCACCCAGGCACACCCCAAGTTTGCCGCCAAACCAATGACGGCAGTCACCAGCATCATCGGAGCTCGAACAGCCGGCGGATGCAAGAACCGCTGAACGGCTTCGTAAACGATCCATGCCACCATCAGCCAGAGGGTTAAGCCGTTGAGGAACGCCGCGAGAATCTCCGTCCGGTAGAAACCGTAGGTCTTGGTGCGGGTTGCCGGTTGACGGGTAATCCAGACGGCCGCAAGGCTCATCCCGAGAGCCGCCGCATCGGTCGCCATGTGGCCCGCGTCCGCCAGCAGCGCTAAGCTGTGGGACAACAGACCGGCGGCGATCTCCAACACCATAACAGCGGCGGTGATCAGCAACGCCACCATGAGGGGGCGCGCGTTTCTTCCCATCAACGGCTCATGCGGATGCTTGGACATGTCAATAAATCGACTCGTTCCCTCGTTGCCCCGTTCGAATGCTGACGGATTCTTCGACCGCTGAGATGAAGATCTTACCGTCTCCGCGCCGGCCCGTGTGCGCCGCCTGCCGGATGGCTTCAACGATGGCGTTGCACTGATCATCGGGAAAGGGTCTTCCCAAAAGGAAACGGGAGACCCCCGGGCCGATCGGAGGGCGGAGGCGGCCGGCGGTGTCGGCGATTCTCAAAACCTGGAAAGGGGGGGCCGGGCCAGGGAGAGCCAGCGTTGAAACGACCGCCGCGGCGGTGGGGGTGGTCCACTCGAACCGCTCCGGCCTTCGTTCAATGGGGAACCGCTTCAACAGCTCCAGGGTTGCCGGACCCGGCTGAGAGACCCAGCGGCCGTCATGGCCCTGGTGCCGATTCCCGATCGGAATGGGAGAGCAGTAGACCCGATCGATCTGGAAGCGCCGCAGCCCCAGACAAAATCCGGTGATGTTGATCAGCATGTCGGGCCGAGCCAATTGATGGAAGCGGACGTTTTGCCAGGAGGTGCGGTGGACCTTGGCCTCGGCCTGGGCCAGCCGTTTCAGCACTCGCAGGACGAGGAACTTTAAGGGGGAATCGAGCCGGGAGGAGTGGACCAAACGGAGGAGATCGCCGGCCGTAGGAGGGATCGTTTTAAAAGCGAGATGGCTTCGCTGCGCTCGCCATGACGAGGCCGGCAGCCCCACATCGAGCATGGCCGCCAGGAGCATATCGCCGCTAAGTCCTGCCGATGCGTCGACGTAAAGGAGCATCTCCTCAGAAACTCAGAAACCCACAAACTCAGAAACTGCCCTGCCGAGCGATAATTCCAGCTAAGTACCCAGCCCCGAAACCGTTGTCAATGTTGACGACCGCGACACCGGGGGAACAGCTGTTGAGCATCGTCAGCAGGGGCGCCACCCCCTTGAAGGAGGCCCCGTACCCCACGCTGGTCGGGACCGCCACCACAGGGCAGGCCACCAGGCCGCTCACCACGCTGGGCAGAGCCCCATCCATGCCGGCGACCACCACGATCACCTTGGCCTTGACGAGAAGCCGCCGGCGCTTCAGGAGACGATGCAGCCCCGCCACCCCGACGTCGAAGAGCCGCCGGGAGCGCACTCCCATCAGCTCCAGGGTGACCGCCGCCTCCTCCGCCACAGGGATATCCCCCGTCCCGGCGGTGACCACCAGGACGAATCCCAGGTGTCTGGCTCCCGCCAAGATTCGTGGCGGGTGCCTGACACCGTTTTTAAACCCCGCTGCCATTCTCGCCTTGGGAAAGTAGGCGAGCCAGGGGAGCTGCCGCTTTAATGCTCGGTAGGTCCCCGGCGCCAGCTTGGTCACCACGACCGGGTGGTTGTTCCGGCGAAGGACCTCAGCGATCGCCTCGATCTGGGCGGCCGATTTCCCCTGGGCGTAGATCACCTCCGGGAAGCCGCGGCGTGAGGCCCGCTCGAGGTCCACTCTGGCAAAACCAAGATTCGACAAATTACAGGGAGACGATAATGGCGACCAGGACGAGGACAATCAGGAAGGCAATCAGGTAGAAGTCGTTGAAGTAGAAGAAATCACGAATTCGGTCCCAGGGCGTCACCGGATGCTGACTTCGCCCTTCGACTCGGCCGTTCGTCCTGAGCTTGTCGAAAGACGACGGCCGGCTCAGGGCGAACGGTTCTTCCTCCTGCTTTCGCAGGGCTTCGACGTCGCTCAGGCGCAGGCGAAGGAGCGAGCCGCCCAGGCGGAAGGAGGGAAGCCGCCCCGTGCGGATCAGCCCCTCCACATCGTCGGGAGGGATCCCCAGGTGCCGGGCCGCCTCCTCGAGGGTCAGGAGCTTTTCTGAGCGGCCACCCACTCGTCGATCTTCTGCTTTTCGAATCTCCACTGATTCCCTTCCCGGGTCACGGGAATCTTGCCTTCCCGGGCCCACTGCTCAACCACCCGAACCTCCACCTCCAGATAGGCCGCCACCTCTTCCGGGGTCATCCGTGGAGACCTCCCCGCCGGCTCCTCCGTTGGCGACGAACCGGGCAGCTCCCCCATATGGATCGCCCCTTCGATCCGGGCGCCCGGGGTTATCTCCAGGACCGGCGTCCAGAGATCCCCTTTCACGACCGCCGGGGGGATCAGCCTCAATGTCTGCTTGGCCACGATCTTCCCGGTCACCTTCCCTGCGACGGTGATTCGCTCTCCGGTGATGTCGGCTTGAACGGAGGCCCGCTCACCGATCGTCAGATCCCCCCGAGTCTCCAGCGTTCCCTCAAACCGGCCGCTGATCCGAAGGGCCACCGCCTCCTGAAAGACGAGCGAGCCCTGCATGCTGGCGGTGACGTCCAAGATCCGAGATGTCTCTTCCGCTGTCTCGACTTTTTTTCTCCCTCTGCCCAATATCGCCATCCTCTTTAACCCTCCCTCTACGCTAGTCCGGTTTCCGCTTGGACCCGACCCAATGCCGTTCCACCGTGGAGAACAGGTACAAAACGAGCAAGACCACGACGGTCCCCGCCGCCGCGCCGACGTAGAAACCGGACCCGACGGCCAACCCGATCCCCGCCGCCGCCCAGAGGGAGGCGGCGGTCGTCAAGCCCCGGACCGAATCCCGGAACTGAATGATGGTGCCGGCCCCGAGGAACCCGATGCCGCTGACCACCTGGGCGGCGATTCGGCCCGGATCGACTTCCACCATCCCTCGAAAGGTCTGAAACAGATGAATCCCGGTGAGCATCATCAGGGCCGACCCGACGCAGACCAGGATGTGCGTCCGGAAACCGGCCGCCCGACCGCTAACCTCCCGCTCCAACCCGATGAGCCCGCTAAACAGAACCGCCAGCAACAATCGGAACACGACGATATGATCGGAGACCATTGCGCTAGTTCAACTCCACGTTGAGATTCGGGACCGCGGTCAGGGAGGAAAGGGACACCGCCTTCAAATGCATCCCTAACCCGGCCACCATCGCTCCGTTGTCGGTGCAAAGCGGCATCGGAGGAATGGCCACGTCGATCTTCAGATCGGCGCAGACCTCCTGCATCCTCCGCCGGAGCGGCCGATTCGCGATCACGCCGCCCCCGACGATCAGGCGGGGGATCCGGTAGCGCCGGCAGGCGGAGATGGACTTCATCACCACCTCTTCCACAACCGCATGCTGGAAGCTGGCCGCCATGTCCGCCACAAAGCCGGTGGAAAGAGTATTCCCCTTCACCTTGTAATAGACGGCCGTTTTGATGCCGCTGAAAGAGAAGTCGTAAGGAGAGCCGGACTTGATCTTCGGCGCCGAGAAGCGAAACGCCTTCCGATTCCCTCGCGCCGCCACCCGCTCGATCTCCGGCCCACCGGGAAAGGAAAGCCCCAGTAGTTTGGCCACTTTGTCGAACGCCTCCCCGACGGCGTCATCCCGGGTCTGTCCCAAAAGATCCCGTCGATCGATCCCGTCCATCCGAACCAAAGCGGTGTGGCCCCCGGAGATCACCAGCCCGATCATCGGAGCGTAGGGGTCAGACCCCACGGGGTCTGACCCCATTAAAGCGGCGTACAGATGGGCCCGCAGGTGATTGACCCCCACCACCGGTTTTCTCCAACAAAGCCCCAGCGCCTTGGCCGCCGCCACCCCCACCAGGAGAGAGCCGGCCAGGCCGGGCCCGACCGTGACGGCAATCCGATCGATCGCCTCCGGCTTGACCCGGCAACCGGCCAGGAGGCGCTCCAGCTCAACGGTGAGAAGCTCCAGATGGGCTCGCGAGGCGATCTCCGGGACCACCCCGCCGTAGCGCTGATGGGCTTCCAAGCTGGAGGCAACCCGAGTCCCCACGACCCGGCGGCCATCCTCCACCAAGGCGAGCGCGGTCTCATCGCATGAGGTTTCGATACCCAGGACCACCACGAAACTAGAATACCACAGGAAAAGGGACGGTTCTAGAACCGTCCCTTTTCCTGGGAGAGGTCGGCAAGCTCGGAAACCGGGACCAACCGGTAGCCGGCCCGCTCCAGGGCCGGGATCGCCTCCTTGAGAACCTGCATCGTCACCGGTCGGTCGTGCCCGATCCCGATCGCCTCCCCCTTCTCAGACGCTTCCTTGGCCAGCTCCACCAGACGCTGGCGGATCCGCGTCGGCTCCAACTCGTTGTCCAGGAAGACGGCCCGCTCGGCGAACCGAACCTTCATCGCCCGGGCCACTTCCTCACCCACCGACGGGCCTGTCAAGCTGTCCAAAAAGTAAAGCTTCCGACGCTTCGCCTCCTCCAGGACCGCCTCCATCAAGGGACGGACCGCCGTCGCCTTCGAGCCCTGGTGGTTGGAGATCCCACGGGCGTAAGGAACCGTGGCGAGGGAGCGGTCCACGGCGGAGAGGATCTCCTGGCGGGACATCCCGCTCGACAGAGTGCCGGGCTCCCGAGGGGCGTTGGGGTCGACCGACTCCATCGGCAGGTGGAGGATCACCTCATGCCCTTTCGAATGGGCGACCAACGCCACCTCATGGGAGAAAGGAAGGTTCGGCAGCACCGCCACCGTCAGGGGTCGGCGGATCTCTTGAAAGAACGGAACCTGGCGCAGGTTATACCCCCAATCATCCAGAACGATGGCGATCTTTCCCTTTCCCTTCGGGAAGGAGACAGCCCCGGCAGGGGGAGTGACTGCCACCGGCTTAGGGTGAACGGCGACCGCCTTGAGCGGATGCCCTCCGGGCCTATCGGCCCGTGGGGCCGGATGCCGGACCTGCGGCGGCTCCGGGGCCCTCATGCGCACGGCAACCACAAAACAGGCGAGAAACAGAAAGCCGGCGGCGCCCAAGAGGATCCTTTGCCTTTGCGATCTTCCGTTGGCCATCGACGATCCGCTATTTGTTTACCTGATAGACCTTGAGCCCCTTCAACAGGTCGATCGCCCGCAGAATCACCGGATCGGTCACCCTCTTCGGGGCCACCTCCTCCGGGAGAGACCTCTCCGGAACCTTCTCCTGCTTCTCCGACGGCTCCTCTTCGCTCACCACCACATCCGGCTCCAGCCCCTCGCCGTGAATCGCCCGGCCGGAAGGGGTGTAGTAGGTGCTGGTGGTCAGGCGGATGGCGGAGCCGTCCTTGAGCGGAATCACCGTCTGGACGGATCCTTTGCCGAATGTCTTCTCCCCCATCAGAATCGCCCGATGGTGGTCCCGCAAAGCGCCTGCGACGATCTCCGAGGCGGAGGCGGACCCCCCGTTCACCAGAACGACGATCGGATAGCCCAGGTGCGGCTCCTGCTGCTTGGAGATGAACTCCAGGTTCTGGCTCTTGATCCGACCTTTCGTGGAAAGGACCAGCTTCCCCTGTGGGACGAACAGCTCCGACACCTCCACCGCCACATCCAACAGTCCGCCGGGATTGTTCCGCAAATCCAGGATGAGGCCCTCGATCTCCTGCTGCTCCAGCGTCTCCAGCGCCCTGCGCAGATCCTTCGGGGTGTTGTCTTGAAACTCGGTGATCCGAAGATAGCCGACCCGATCGGCCACCATGCGGGCCTCCTTCACCGAACGGATCTTCACCACCGCCCGGGTCAAGGTGACGTCAAAGACCCGATCCTCCCCTTCCCGGAAGATCGTCACGTTCACCTTGGATCCGGCCCGACCCCGCAGCCGTTTCACCGCCTCATGGAGGGAAACCCCGCGGGTCGACTGCCCGTCGATCTTGACGATCTTGTCGTTGGGCTTCAACTTCGCCTCCGCCGCCGGGGTGTCGTCGATCGGAGCGACGATCGTCAGAAGCCCGTCCTTGGAGACGGTGATCTCCAACCCCACCCCGCCGAACTCCCCCTTCGTCTCCACCTGCATTTCGGAGTAGGCGTTCGCGTCCAGGTACTGGCTGTGGCGATCGAGCGACTCGACCATCCCTTTCAGCGCCCCCTGGATCAGGCGTTTCGGCTCCACCTCCGTCACATAGTCGGACTGGATGAGGGTGATCGCCTCCGCCAGCAGCTCCACCTCGTCGTACAGCTGCTGCTGGGAGGACTTGTCGGCGGCGGAGGCCACGGGAACCCACACAGAAAAAATCAAAACGAAGGCGAGTAGAGACCAGGCACGTGCCGTTCGCCCTGAGTCTGTCGAAGGGCGAACAGACCGACAGATTTCCGTTCGTGCTTCGACTGAGCTCAGCACGAACGATGTCAACCATCTTTTTGTCATTTCCTCTCCTCTAGAAGTTCGCGAAGGATCTCCTGGGAGACGGCCGGAGAGGCGGCCCCCTGGGTCCTGCGCATCAGTTGCCCCACCAGAAACATGATGGCCTGCGCCTTGCCGCTGCGATAATCGGCCACCGCCTGAGCGTGCTCTTGAATCACCGCCTGGGCCGTTTCTTTCAGAAAAGACCGATCGGTGACCTGCGCCATCCCTTTGGCTTTGACCAAAGCGGCCGGCGACTTCTTCTCCTTGACACACTCGGCGAAAACCTCCTTCGCCATTTTACCGCTGATCGTCCCTTGATCGATCAGCCCCACCAGCTCCACCAGGTGAAGGGGCGGGAACCCCACCGCGCCGATCTCCCCCACCCCCCGTTCGTTCATCTCCCGATACATCTCGCCCAAGATCCAGTTGGCGAAGGTTTTGGCGTCTGGCTCCCCGCCGACAGGCGGGGTGCCTGACACCGTTTTGATACACTCCTCGAAATAATCGGCCGCGCTTCGGGAAGCAGCCAGATTCCTCGCATCGGCGATCGGCAGCCGGTACCGCTCCACCAGCCGCTGGGCCTTCTGATGGGGAAGCTCCGGCAGCTCCCGGCGGACCGACTCCACCTCCTCCGGCGAGAGGGAGAAGGGAACCAGGTCCGGCTCCGGGAAATAGCGGTAATCGTGGGCGTACTCCTTGCTGCGCATTCCCAGGGTGAGCCCCTGTCCATCCTCCCAGAGGCGCGTCTCCTGCTGGACCCGCCCCCCTTCCCCTAAGATCCGGCTCTGCCGCTTGACCTCATACTCCAGCGACCGGGCCACCGCCCGGAAAGAGTTGAGATTCTTGATCTCCACCTTCGTTCCCAGGGACTGTCCCCGCCCTGCCGCCCCCTGAGATGCGGTCCCAAGGGGACTGTCCCTGCCCTGAAGGGGACTGTCCCTATTTTCTGAACGGGGACTCAATGAGATGTTGGTATCGCAGCGCAACGATCCCTTCTCCATGTCGCAGTCGGAAACCTCCAGGTACTCCAGGATCCCTTTGAGGGTTTTCAGGTACGCCGTCGCCTCCTCGGGGCTCGTCAGGTCCGGCTCCGAGACGATCTCCAGAAGGGGCACCCCGGCTCGGTTGTAATCGACGAGAGAAGCCGACTCCCCCTCCTTATGCAACAGCTTCCCCGCGTCCTCCTCCAGATGGACCCTTTGGATTCGAATCTTCCTTCCGCCCGGCGCCTCCACGGCTCCGCCGGTTCCCAGGGGAAGGTCGTACTGGGAAATCTGGAAGTTCTTCGGAAGATCCGGATAGAAGTAATTCTTCCGATGGAAGACGATCCGTGGGGATATCCGGCAGCTCAGCGCAAGCGCCACCTTCAGTCCCCACCGGAGGACTTGGTGGTTCAAAACCGGCAGCGCCCCCGGAAACCCCAGGCAGACGGGACAGACCTGGCTGTTGGGGGGGCTGCCAAAGGTGGTGGCGCAGCCGCAGAAGATCTTGGAATTCGTCTTGAGCTGCAGATGGACCTCCAGACCGATGACGGGGGCGTAGGTCATGAAGGATCCGGCTGCCGTTTGTGCCATTCGGTCGACTGCTCGTAGGCGTGAGCCGCCCGGAACAGGGATCCCTCCTCAAAAGGCCTTCCGATCAACTGCATCCCGATCGGCAGGCCGCTTTCCGTGAACCCGCACGGGATCGACAGGGCCGGAACCCCGGCCAGGTTGACGGAGATCGTGAAGATGTCGGACAGGTACATGGTGAGCGGATCTTCCATCTTCTCCCCCAGCCGGAAGGCCGGCGTGGGAGAGGTCGGCGTCACCAGCAGGTCCACCTCCTCAAAAGCCCGGTCGAAATCCCGTTTGATCAGGGTCCGGACCTTGAGGGCCGTCCCGTAGTAGGCCTCGTAATATCCTGAGGAGAGGACGAAGGTCCCCAGGATGATCCGGCGCTTGGCCTCCGGGCCGAACCCTTCCCCCCGCGTACGCATATACATCTCCAGCAAGGTGGATCCATTGGAGGCCCGATACCCATACTGGACGCCGTCGAACCGGGCCAAGTTGGAGCTGGCTTCCGCGGTGGCCACGATGTAGTAGGTGGGAATGGCGTACTCGGTATAAGGAAGGGAAACCTCCTTCACGGTCAACCCAAGCCGGCGATACTGGTCCAGCGCCCCCTTCAACGCCTGGGCCACCTCCGGGTCCATCCCATCGACGAAAAACTCCTTTGGGAAACCAAGCCGCAACCCTTTCGGACCCTTCTTGAGCTCTGAAACGTAATCCGGCACCGGCAGATTCCCGGAGGTGGAATCCTTGGGGTCGAAGCCGGCGATTGCCTGTAACCCGGCGGCGCAGTCGGAGACGGTCCTGGCCACCGGACCGATCTGGTCTAAGGAAGAGGCGAAGGCGATCAGCCCGTACCGGGAGACTCTGCCGTACGTCGGCTTCAAACCGACCGCCCCGCAGAAGGCGGCCGGTTGCCGGATCGAGCCGCCGGTATCGGAGCCCAGCGCCAGCGGGGTCAAACCGGCCGCCACTGCCGCAGCCGATCCTCCGCTGGATCCGCCGGGGACCCTCTCCCGATCCCACGGATTTCGGGTCGGTCCGTAGCAGGAGAACTCGCAGGAGGAGCCGAAGGCAAACTCATCCATGTTGGCCATCCCCAACAGGATCGCCCCGGCCTCTTTAAGCCGAGCCACCACCGTCGCGTCGTACGGAGGGCGGAATCCTCGAAGGATCTTGGAAGCGCAGGTGGTGGGAATCCCCTTGACGCAGATGTTGTCCTTCACCAGGACCGGCACCCCCCACAGGGGCCCCTGGAAGGAGCCGCTCTTCTCCAATCCCCTGGCCTGCGCCCGGACAAAATCGGGATCAAACCAGACCAGGGTGTGAAGCTGCGGATCCTCCTTCTGAATCCGGCGGATCAGCTCCTCCACCACCTCGGAAGGGGTCGATCTCTTCGATTGGTAGAGCGATTGTATTTCCGCGGGGGTCATTCGGTCGGGTCGATGATCCGGGGGACTCGAAAGAAAGGGCCCTCCCGGTCGGGGGCGTTGGCCAGGGCCTCCTCTGCGCCCAGGCCCGGTTCCTTCCGGTCCTCACGGAAAACGTTGCTAAGCCCAAGGACGTGGGAGGTGGGCGGTATCCCTTCCGTCCGGACCGACTTTAATCTCTCGACATACCGGAGGATCTCATCCAGTTGTCCGGCGAACCGGTCCAACTCCTCGGCAGTCAGCTTCAGGCGGGCCAGAAGGGCCAGGTACTCGACATCCTTACGGGAGATTCCCACGAAGGCATCTTAGCACAGCCGGCGACGGAGCACCACCATCTCCGTCAGGGAAAGGGTTTCGGGGCGGCGGGCCGGGTCGAGCTGGGCCTCCTTCAACCTTCGAAGGATCTCCTCCTTCCCCAGCTCGATCCCGCCGGTGATCAGGGAGTTGAGCAGCGTCTTTCGCCGATGCTGAAAGAGAAGGCGGGTCAGTCGCAGCACCCCTTCCTCTTCCTCCGGCGGCACCGGCGGCTGGGCCAGCGGATCCAGCCGAAGAACGGCGGAGGTGACCTTCGGCTGGGGGTAGAAGGCGTTGGGGGGGATGGTGAAGGCGATGGCCGGCTTGAAGGCGACCTGGACAAGCAGGGTGATTGAGGAGTATTGCTTGGTGTTGGGACGGGCCACGATCCGCTGGGCCACCTCCTTCTGGACGGTGAGCACTGCCCGCTTGACCCATTGCCGTTGCCTCAGCAGAAACTCCAGGATCGGACTGGTCATCGAGAAGGGGATGTTCCCAATCACCAGGAGGGATTTCGGCTCTCCCACCGCGATCGAACCCAAGTCCAATTGAAGGACGTCCGACCGGATTAACTGCAGGTGATCCGACTCCTTGAACCGATCGGTCAGGACCCGGAGGAACCCGGCGTCCCGTTCCACCGCCTGGACGACGGCGCCGGTCGCCAGCAGCGCCTCCGTCAAGGCCCCCAGACCGGCCCCGATCTCCAGCACCCGATCCTCGGGTGTGGCCCCGATGGCCCGAGCGATCCGCTCCAGGGCCTTGGGATCGACCAGGAAGTTCTGCCCCATCCTCCGGGGCGAGATCCCCAGATGGTAATGCCGGATCAGCTCCTTTATAGTGCGTACGTTCATCAGGGAGAATCGGGGAAAGGGGGAAACGGGGAAACGGAGAAAAAGATCATGCTCGAATGAGCCATTTCTCTGGCTGGTCGATCATCCGAACCAGTTGAGCAAGGATACGATCGCATTCACTGTCCAAGCGTGACACTTCCGCATCAGTAAGATAATTACAGCGGCGTGCCAACTCAAGCCACACCTGGGTTTCACAGGATTCCGTCTCGGCATCACTGAGCTTACTGATGAAAGCTGCTCGGTAACGTCTTTTTCGCCGCGCCTCACCAATATTGGCGCAGACGGAACGGGAGGATCGCCGAATCTGGTTGGTCAATGCATAGCCCTCATCACGCGGAAAACGCTTACTAAGCTCAAAGATCTCCATTGCCAAGTCCATCGACTTCTGAAACACTTCCAGATCCTTGTAGCTGGATATCCTTGATTTTCTTTCATTCACCGTCTGTATCATTCTCCGTTTCTCCCATTCTCCGATTCACCGTTTCATTCTCTTCCTTGCGAGCTGGATCGCCAATTCGATGGCGGCGCGCATCGAGGCAGGGTCGGCGCGGCCTTTCCCAGCGATGTCGAAGGCGGTCCCGTGGACCGGAGAGGTCCGCACGAAGGGAAGCCCCA
>CAZRTR010000010.1:18905-38201 GCA_964603095.1 uncultured Planctomycetia bacterium
GCGATGTCGAAGGCGGTCCCGTGGACCGGAGAGGTCCGCACGAAGGGAAGCCCCAGCGTCACATTCACCGCCTGCTCCCACCCGAGCAATTTCAGAGGGATCAGGGCCTGGTCATGGTAAAGGGCCACCACGGCGTCGTATTCCCCCCGGACCGCGGCTCGCATCAGGGTGTCCACGGGGAAAGGACCTTGGACCGTCCCGCGAAAAGGGCGAAGGGCCGGCCGCAGGATCCTCTTCTCCTCCCGACCGAAGAATCCCCCTTCACCGGCGTGAGGATTCAAAGCGGCCAACCCGATCCGGGGACGCCTGATTCCGAAATCGGTCCGCATCGACTCTTCCATCATCCGGACCGTCCGGACAATCTTCGGCCGGGTCAACCGGAGGGGGACCTCTTTTATGGCCAGATGCGTAGTCACCAGACCGACCCGGAAGAGCCCCGAGACGAACATCATGACCGTCGGGCGACGGAAGGCGGCCCCCAGAAACTCGGTGTGCCCCACCCAGGGGAGCCGGGCCCGGAGGATCGCTTCCTTGGAAACCGGAGCGGTGACCAGGGCATCGGCCCGGCCCATCCGCAGGAGACGGACCGCCTCCTTCAGGACCTCAAAGGCGGCCCGCCCCGCGGAGGATTGGACTCTTCCAACGCGAAGCCCCGCGGGGACGTTGGCGAGATCGATCCACCCGAAGCGACTCCAGGCAAGCGGGAGTCGAAGACGGCGAGCGAGAAACTTCAGGTAGGCCAGATCGCCGAGGATGGTGATACAAGATTGCTTCGTCGCTCCGCCTTTGGCGGGGCTCCTCGCAATGACAGCGAGGGACTTTAGGAGAACCTCAGGGCCGACCCCGGCCGGGTCCCCCATCGTGAGTAAGAGACGAATCGGAGAATGGGGGAAACGGGGAGAGGGAGAAATCGTTGGGGCGTCCTTACTGGATCGAGACGTAGGAGCTCGCCTTCAGGCGGTCGATCCACTCCTTGTAACGGGCCGCCGATTTTCCCTGGAAGAGCCGATCCCGAATCCGGCCCTGCGCCTCCTCCAGGGGGACCTGTCGGGCCGGACGGATCGACTCGACCCGGAAGATGTGGAATCCGGCCGGGGTCTTGACCACCGGGGAGATCTCCCCCGGCTTCAACTGGAACAGGACCTCGTCAATCTCTTTCAGGTTTCTTCCCTGCTCCAGGGCGCCGATCTTCCCCCCGGTCTTGGCGTTGGGCCCGTCGGAGTGGCGCCGCGCCAGATCGGAGAAGTCGGCCCCCTGCTGGACCAGCCTCTGACGCAGATCCTGAGCCAGTTGCTTCGCCTGGGACAGGGTCCGACCCTGGACGGGCCGGATCAGGATCGTGGAGACGGAAACGGCCGGCGGGGATTGAAACTGCTCCGGATGCTGCTCGTAGTAGCCGGTCACCTCGGTGGGGGAAACGGTGACGCGGGAGTTGATCTCTCGGCCGATCAGCTTCTGGATCGTGATCTGGTCCCGGTATCGGGTTCGGAGCTCCTCCAGCCCGATCCCTTGGCCCGCCAGAGCGTCGGCGAACTCCTCCGGGCTTTCAAACTTCTCCTGCGCCTCGGCCACCATCTCATCAATCTCCGCTTCAGAGACGGAGATCGGAATGGGGGTTCCGATCCTCCCTTTGGAAACCTCCACCGGCTTGGGACGACGCGCCTCCTGCAGCATCAGCCGCTCTTCGACGAGCTGCTGCAGGATCCTCTGCCTCACCTGCTGCGCCCCCTCGGCCAGCTCCTCCGGGGTCTGGAGGGCCTGCATCTGCAGGTAGACCGGGGCGAAGGCCCGGTCCAGATCTTGCTCGGTGATCACCTCATCGTTGACCACCGCCACGATCCGCATCTCCTCGCTGTGGACCGGTGTCGTCATTGCGAGGAGCGTCAGCGACGAAGCAATCCCTATGCTCACGATGAGATTGCTTCGCCCCTTCGGGGCTCGCAATGACAAAGGGATAGCCATAGTCAACGAAGACCTCTCGAAACTAATCGCCGCTGTAAGGAGTGGAATTGGGCGCAGACGACGGCTGGGGCGGATTGAGCACGGAGCTGGCCAAGGAGACCGGCTCCCGGATCTGAACCTGCGCCTTCGACCGGACCTGCTGCACCTTCTCCGCCACTTGACGCTGCTGGCGCTGAGCGGTCAGCTGCTTCTTGATCTGGTCCTCGACCTCCTCCAGGGGACGCTGGCGGGCGGGCCGATGGTCCGTCAGGAGGATCAGGTGATACCCAAAGGAGGTTTTGACGATTCCGCTCAACTGGCCGGCTTTGAGCCGCCGGCACTGCTCCTCAAACTCCGGGATCACCTGCCCCGGGCTGAAGAATCCGATGTCTCCTCCCCGGACCCGGGTCGGATCGATCGACAGCTCCTCCGCCACCTTGGCGAACGGCTCCCCTGATTTAAGCCGATTCAACCCCTTCTTGGCCTCCTCCTCCGTCTTGACCAGGATGTGGCTGGCCCGGAGCATCTCCGGCTCGGTGAACCGGTCCGAATGCTGCTGATAAAACTGGCCGACCTCCTCCGACGTCGCCTCCACCGGATTTTCCTTCGCCAGCGTCTCCAGGAAACGCCCGACCAGGATCTGGCGCCTCGCCTCCGCCAGAAGCCGCTGGACCTCGGAATCCCGGTCCAATCGGCGGCGCTGCGCCTCCTGCACGAGCACCGTCTCCGTCACCAGATCCTCCAACACCCGCTGGTGATCATCGGATTGAGGGGATCGATTAGGGAGGGCCCGCAGGCGGGCGATCCGGCTTTCCAGATCCTTCTCCGTGATCACCTGGCCGTTGACCACCGCCGCGATCTTCCCGCCCGGCCCACACCCTGCGCAGGCCAGCAGCAAGCACCCGGCGGCTAGAAACGTCGGAGAAGGTTTCATAGAGGCAGTCTATCACGGGACGTCGGGAGGGTCATCCTCTTTTTGATCTTGTCGACCTCCGACTTGAGAAGGCGGCAGTACAGATCGAAGCCGACCGCCATGATGTGGCCGTGCTGCTCCGTCCCCAGGAGGTTGCCGGCCCCTCGAAGCTGGAGGTCCTGCAGCGCGATCTGGAAGCCGGCCCCGAGCGAGGAGAACTCCTCCACCGCCCTCAAGCGCTTGCGCGCTTCCTCCGTCAGCGGCATCCCTTTCGGCGTCAGAAATAAGGCGAACGCCTGCCGGGTGAACCGGCCCACCCGGCCCCGAAGCTGGTACAGGTCGGCCAGCCCGAAGGACTCAGCCCGGAAAACCAGAATCGTATTGGCGTTGGGGATGTCGATCCCCGACTCGACGATCGCGGTGGAGATGAGGATGTCGGCCTCGCGCCGCATGAACCGGAGCATCGCCTGCTCCAAGGACTTGGACGGCATCTGGCCGTGGGCCGCCACGATCCGGGCCTGGGGAACCAGCTCCGAGATCCGCCGGTGGACCCTGCCGATCCCCTCGATCCAAGGAAAGATCGCGAAGATCTGGCCTGAGCGGTCCAGCTCCCGGGTGAGGGCCTCCTTGATCAGGCGCGAATCCTCCTCCTCCACGATCGTCGTCACCGGAAGCCGCTCGAACGGAGGGGTGTCGATGTTCGACATCGATCGGGCCCCCATCAGGGCCAGGTACAGGGTGCGGGGGATCGGGGTGGCGGTCATCGCCAAGACATCCACCTCGGTCCTCAGCCGCTTGAGCTGCTCCTTGTGCTTGACCCCGAAACGCTGCTCCTCATCGACGATCAGCAGCCCCAGATCCTTGAACCGGACATCTCCCGACAAGAGGCGATGGGTCCCGATGACGATATCCACTTGGCCCTGATCCAATCGTTCCAGGATCTGCCGCTGGGAGGCCGGGCTTTGAAAACGGGAGAGCATCGCCACCTCCACCGGGAAGGAGATCATCCGGTTGGCAAACGTGTTGCAATGCTGCTCCGCCAGAATCGTGGTGGGGCAAAGGATCGCCACCTGCCGGTCGTCCATCACCGCCTTGAACGCGGCCCGGAGGGCCACCTCGGTTTTTCCGAAGCCGACGTCGCCGCACAGGAGCCGATCCATCGGGCGGGGTTGCTCCATGTCCTTCTTGACCTCCGCCACCGCCCGGGCCTGGCCCGGCGTCTCCGGATAGGGGAAGGAACGCTCCAGCTCCCGCTGCCAGTCGGTGTCGGGGCGAAAGGCGTAACCGGAGGCGCTCATCCGCTTGGCCTGGATCGAGAGCAGCTCCAGGGCAACCGAGGCGGCCGCCCCCCGGGCCTGCTCCTTGGATCGGGCCCAGTACCGGGTTCCCAGCCGGGATATCCTTGGCGGATGCCCCTCGAACCCGATGTACTTCTGGACCAGATGGAGTTCCTCGACCGGGACGTAGAGGCGGTTCCCCTCCGCGTACTCGATGACCAGGTGCTCGACGATCTTCGGCCCGCTGCGGACCCGTTTCAAGCCCAGGTATCGGCCGATCCCGTGGGTGACATGGACCACCCAATCCCCTTTGCGGATATCGACGAACGGATCGAGGGGCGCTTCCTCTCCCAGGAACAGGTGGCGCAGCGGACTCTTTAAGGTCCTGGCCTTTAAGACCTCGGTCGGAAGGAGGACCACCATCTCGTGGGAGAGAAACGGCTGTCCGGTGACGGGGTGAACGCTCCGGAGCTGGGCGACCGTCTCCCCCTCCAGCTCGATCCGGACCGGGGCCTCGAATCCCTCCGGGAAGATGTCTAGGATCCCTCCCCGCAGGGCGCAGTCGCCGGGGTCGCTCACCTTGGGAACCCGCTGGTACCCTAGGTCGATCAGCGCCCGGATCGCCCCGTGCGGATTCAGCCGCTGCCCTTTGCAAATTCGGAGGGCTTCAACGCTCACATTTTATCGGGGGCGGAGAGACCGAGGAGGCGCAGGCCGGAGCCCAGAACAATCTGCACTCCCTTCACCAGCCCCAAGCGGGCAGCGGTGAGCCGGGGATCGTCGCCGACGACCCGATGCGCGTCGTAGAACCGGTGGAACGCTTCAGCCAACTCTTGAAGGTACGACACCACCCCGAACGGCTCCAGCGCCCGGGCCGAAATCTCCACCACACCGGGAAACTCCCTCAAGCGCCGCAGCAAGGCGAGCTCTTCCGGTTTATCGAGGAGTGAATAGTCCGGAAAACCTGAAGGGGTCAGACCCCTTGGGGTCTGCCCCCCCTGATACGCCAGGATGCTCGCGATTCGGGCATGGGCGTACTGGATGTAGTAGACCGGATTCTCCGGCGACTGCTGCTTGGCAAGCTCCAGGTCAAACTCCAGATGGGCGTCCGACTTGCGCAGGAGGAAGAAGAAGCGGGCCGCATCCTTGCCCGCCTCCTGGATCACCTGGGTCAAGGTGATGAACTGCCCCTCCCTCGTCGACATCGGGATCGTCTCGGCTCCCCGTTTCAGGGTGCACAGCTGCACGATCCGGATCTGAAGCTGCTCCGCCGGGAACCCCAAGGCCTGGACCGCCGCTTTCAGGCGGGGGATATAGCCGTGGTGGTCCGGCCCCCAGAGGTTGACCAGGAGCTGGTACCCCTCTTCGAACTTCCGTCGATGGTAGGCGATGTCCGCGGCGATGTAGGTGAGCCGCCCGTCGGATCGGATCACCACCCGGTCCTTGTCGTCCCCGAAGGCGGTCGACTTCAGCCACCAGGCCCCCTCCGACTCGTACAGGAAACCCCGCTGTTTGATCCGTTCCAGCGACTCCTCCAGATAGCCCTTCTCCTTGAGCGAGCTCTGGGGGAACCAGCGGTCGAACCGGACGCCGAACAACTCCAGATCACCCTCGATCACCCGGGTCAGCTCCCGCACACCGAACTCCCTCGCCCGGTCTGGGGCGTCCGACCGATCCGCCCAATCCGCCCCCTGTTTTGCGATCAACGATTCCGCCAGGGTCTGGATGTAAGCCCCCTTGTACCCCTTCTCCGGGAAAGAAGCGCTCAAGCCGACGCTCTCCCTCGCCCGGGCCAGGATGGACTCACCCAACAGGTCGATCTGGGTTCCCTCGTCGTTCAGGTAATATTCCCGGCGGACCTCGTAGCCGGCGAAATCCAGGAGGTTGGCCAGGGCGTCCCCCACCGCCGCCTGCCGGCCGTGGGCCACCGACAAAGGGCCGGTCGGATTGGCGCTGACGAACTCCACCATCGCTTTCCGTCCCTGCCCCCACGAGGACCGCCCATACCGAGGCCCGTCTTGGTGGATGCCTTGCAGAACCTGATAAAGATACGAGGGATGGAGGAACAGGTTGATGAAGCCGGGGGGCTTCAACTCCATCTTCTCGATGTGGGATTTGAGAGGCGACGCCTGCAGGAGGAGTTCCAGCCGATCGAAAAGCTGCTTCGCCACCTCCATCGGATTCCTCCTCTGTCGGGAGGCCAGCTGGAGCGCCACCGAAGTGGCCAGATCTCCGTGGGTTGGGATCTTCGGGATCTCCAGAGAGACGGATATCTGCAGACCCGATTCCGGAGACAGCCCCAACTCCCGGATTGCCCGCCGGATCAACTCCTGCAGTTCAGACTCCATAGCAAGCTCAGAGCTCATCTCCGGCATCGGGCCTTGGGAAGGGCCATCCCCGTTTCCTCTGGAGGAAAGGGGCGTGTTGGGGGAAACCCAATGGTTTCCCCCAACGAGACCGACCGTTCGTCCTGCAATTGCGTTCGTCCTTCGACGGTGCTCAGGACGAACGGGTGAGCCGAAGGGCGAACGGCCTGAGGAAGGGGGAAGAGTAGGGGGGAAACGTCTTGAGTTTCCCCCCTACAACGAGCCACGACCGGTGAACGTACAGCAGATGCCTGGTGCAGAGAAGATAACCCGTGCATTGGAGATAGACGGAGAATGGACACCTTAAGTGGCCCGTAGTCGAGGAGCATCGGCCCACAGCCGTTCCAGGGAATAGAACTTGCGCAGCTCCGGCGAGAAGAGATGCCCCACCACCGGCCCGTAATCCAGCAGCATCCAAGACCCGTCCATCCCCTCGATGTGCCGGCGATTCACTCCATGGACGGACAACGTCTCCTCCACATGATCGGCGATCGTCTGGATCCGCCGATCGGAGGAGCCGGTGCACAGGACGAAGAAGTCGAAGAAGGTGGACAGCCGCCTTAAGTCCAGGATCACCACCTCCTCCGCCTTGGAGGCCAAGGCGCTCCTGGCCATCGCGAGAGCGATCTGGCGGCTGCTGGAGGACCGCGCTATGGCTTGAGGATCCGGTAGAGTCCCGTCCCGCAGTCCGGGCACTTTCCTTTCATGGCGGGGCGCCCGTTCTTCATCGTCACCCTCTGGGCGTCTTTCATCTCTTTCGAGGCCTTACACTTGACACAGTAAGCTTCCATAATGGCTCCTCCGAAAGGTTACCCCTCTTACCAGACAACATCCACCGGAAACAGCGAAACTCTATCACGGCCACTCCATCCTGTCAACCCACGAGGTTAGCGGTACCGCCCCTCGGGACCCGATCTTCTTACCGACCCTGGATGTGGTATACTGAAAGTAGCAATCCGCATTCAAGGAGAGAGTGATGAGCCCGATGAAGGTGTGGGATTACATTTCGGTGGACCGAGAGATTTGTCATGGGAAACCCTGCTTCAGAGGCACGCGAATTATGGTTTCCTCTGCCCTGGAGCTTCTGGAGGCAGGCCAGTCGGTTCAGCAAATTCTGGAGGCCTATCCTGCCCTGACCCCGCAGCACATTCAGGCGGCCCTCCACTTGGCTTCGGAGCTCCTGGAAACGGAGCAATACATCCCCTTCCCTTCCGTATCCTGAGATGCGGATACTGCTCGACGAGGACGTCCACGCAAGAGTGCTGGACTGGCTCGTCAAGCAGGGCCATAGCGTCGTCCGAGTTTCCTCTGGACTCAAGAACGGCCAGGTCGTTGAGCTGGCAAGGCAGGAATCCCGGGCGCTGATCAGCCGAGACAAGGACTTTGCCAACCGGCTGATGTACCCGCCTGAGAAGTCGGCTGGAATCGTTGTCCTTCGAATCCACCCTCCGCAGAAGGATACCATCTTCTTACTTGACCTAGCCGAAGGTGCCAGGTCGTCCCGACCCCTACCGACTACGCGAAGACCAGAAGGTGCTCGCCGAGCGCTCCCTTGACCAGCCGGCCCACCACCAGGACGATGCCGGGTTGGAGAAGACCCCTCTCCTCTAATCCGGCCAGCAGGGCAGGCGTCACATAGCCGACCGTTTCCTGGTCCACCTGCAGCAGCGCCAGGCGGGGTGTAGGTGTCAGAGTCCAATCTCCCACGATCAAGTCGGCCTCCTCAGGCCGACCGACGAACGTTACTCGTTCCTGCGCCTCCTTCCCCGGGAAATCCTCCCGCATCCTTTCGGCCCACCCCAGCCCGTTCTCCTGCACGTAGATATGGATCCGACGCTGAGGAACCGCCGTGGGAGGGCCGGAGGCCCGGACCAAGAGAACTTGGCCTTGAGGATAGCCAACCTCCCTGGCAGCAATCCCGAGCTCTTGTCCCCGTTCCCAACCTACAGTCAGATCCACGACAGGGCCGCGGAGCGACTGACCGGCCAGCCATCCTTCATCCATCTGGCTGAGCAGAGTGCGGAATGGAGAAGTCGGCGTCTGTTCCAGGACAGGAGATTCCAGGCGCCATTCCCTACGGCTACAGCATCCGCCTGTACGACCTGGCGACCAACCAGATGCGGATTTTGGTCGGCTCCGATCGTTATGGAATGAGCGGGGCAGCGATCTCCGGCGAGAAGGTTGTCTGGACCGATGGAAACCGGACGGCGGATCTCTCGTTTGGCTTTGGCCTCCCAGGAGACATTCCACTCATTGGCGATGTCACCGGCGATGGCCGAAAGGATGTGGTGGTCTGCCGAGGAGGGCGGTGGTTTGTGGACACGAACAGCGACCGCAGGGCCGACCTGAGCTTCGCCTATGGCATTCCAGGCGACGTTCCTTTGGTGGGGGAGATCGGCGGGTAGACCGCCGACGGGATCGACGACTTGGCCGTCGTCCGGTAACGGTTCCTTATTCAGGCAGCCGCTCCCGAATCTCCCCCACAATCTCCTCCACCAGGTCCTCCAAAGTCACCATCCCTAAGGCCTTCCTCTGGTCATCCACAACGATTGCGATCTGGAGGCGCCTGCGCTGGAACTCCTGCAACAGAGCCGTCACCCGCATCTCGGGCGGCACCTCGAAAGGAGGATGAATCAGATCCTGCAGAACGATCAGCCACCCTTCCCGCCAGATATGGAGAAGCTCCTGCGCGTAGAGGATCCCGATGATCTGGTCCTGGGAGGACCGGTAAACCGGGATGCGGGAGTGCCCCTCTTCCGTCAGGACCGTCAGGACATCATCGTGGGTGGCCCCCTCCGGGACCAGCACCATCTGCTCCCTCGGAACCATGACCTCCTTGACCTTCAAATCCCCGAACTCGAAGATCCGGTGCAGCATCCTCCGCTCATGCTCTCCCAGGACCCCCTCCTCTTTCCCCAACTCGATCATCATCCTCAGCTCCTCCTCCGTGATCAGGGGGGAACGGGAAGTGATGGGAAGCCCCACCATCCGGAAGGCGGCATGGGTCAACCGGGTGACGAAATGTCCGATCGGGCGGAACAGATGGACCAGAATCCACATTGCCGGAGCCACTCGGAGGGAGATCCGATCGGCAAACCGGGCGGCGTATACCTTGGGTCCGATATCGGTAAAGAGCAGGATCAAGGTCCCGGCGAATACGGCGGCGATGGCCACCCCCGCATGCTCTCCAAACCAAAGGATGCAGGCGGCCGTCACCAGCGAGGTCAGCGCGGCATTGATGAAGTTGCTGAAGACCAGGATCGTGGTGATCACCTGGTCGATCTGGGTGACCAGCGACTGGACCAACTTGGCCCTTCCAACCCCTTGATCGACCATATGGCGCAGCCGGATCTTGGAGATCCCCACCAGGGCGATCTCCGACAAGGAGAGAAAGGCGGACGCTCCCAAGAAGAGCAAGATCAGGAAAAGCTCCAGTGGGGTCACCCCGCCCCTCCGGTTCCAGCGCCGTCGTCCGGCGCTTGATAGAGCTGGTTCTTCTCGATGTAAAGCCGGACCGGCTCCGGAACCAGGTACCGGATCGAGCGGCCCTCCTTGATCTTCTGCCGGATCTCCGAGGCGGAAACGTCCAGCGTCTTGACCAGGATCTCCCGGGCCCCCTCGGTCAACGCCCCGGTCGGATGGCCCGGGCGGGCGACGACGAGGAACGAGACGAGGCGGCGAAGCGAATCCCACTCCCGCCAGGACGGCAGCCCCTTCGCCGCGTCCGACCCCAACAGGAAGAACCATTCGATCTTCTCAGGACCGGAATCGGATCGCAGCTGGCGGACCGTGTCGATCGTATAGGAAGGGGCGGGTCGATCCATCTCGACCCGGGAAAGTTGAAATCGGGGATTGTCCCGAATCGCCAACACCACCATCTGCGCCCGTTCCCCCGGTGGAACCGACTCCGCCACCTCCTTGTGGGGAGGAAGATGGGCCGGGATCCACAGGATTCGATCCAGCCGGGCTTGCTCCAAAGCCCCCTCGGCCAGCAGCAGATGCCCGATGTGGACCGGGTTGAAGGTGCCGCCAAAGATCCCAATTCGCATCTTATTTCCGGACTTGTCCGCTCCCTAGAACGACATACTTGTAGGTGGTCAATTCCCTCAGGCCCATGGGGCCCCGGGCATGGAGCCGGTCGGTCGAGACCCCGATCTCCGCCCCCAGCCCGAACTGGCCCCCATCGGTGAACCGGGTGGAGGCGTTGACATAGACGCAGGCCGAGTCGACCCGCCCCAAGAATTCCTTCGCATGGGCCGGGTTTCGGGTGACGATCGCATCGGAGTGGCCGGAGCCGTACCTCTGGATGTGAGAGATCGCCTCTTCCAGAGAATCGACCACCTTGACGGAGAGGATCAGGGCCAGGTACTCGGTGGCCCAGTCGGTTTCGGTGGCCGGCTTGACGGCGAGTCCTTTCAGAATCCGGCGGGTTGCCGCATCCCCCCGCAGCTCCACCCCGGCCTGAAGATACCGCTGCGCCATCCGGGGAAGAAAGCCAGGCGCCGCCTTCTGATGGACGAGGAGAGTTTCCATCGCGTTGCAGACACCGGGGCGCTGCACCTTGGCGTTGAAGCAGATCTCGCGAGCCATCTCCAGATCCGCCCCCTCATCGACGAAGGTGTGGCAGATCCCCTTGAACTGTTTGATCACCGGAACCTTGGCCTTCGCCACCACCTGACGGATCAGGCCCTCGCCGCCCCGGGGAATGACCAGATCGACCCGGCCGACCTGGGCCAGGAGCAGATCGACCGCCCGCCGGTCGGTGGTGTCGACGAATCCGATCGCTCCCTTGGGAAGCCGGCGCCTCAAGCAAGCCCTTTCCAGCCGGCGGAAGATCGCCCGGTTGGAATGGATCGCCTCCGATCCTCCCCGGAGAATCACGCTGTTGCCCGCCTTGACGCACAGCCCCGCGCAATCGGCCGTCACGTTGGGGCGGGCCTCGTAGATGATCCCGATCACTCCGATCGGAACGCGGACCTTTCGGATGGTGAGCCCGTTCGGGCGCTTCCACTCCTCCACCGTTTCTCCCACCGGATCCGGAAGATTCGCCACCTCTCTCAAACCGGTCGCCATCTCCCGGATTCTGTTGGGATCCAGCAGCAGCCGATCCAGCAGGGCCCCGCTCACCCCTCGGGCCTTGGCCGCCTGGAGGTCCCGCCGGTTGGCCGCCAGGATCTCTCCCTGACCCGTCTCCAACTCCTCGGCCATCGATTGAAGCGCCCGGTTCTTGACGGAGGTCGGAGCGCGGCTCAAAAGGACCGACGCCTCCTTCGCCCGACGGCTCAGCCGTTCGATCCGCTCCTGAAGTGAGCTCATCTTAAAATCACCAGCGAGTCCCGATGGATCACCTCCTGCGCCTTTCTTCCCAGCAGGGCGGCGATCGCGTCGCTCTTCAGACCCCGGATCTTCTCCAGCTCCGAATCCGGATAATTGACCAATCCCCGGCCGAACTCCCGGGATTCCTCGTCCCGGACCGAGACCAGATCCCCCCGCCGGAAATGCCCCTCCAGGCGCCGGACCCCGGAGGCCAGGAGGGACCGCCCCCCGTGGAGGAGCGCCTCCTTCGCTCCCGCGTCGACGACCAGGATCCCCTTCGGCCGGCTCGCAAAACCAAGCCACCGTTTGCGGGCTCCCATCCGGGCTTTGGGAACCGGAAGGAACAGGGTCCCGGCCAGATGCTGCTCCAGCAGAAGGGCCTTCAGAATCCCCGGCCGGGTCCCGTTGGCCAGAAGCATCGGGATTCCGCTGGCGGTCACCATCCGGGCCGCTTTCAGCTTGCTCGCCATACCGCCGGTGGAGGTGGATCTCCCGGCCGGCCCGGCCAGCCGTTCCAGCTCCGGCGTGATCCGTTCCACCAGAGGGATCAGATCCCCTCTTCCATCGGACCGCCGCTCGAAGCCGTCCACGTCGGTCAGGATCACCAGCAGCTGCGCGTCCATCAGGTGGGTCACCAGCGCGGAGAGCTCATCGTTGTCGCCGAACCGGATCTCCTCCACCGAGACGGTGTCGTTCTCGTTGACGATCGGCACCACCCCGGCCTGAAGAAGGGTCCGCATCGTCTGCCGGGCGTTCAGATAACGTTGCCGGTGGGTCAGATCCTCCCGGGTCAACAGAATCTGGGCGACAAGAATCCCATGGGAACCGAACCGGCGGGCGTAAAGCTCCATCAGATGCCCCTGCCCCACCGCGGCCGCCGCCTGGGATCGGGCCAAATCTCTGGGACGGTCGGGCCAGCCCAAAAGGCCGATCCCGGCCCCGATCGCTCCGGAGGTCACCAGGATCAGCTCCCGCTCCTGCTCTCGGAGCCGGACCAGATCCTCGACCAACCGGCTGACCCGCGACTCGTCCAGCTGGTGGGTCGAGCCGGTCAGAACCGAGGTCCCCACCTTAACGACGAGCCGCCGCGCGGCCGCGACCATCCTCATGGGACTCAAAGAGTCTGTCATGGCGAGTCCGCCCTATCGCTCCCGGCAAGGACGGTTTCAACACGCTTGAGCAACTTCTCGACTCCTTCTCCATTCATCGCCGAGATCGGGATCACCGGAACCTTCACCTTCCTTCGGAACCGGCTCAGATTCCCCTTCGCCGGCGGCTGGTCCATCTTGTTGGCCGCCACGATCTGGGCTTTGCGCGCCACCTTCGGATCGTACGCGGCCAGCTCCGCGTTTAAGGTCTTAAAGTCCTCCACAGGATCTCGGCCGTCCATTCCGGCCATGTCGATCAAGTGGACCAGAACCCTCGTCCGCTCGATGTGCCTTAAGAAATCGAGCCCCAATCCTCTTCCCCGATGAGCCCCTTCGATGAGGCCCGGAACATCCACCGCCACCATCCGGTGGCCGGAGGGAAGCTCCACCGCCCCCAGCACAGGACTGGTCGTGGTGAAGGGATAGGGGGCCACCTTGGGACGGGCCCGCGAGATTTGAGCGATCAGGGTCGATTTCCCGGCATTAGGAAGCCCGACGATCCCCACCTGGGCGATCAGCTTCAGCTCCATCCTGAGCTGCCTTTTCTCCCCCTGCGCCCCATCGAGCGTGGGGGCCTGGCGGGAGTGGGCGTTGCCGATGCCGCCGGCCCCTCCCCGGGCCGCCACCACCTCTTCCCCCGGCTCCAGCAGTTCCCGGATCAGGTCGCCGGTGACGGCGTCGGTCACCACCGTTCCCAGGGGAATTTCGATGACACAGTCGGTCCCACGCGCACCCTGTTTTTTCTTGGAGGAGGCGTTGCCTCCGTAGCCGGCGCGGAAATGGCGGCGGGTCAGGAAATCAAGAAGGGTGGTCAGTTGCGGGTTGGCCCGAACCAGGACCCTGCCCCCGGCTCCGCCATCCCCTCCATCCGGAATGGGATGGCGGGTCCACTTATCCTTGTAGAAGGAGCGGCACCCCTTTCCCCCACGACCCGCCTCGACCAGGATCGTGGCCTGGTCGACGAAGCGGAACATGGCAAGATCCGGGGCACCCTATGGAGTCGGGGCCGGTTGGATGGAAACGACACCGGGCTTGGGGAAGATGACCTGACCTGGCTTCAAGGCAAAGAGGGTATCATCCCGCCCCCGGCCGACGTTGACGCCCGGCTTGAACCGGGTTCCCCGCTGGCGGATCAAGATCGACCCAGCGGTGACCAACTCCCCACCAAACGCCTTGACCCCCAGCCGCTGGGCGTTCGAGTCCCGCCCGTTCCTGGTGGAACCCTGTCCTTTAGTGTGCGCCATTGACGTTGATCTCCAATACCTTCAGACGGGTCAGCAGTTGTCGGTGTCCCACCTTCCGGTGGTACCCCTTGCGCCTCTTGTACTTGAAGCTGATCACCTTCGGCCCCTTGGGATGGTCCAGCACCTGGGCCGTGACCGAGCATCCCTTCAGGATGGGGTCCCCCACCTGGAATTCAGCATCCGTCCGGACCGCCAGCACCTGATCCAGGCGGACCGTCTCCCCCTCCGCCCCATCCAGACGCTCGATATCCAGGAGCGTTCCGGGGCTCACCTTGTACTGCTTCCCCCCTGTGGCAACAATCGCGTACATTGAACCTAGGATCTTAGCATGGATCTTATCCCTTTACAAGGCCCCTCGAGTGCGAAACGTTCTTTTGCTAACATTATGATTTATAATAAAAAATTATATCTTGCATAAACAGCCGGCCCATGCTAGGATGTGGGCCGAATCAAGCCGTGACACCTTCTAAGAAACCTAAAGAGTCGTTTACAGCGATGGAAGTGGGCGCGATCCTCGAAGACCTGCGCTCACAGTTTCGGACGTTTGGCGAGCAGCTACAGGCCACCAACCGACACCTGGACGTCATCGAAGCGGAAGTGGCCCGCCAGGCGGAGCGACTTACGATGGTAGAGCTCCGTCTCACTTCGATCGAATCCCGCCTCACCGACGTCGAATCCCGACTGACCGACGTCGAATCCCGCATCACCGACGTCGAATCCCGACTGACCCAGGTTGAGTCACGCCTCCATGAAGTCGAATCGCGCCTCACCAACATTGAATCCCACGTCACCCACCTCGAGGCCCAGGGTGTCGATGTGGAAGGAACCCTGAAGGAGATCACGGATTGGATGCGCCGCACCGATCTGGACCGACGAGTCACCACCCTCGAACAAAAGGTCAACCTGTCATAAATTCCGCTTGAGCCAGGAGAGCCACTCCTTCTCGATCACGGCCGGCTCCGTCCTGTACTGGGCCTTCAGGGCGTCCGGCATCGGGTAGCCCTGAGCCAGCCGCCGCAGCAGCTCGACCAACTCCGACCAACCCCAGCGTTTGACCAGGTACTGGGCGACGAGAGTGGCCTGCCCGTAATAGAGAGGAAGTTGCGCCTGCTCCTGCGGGTACTCCTCCTTCCAGAACCGCTCCCAGGGGATCAAGGCCTTATCCTGAAATGCCTCCCGGACCGGACGCAGGTCCGGCTGCCGGACCTGCGCTTCACAGAGCCCGGCGATCCCCTCATTGAGCCAGAGGGGACATCTCCCTTGCGCCAGATCGTGGACCAGCACATGGGCGTACTCATGCCGGAGGATCCTCTTGAGCTCCTCCTCAAAACGGATGTCCGGCAACGTTGTCGTTCCCGGCACTCGCCCCAGGCCGGGGGTGAGGGGCAGGCGGATCTTCCCGTCGTAAAGCCCGGCCACCGAATGGGCGATCCCCTTGACCTGCTGAAAATCTTCCGCCGGATAGAGGATCACGGTGATCGGATGGTCGGGAAAATATTGGAACGAGCGCCCGACCGAGCGATAGGTCTCCCGGAGCATCCCCCGAAAGGTCTCCACCTCAATCGGCATCTGATCCATCTCGAAACGGACCACGAAGGGGGCGGTGTCGCTGCGCTCCAACGTCCGTTCCAAGGGGATCTCCTTCTTCAGCTTCTTTAATCGCTCCTGGATATCCTCACGGGAAGGGGCGAGCGTCAGGGCCGTCTCCCAGCTCTTCTGGGCTTGGAAAAGCTCCTGCTTCAAGTAGTACAGCTCTCCCAGAAGGAAGTGGGCATCCGCATGCTCAGGATGCTCTCGAACCGCCTCTCGAGCATGCCGAAGGGCCTGGTCCAACTTCCGTTCCTGGTAGGCGGCCACCGCCTTCGCGTACGCCGACAACTCCTCCGCAAGAGCAGGGGTGAGAAAGGGTAAGCAAGGGCGAGCAAGGGTAAGCAAGGGTAAAAAGACCCCTGCTAACCCCTGCCAACCCCTGCTAACCCTTGCTAACCCCGCCTTTCTCACACCGGTTGGATCTTGACCGTCTCCAGATGGACCGATGGATCCGGCTTGACCACCACCCGGCCCCGGTAGATCTGCTCGATGGCGGCGATGGCGTTGCGGTCCTCGTTGAACAGCCGGGAGGCCAGATCCGGGTGGGCCGTCACCTCCACCGTCTGTTTCTTGGAGGTCTGGAAGGCCTTGCGGATCTGCCGAAGGGCGTTGATCGAGACGGTCAGAACGGAGCGGATCATCCCCCTCCCCTGGCAGGTGGGGCACTCCTGGAAGGAGAGGGATTCGAGCGACCGCCGGACCCGCTGCCGGGTCATCTGGACAAGCCCGAACTCGGAGAGAAAGATCAGGTTCGTCTTGGCCCGATCCTTCCGGAGGGCGTTCTGCAGGATGTTGAAAACCTTCTGCCGGTGGGACTGGGCGTTCATGTCGATGAAGTCGATGATCAGGATCCCCCCTAAGTCCCTCAGCCGGATCTGGCGGGTCAGCTCCTTGGCCGCTTCCATGTTGGTGATGAAGGCGGTCTCCTCGAGGTTGCGCCTTCCGGTGAACTTTCCGCTGTTGACGTCGATCGCCACCAGCCCTTCCGTCTGCTCGATCACCACCGTCCCGCCGCTGGGCAGCTCCACCTTCCGGTTGTAGATCCGCTCGATCTCCCGCTCCAAGCCCCGCTTCTCGAACAGCGAAACATCCTGCCGGTACAGCTCCACCCGGGAGCGCATGTGCGGCTCGGTCTGGGCGAGGAACCGCTGGATCTTCTGGAACTCCTCCTTGGAGTCGACAACGATCTTGTTCACATCCTCCGTCAGGTTGTCCCGGACGAGCCGCAGGGTCAGGTTATACTCCTCATGGATCAAGGAGGGGGCGGAGGCCCGCACCGAACGGCCCTTGATCCGTTTCCAGAGGGAGACCAGGAACCGCAGATCCCGACTCAGCTGCCTCCGAGTGGCTCCGTGCGCCGCCGTTCGGACGATCAACCCCAGATCGGCCGGCGGCCGAAGCTCCTTTAAGAGGGTCCGCAGCCGGTCCCGCTCCTTCGGATCCTCGATCCTTTTGGAGACCCCGGTGGTGGCGTCCATCGGCATCAGGACCAGGAATCGGCCCGGAAGGGTCAGATGGGTCGTCAGCCGAGGCCCCTTGGTTCCAAGCGGCTCCTTGATCACCTGCACCAGGATCTCCTGCCCCACACGAACCAGGTCCTGGATCCGAGGCATCTGGGAACCGGTCAGGGGAGCGGCGTTCGGACGCCCCCCCTCCATCGAAACCGCCTCCTCCACGTCCGGCGTGGGGCCCACGATGTCGGTGAGATAGAGGAAGCCGTTCTTCCCGATCCCCAGATCGACAAAGGCGGCTCGGATCCCGGGGACCACGGAGGTCACCTTTCCTTTATAGACGTTCCCCAGCAGGGGGGCCGGGGAGGAGCGTTCGACGTAGAACTCCTCGAAGGCGCCGTCCTCCAGCACCGCCACCCGGGTCTCCATCGGCTCAACGTTGATGAGAAGCTCTTTCATCTATTTCTTTCCTTTGAGCTGGGCGATCTCTTTGCGGAGATCCTCCATCTCTTTCAGAATCTTCAGGTGCTCCTTGTGCAGGGCCGTCAGCCCGCTCGAGATCAACCGCTGGGTGTTCCATTCGTAGTCGGTTCCCGTGCGGAACCGCTCCAGGTCCACCGATTCCTCGAAGCTCTCCCCTTCCGGCTCTTCTTTACCCCGGGCGGTCGAGCGGTACTGCGCCAGCGCTACCCCTATCAAAGCCATCAGGGTGAATCCGAAGATCAACACGCTCACCATCCCGCGTCTCATCAAAGGATCTCCTTTTTCCTTTTGCCTTTTTCCTTCTCACTTTTCATAGAAGCACCGCTGTCGCTAAGGCCAGGTACGCCAAGGTGGCGACCAGATCGGTTGTCGTGGTGATAAGAGGCCCGGTCGCCGTGGCCGGGTCGATCCCGAGCCGCTGGAAGATAAACGGCTCCACCGCTCCGATCGTGGCCGCCACCATCATCGAGGTCAGCATCCCAATCGACACCACGAGGGCGAAGTGAGGCCCCAGTCGGGCTCCGTACAGGGTGTAGGCGAAGCCCCCCACCACGAGGCCGTAGGTGAGGCCCAGCAGTGTCCCCACCGAAAATTCCCTCGCCATCACCTTGGACCATTCCATCATCTGCAGATGTCCGGTCGCCAGAGATCGGACGACGATCGTGGCCGACTGGGCCCCCACATTGCCTCCCATCGCCGCGATGAGCGGCATGAAGGAGGCCAGCGCCACCACCTGGAGGAGGGTCTGCTCAAAATGCTTGATCACGATCGAAACCAGAAATCCCCCCAGGATCGAAGCCACCAGCCAGGGCAGACGCAGGCGGGCGACCCGCAGGATGTTCCTGGTCCCGAACTCCTCCAGCGCCGTTCCGGCCATCTTGGCGATGTCCTCGCTCGCCTCCTGATGGATGATGTCCAGGACGTCGTCGACCAGGAGCACTCCGACCAGCCGCCCCGCGTCGTCCACCACCGGGGCCGAGAGGAGGTTGTACTTGGCCACGATCCGGGCCACCTCCTCCTGATCCGCCGCGGCCGGGATCTGAATCGTCCGGGTGGAGGACATCAACTCCCGCACCAAGCTGTCGCGCGGGGCGGCCACCAGCTCCTGCAACGGGACGAAGCCGACCAACCGGCTCTGGCCGTTGACCACATAGAGGGTGGAAAGAAGCCCCCCCTGATGGACATGGGTGCGGGTGACCGTTTGAATCAGCTCCAGCGCCTGGGAAGCGGTCACCGACTCCTTGAGCCGCACCACCTCGGTGTGCATCAGGGCGCCGGCCGTCTTCGGAGGATAGGAGAAGACCTGTTCCAACCGCTCCACCGCCTCCTGGCGTTTCACCAGATTGCTCATGCGGCGGATCACCCTCCGGGGAAGCTTCCTCAACAGGTGGGCCACCTCTCCGGGCGGAAGCTCGCTCACCATGGCGCCGGTCGCCTGCTCCCCCATCGCCTGCAATAGGAAGATCTGGTCCTCCACCTCCAACTCCTCGAAGACCACCACCGCCCGCCGGGTGGCGCGAGATCGGAAGAGAACACGACTGAAATCCAGTCACAATTCTAGTAATCT
>CAZRTR010000011.1:0-34688 GCA_964603095.1 uncultured Planctomycetia bacterium
ACCGAACAAGGTTTTGCATTGGATCCCCTTCGACTCCAGGGCCTGATAGAGGGGGCCCACATCCGTCCCCTCGTCCCTCAACACCAGCGGAACGGCGTGGGGGCAGATCAATTCCCCCGGCCCATCCCGAACCAGAAGGATCCGATCCTCCAAGGGGGAAAGCAGCTCCCAGAGCCGCTGCAGATGGCGCCGACGGATCCGGAAGGTCTCGTCGAACCGGTCCAACCCTTCCAACCCCACGGCCGCCTCCAGGTCGTTCATCTTGGAATTAAACCCGATTCGATCGAAGTGAAAGTAAAGCTGCCCTCCCCGTCGGCCATGGGTGCGGATCGACTGGCATAGGTCTGCCAGCCCCGGATCGTTCGTCACGATCATCCCCCCCTCCCCGCTGCAGATGATGTGGGCGGCATAGAAACTGAAGAGACCCAAGTCGCCGAAGGAGCCCACCACCTGCCCATTCAAGGCGGCCCCGTGGGCCTCGCAGCAGTCCTCGATGATTCGAAGGCGGCGCCGTTGGGCGATCCGGAGGATCGGCTCCATCCGACAGGGTTTGCCCATCGTGTGGACCACCTGAATGGCCCGAGTCCGCGGGGTGATGGCCGACTCGATCAGGTCGGGGTTGATGTTGAGGGTCTCCAACTCCACATCCACGAACTTAGGGATCAAGCCGGCGGCAAGGATGCAATTGGCGGTCGCAACGAAGGCCAGCGCCGGGGTAATCACCTCGTCGCCCCGCTGAGCCCCGCACTCCAGAAGGGCCGCCATCGAAACGATCCCCGCGTCGGTACCGGAGCTGGTGGCGACGGCGTTGCCATAGCCGAAGCGGCGGGCGAACCCGGTCTCGAACTGCTTGACGTTGGGCCCCTCCGATACCCAATGGCGGCGGATCGCCTCCTCCAGGTAGCGGCGGGCGGTCGGCCCTATCTCGATGTGCCCGAAGGTCACCCGATAAGAGAGCGGGCCCGGAGGCGAAGCGATCTCAAAATTCGTTGTCATTCCACTCTCCCCTTTCCCACGTTGGATGCGAATTCCGATTCCAACCACCGCTCGGCCGCCCGGTAGCATTCCGGAGTGCCGATGTCGACTAAGCGTTCCTCCGAACGGAAGAGGCCGGCCTTCCATCCGCGCAGGAGAGAGCCCTCATTCTTCTCGAAAGAATAGGGGCCCGCCGGCCAGGAGAGGACCCGATCCCGGTTCAGCAGATAGATTCCGGCGTTCACCCACCCCAACGAAGGAGCATCTTCCGTGACCAATCCGAGCACCCGACCCTCCGCACCGACCCGCCAGACCCCTTTACCCTTGGGCCGTCCCTCCACCCGGTCCGCTCGGACCGCGACACCGGTAAAGTCTCTACCCTCCTTGAAGTGCTCCTCCAACACCGGAGCGATCGGTTGCCCCACCCAAGAGTCCCCGTTCAACACCAGAAACGGAGAGGAACGGACCGTCTGCGCCGCATACCGAATCGCCCCGCCTGTACCCAACGGCTCCGGTTCCACAATCCGCCGGACCTGTCCCAGCTGGGCTCCATAGCGACGAATGAAAGGGTCAAAATTCTCCGCCAGGTAATGGGCAGCCAAAAGGAACCGCTGGATCCCCTCTTGTTTAAGCCGGAGCAGCAGATGCAGCACAAAGGGTACTCCCCCCACCGGGAGAAGCGGCTTCGGAGTACGGGAGGTGAGTAGGCCCAATCGGGTTCCCCGCCCCCCACATAGGATAACCGCCTCCAGATCCGCGGGGTGGTGGATCCGGCTCTTAACCCGATTCATTGCCTGAAGATACTGAATCTGTCGCACCCTGTCAACCGGAAATCTCTTTACGAAACCAATCGATCGTCTTTGACAAACCCGCCTCCAAATCGACGCGGGGAAACCACTGAAGATGCTCGTTCGCCCGGCGGATGTCCGGGCAGCGGACCTTCGGGTCATCCTCCGGTAACGGCTTGAACACAATCGCGCTTGGACTCCCGGTCAAAGCCCGGATCTTCTGGGCCAAATCCAGAAGGGAGATCTCATGGGGATTGCCCAGATTCACCGGCTCGCGGAGATCACTCTCCATCAGGCGATGAATCCCATCCACCAGATCGGCGATGTAACAAAAGGAGCGGGTCTGGGAGCCGTCCCCATAGAGAGTGATCTCCTTGCCTGAAAGGGCCTGGGTGATAAAGTTGGGGATCGCCCGGCCGTCCTCCTTCCTCATGCGGGGGCCGTGCGTGTTGAAGATCCGGACGATCCGCGTGTCCAGACGGTGCTGACGGCGGTAGGCCATCGTCAAGGCCTCGGCAAACCGTTTGGCTTCGTCGTAGACACCCCGGGGCCCGACGCAGTTGACATGCCCCCAGTAGCTCTCCGGCTGCGGATGAACCTGCGGATCTCCGTAGACCTCGGAGGTGGAAGCCAGCAGAACCTTGGCCCCATGGGCCTTGGCCAACTCCAGCGCATGGAAGGTCCCCGACGACCCCGCCTGCAAGGTCTGGATCGGGTAGCGCAGATAATCCTTCGGGCTGGCGGGGGACGCGAAATGGAACACCCGATCCAGATTTTCCTCCACCCGAAGCGGCTGCGCGATGTCGTGGCGGATCAGTCGGAAGGTCGGTTTCTTCAACAGGTGAGAGATGTTGGATTCCTGTCCGGTGAGGAAATTGTCCACACACAGGACGGAATGCCCGTCCTCCACAAACCGGTCGCACAAATGAGATCCGATGAATCCGGCCCCGCCGGTGATGAGGATCCTCATGTAGATCTCCTATGATATCATAGCCCCCGGCTCTCATCGACTAGGAGAAATTCCCGATGGATCTTTCATTTGACGTAGCGATTGTCGGCGGAGGAATCGTGGGCCTCTCCACCGCCATGGCCTTGTCCGCCCAGGTCCCTCGCCTGCGGCTCCTGGTTCTGGAGAAGGAATCTCTGCTGGGGGCGCATCAAACCGGCCACAACAGCGGGGTGATCCACTCCGGGATCTACTACCGACCCGGCTCTCTCAAGGCCTCCCTCTGCGTCGCCGGAGCCAAAGCCCTGATCGCCTTCTGCGAATCGGAGGGGATCCCGGTGCGGCAGTGCGGGAAGCTGGTCGTCGCGACCTGCAAGGAAGAGCTCCCCCGCCTGGAGGCCCTCGCCGCCCGGGGTCAAGCCAACGGGGTCCCCGGCCTCACCCTGCTGGGGCCGGAGCAGCTCAAAGAGAAGGAACCCCACGCCGACGGGATTCGGGCCCTGTGGGTCCCCTCCGCGGGCATTGTCGACTACCGGCGGGTAGCCGAGGCCTACGCCGACATCGTCCAAAAACAGGGAGGGCGAATCCAAACGCACACCCAAGTCTTCGGGACTTCCTCCTCGGGAGGAACCGTGATCCTCCACACCTCAAAGGGAGACATCCCCACTCGTTACCTGATCAGCTGCGCGGGGCTCCATGCCGACCGGATCGCGCGCCGCTGCCAAACGGCGATGCCGCTGACCATCGTTCCTTTCCGCGGGGAGTATTACGAGCTGATTCCGGCTCGGCGCTCATTGGTCCGAGGGCTCATCTACCCGGTACCGGACTCCCGCCTGCCGTTTCTGGGGATCCACTTCACTCGGACGATCGACGATCGGGTGGAGGCCGGTCCCAACGCCCTGCTGGCCTTGAAACGGGAAGGATACCGAAAAACCGATGTCAACCTGCGGGACGCCTGGGAGATCCTGACCTATCCCGGATTCTGGCGGATGGCCGCCCGCTATTGGAGGGCCGGCCTTGAGGAGTGGCGCCGGTCGGCCAACAAATCGGCCTTCGTTCGAAGCCTGCAGCGCCTGGTCCCGGAGGTTCAGGCCCAAGACCTCGTTCCGGCCGAGGCCGGAGTCCGTGCCCAAGCGTTGGATCGGCAGGGATCCCTCCTGGACGACTTCGCGCTGAAGGTATCGGATCGGATGATCCATGTCTGCAACGCTCCCTCCCCCGCAGCCACCGCCTCCCTGGCCATCGGGCGGACTGTGGCGAAGGAAGCGGTCAGTCGATTCGGCCTTTGAGCCGCTGGCCGATCATGAGGAAGAATCCTCCCTCCCGGCCTCCCCGAAGAAGCATCCCCCACTGGACCAGCAGGCGCCCAAGTCGGGCGCCTCTGGAGTGGGGCTTAAACAGCTCTTCCCGGGGAGAGAAGGAACTCCCCAGCGTCAGGTTGGGGATCCCCCGGATGAACTTGAGGCCCGCCTCGTCAAACCATCCGAGCAGCCGATCAAAGGTGTGCTTGGATTCATGCGGGTGGCGGTACTGATCCATGAACCAGGCCTTTCCTTTACCCTCCTTCAGGTCCCTTCCCCTCAAGTGAGGATCCAGGAAGAGGAAACGGCCGCCGGAAATCCGGAAGATCCACCGTCGCAGGTCGTTCAGGAGCCGGCCATAAGCGTTGTACAGCCCAACCACCAGATATCCGTTCTCCTTCACCAAACGGGAGATGGATTGAAGGCCCGAAAGCGGGTCGCTCGTGTGGTGCAGCACCCCGTTGCAGATCACCAGATCGAAGCTCTCCGGCTTCAGACAGGGCTTCAGGAGGTTCATTTGGAGAAAGATGGTCTGATCGATCCGGTTGCTTCTGCGGAAATTCTCCGCCAGCCGAAGAGAGGGAAGGCTCATGTCGGTCCCAAAGACCACCCGCTGGCCCGCGGCGCCCAGATAGTTGGCCAGTTGCCCCGTCCCGCAGCCCACCTCCAGAATCCTGGTCTCCGGCGCGATCTGCTCGTTGAGCATCCGAGCAAACGCCCCCTGCTCCGCCTTGCGGATCAGCGAGAAAACCGAATCGATCTCCTCGTAATCGGGGAACGGATACCGCTCGTAGAACGACTGGACCCTCCGAGTGACGTCGCCCCGGGATGAATCCTCCCCCCGAGGCCAGAACAGAAGCGGGATCCCCTGATCGCAGGAAAAATGACGCCGGCACTCTCTGCAGGAGAGTTCCCCCTCCCGCGGAACCTCCATCGGGCCTGCGCAAGCCGGGCAGGCCAGAAGATCGATATGATCAATCAGCCCACGCTTCCCGGTTCCGATCAAACCAGTCCACCGTGCGGGATAGGCCTTCCTTCACCGAAACCGTGACCCGATACCCCAAGATTCGACGGGCCCGTTGGATGTCGGCCCAGGTGTCCCGGACATCGCCGGGACGAGGCGGCGTGACGCGAGGAGCGACCTGGACTCCCACCTTCTTCCGGACCACCTCAAACAGCTCTCTCACTCCCATGCGCCTCCCGCTGGCGACATTGAACACCTCTCCCGCAGCCCGCGGAGCCCGGGCCGCCAAGAGATTCGCCTGGACCACATTCTCCACGTAGGTGAAGTCTCGAGTCTGCAGACCATTCCCATGAATCGGAGGGGATTGGCCCTTCAGCAAGGAGGTGATGAACTTGGGAACCACCACGGCATACTCGTTCTCCAACGATTGGCGAGGTCCGAAAACGTTGAAATACCGCAGGCAAACGGTCTCCAATCCATGAAGGCGAGTGAACATCCGGCAGTAGACCTCACCCGCCAGCTTGGAGGCCGCGTACGGCGATTGAGGGAAGACCGGCATATCCTCCCGCTGAGGCAAAGGGGTCAGCCCGTAGATGGAGCTGGAGGAGGCGAAGAGCAGGCGTCGCACGCCGGCGGCCAGAGCCGATCCCAACAGAAGCAGGGTGGCGGTGGTATTCACCTCATGGTACTGGGCCGGATCCCCCACCGATTTCGGAACCGAACGCAGGGCCGCCTGGTGGAAGACGACCCCCACTCCCCGTACCGCTTCCTTGAGCATCTTGGGATCCCGAACGTCCCCCCGCAGGAACTGAATCCGGCTCCAGACGGATCGGAGGTTCTCCCGTCGACCCATGCTGAGGTTGTCCAGAACCTTGACCCGGTGGCCCCTGGCGACCAAGGCCTCCACCAGGTGGGACCCGATGAACCCCGCGCCTCCCGTCACGAGTGCGCGCATGCTCAAAACATAGCGTAGATGAAGGGAGCGATGGCGCTCTCCTGAATGGCTGCGACAAAGAACCCCAACACCAGGAGCATCATCACCAGTGGAATCATCCACCAAAGCCGCTGACTCCAGAGGAACCTGAACAGGTCCCCGAAGGAAGCCCAACGCTCCTTCCACCGGTCCCACGTCTTTCCCATCCCCTGGCTCTCCTCAACGCCTCCCTGTGGGCAGACGCAGCTCCCGATCGATTGTCCTGGCTAAGAGATAATTCGCCTCATCGGTCAAATGAACAATATCACAGAAAAGAGGAGCCGTCCCCCGATACCGGGTGAAGACCGGCCACGGATCGACCACCTGCACGCCGAACTTCTCCCCCGTCCTGCGCACCACTTCCCCCATCACTTGGGCCTGGACGACCCGGATCTTGGTCAGGGGGTCGGTGCTGGGCCGGGCATTGTCCTGGACCCTTCTCAGGATGAAGGCCCGGACCTGCTCTTCATCCTCCAGAGAGAGATGGCGCAGTGAGGGATCCGCAGGGACGTCATAAACCTGGAGCACGAACACAGGGGTGATGCCATGTCTCCGTAGAAGCTGGACGAGCTCCTCCAATTGTCTCCGGAAGCGGCCGATCGGAGGGACTATCTTCCCTTTCTCTCGGGAGACGAGGATGAAGCGGGTCTTCTCCACCAGATAGGTGTAGAGCATCGACCGGCCGTAAGCCCAAGAGGCCGCGCGGCCGATCCGGGAGTAGCGATTGAAGCGGCGCACGTCATGGTGAACCTGGGAAGCGACGACGGGCAGGGTGGTGTCGTTCCATCCCTCGTAGTAGAGGACCAGATCCGGCCGATAGGCGATCCAGTGGCTCGAGAGGGCGTGAAGGAAATCGGGGATCTGGTATCCCACCTTCCCGGCGTTGATGACCTCGACCCCCATTCGATAGCGCCCGCGAAGGATCCGCTCCAGATAGGCGGGCCAGGTGGCATCGTCGGGATTATTGACGCCGAAGGTGGAAGAGCCCCCCATCGCAATCAGTCGGAGGTTGCCATTCGCCTTGTCGACCGAGGGACTCGGTCCTCGGCCAAACTCATGGACCGTGAAGGAGATCCTCCTCCCGGAACAGGGATCCAAAGCGGTATAGGCAGATGGCTTGGGTTCCACCGGGTAGATGACCGGGATCTTGACCCCTCCCCAAGGGGCGACGAGATACCGAACGTCCCCATGATTCGTGAAAAAGTAGTATCCCCGCGCCCCGCATTCTCCCACCCCCAAGAAAATCAGGCCCGGCAGCAGCGAAACGGCGGCCCGCTGCCGAAAGGTTAATTTAGAAGAGGGTGTAGACAAAGGGGGCAATCGCGCTCTGCTGCGCCAGGATCAACAGGATCCCCAGGAGCAGCAAGACCGTCACCATGGGAATCATCCACCAAAGGCGCTCCTCCCGCAAGAATCGAAAAAGCGATTCGACGATCCCTAGGCGTCCCTTGAGCCCTTCCCACCATTTCGGCATCGGCTGCTAAGCCCTCCCTCTTAATGCTCGCCAAAAACAGGTTTTGGCAAAGCAAAAAACTATAATCGGATCTGTTCCCGGATCGCACGAGCCAAGATCCGGTTTCCCACATCGGTCAGATGAACAACATCGCAAAAGAGCGGCTCCTTCCCCTGGTAAGCCAAGAAGGACGGGGTGGGGTCGATCACCTGGATATCCAGGGCCTGCGCCAACCGACGGACCTCCTCCACCATCACCTGCGCCTGAAGCACTCGAATCCGCATCAGTCGGTCGTAGGTCATTCCCCGGTTCTCTTTCAGCCGTCCCAAGATGAACTCACGGACGGCCTCCCGATCCTCCAAGGAGAGTTGCCGCACGGCCGGCTCCGGAGGGGCGTTGTAAACCTGGAGAACAAAGATCGGTCTCACCCCATGCTCCCGAAGGAACTGGACGAATCGTGTCAGCTTCTCTTGAAAGGGCGGGATCTCCGGAACCACTTTCTCTTGCCGCCCCACCTGGTAGAACTGTGTCTTCTCCAGCAGGTAGGTGTAGAGCATCGAACGTCCGTAAGCCCAAGAGGCCCAGGAGCCGATCCGGCTGTAGGTGTTGAAGCGGCGGACATTGTGGTGGACCTGAGCAGAGACCGGAAGATGCGTGTCGTTCCATCCTTCGTAGAAGAGGACGATGTCCGGCTGGTACCGGATCAACTGGGACGGAAACAGCACGAGGAAATCCTCCAGCTGATAACCCGGCCGGCCGGCGTTTAAGACCTCCACCCGTGAACCGTATCGGCGGCGCAGCTCCTCTTCCAAGAAAGCCGGCCATGTGGCGTCATCGGGGTTATTGATCCCGTAGGTGGAGGAGGCGCCCACCGCCATGATCCGAATCCTTCCCGGCGCCTTGGAAATCGAGGGGGAAGGCCCGCGCCCCATCTCATTGATCGTAAAGGTAATCCTTCGCCCCGAACAGGGATCCAGCTCGGTATGGGTCTGCCGGGGATCGTAAGGATAAACCAGGGGGAGCCGGACTTCTCCCAGCGGAGCGGTGAGAAACCGCGCATCCCGGCCGTTGCTGAAATAGTAGTATGCCCTCGTCGCGCACTCCCCTATTCCCAGCAGAGTCAGGGTAGGAATGAGGGAGAAGATCACCCTCTGAACCCCCGTCATGATTTGACCACCAAACAATCTCCCAACACCAAGGCATCGAGGCCGGAGCGCCGAAACGTGGAGTAGGCCTCCGCAGGGCCATTGACCATCGGTTCTCCCCTCAGGTTGAAGGAGGTGTTGAGCAGGACCGGCACCCCCGTGGCCTGACCGAAACGCCCGATGAGCCCGCGGTACCGAGGATTCGCGGACTCCCCCACGACCTGGAGCCGGCCCGTCCCATCGACATGGGTCACCGCAGGGATCTCCTGCCTCCTTTCGGACCGGACGGGGGGAACCACCAGCATGAAACGGGCGGGGGACTGGGCCCCCTCCTTGAGATCGAAGTAGCGAGGGACCGCTTCCGCCAGCACCGAGGGAGCAAAGGGGCGAAACGGCTCCCGGAATTTGATCTTCCGATTGACGACCTCCTTCATCTCGGCCTTCCGGGGATCGGCCAGGATCGACCGGTTCCCTAAAGCCCTGGGGCCCCACTCGAATCGATCCTGGACCCATCCGATCACCTTTCCCTGAACGAGCAGCTCCGTCACTCGGTCCAACAACCGGTCCGTCTTCTCAAACGGCTCGAAGCCGATCCCCTGGGATTGAAGGAAATCGACCGCGTGCGAGTTGGAAACGGCCTCTCCCCAATAGGCATGGTCCATGACGAACCTCCGGGGATATCCCAACAGCGCGTGATAGACATAGAGCGCCGCCCCGAGGGCCCCCCCGGAGTCTCCCGCCGCCGGCTGGACGAACAGATGCTTGGCCGGGGTCTCCTCCAGGATTCTCCAGTTGGCCACGCTGTTCAAGGCCACCCCACCGGCATAGCAGAGTCGATCCGAGCCGCTCTCTTTCAGGGCATACCGGGCCAGCGTGACGACGACCTCTTCGGTGAACCTTTGGATGCTGGCGGCGATATCGCAATACGTTGGATCCAGGGCATCGGCCTGCTGCGGATTCCGAGGAGGCCCGAACAGATCGACAAACTTGCGGCTGAAACTCCGGTCCACCGAATGGTGGAAGGAAAAGTATCGCAGATCCAGCCAGACGGAGCCGTCCTCATAGACCCGAACGATCCGGTGGATCTTGTCCAAATAACGGGCAGCTCCATAGGGAGCCATCCCCATCACCTTGTACTCCCCCTCGTTCACCTCGAAACCGAGGAAAGCGGTGAAGGTGCTGTAGAGAAGGCCCAGCGAGTGAGGGAATTGGATCTCCTGCGTCAGGGTGAGTCGGTTTTCCTCTCCCTTACCCACGGTTCCGCAGGACCATTCCCCCACCCCGTCCACGGTCAGAACAGCGGCCTCCTTGAAAGGGGAACAGTAGAAGGCGCTGGCGGCATGGGATTGGTGGTGGTCGGTAAACAGGATCCGCTCCCGGGGAATCTGAAGGTCGGACCGGATCAGCTCCTGAACCCAGAGCTTGTCCACCAGCCAGCTCCTCATGGAATTCTCGAAGAGGCGCAAAGACCGTGGAACCGTCTGTAAAGTCGTCTTCACGATCCGCTCAAACTTCACGAACGGCTTCTCATAGAAGACGACGTAGTCCATGTCCTGAGACTCTATCCCTGCCTCCCTCAGGCAAAAACGAATCGCCTGGCGGGGGTAGCCGTTGTCATGCTTCCTCCGGGAGAACCGTTCCTCTTCCGCCGCCGCCACCAGGATCCCATCCTTCAGGAGGGCCGCTGCGGCATCGTGATAAAAGCAGGAGATCCCCAGGATAACCATCAAAACGGCTCCTTGACGTGACGGGGGTCGTTCAGCCGGGAGGACCTGGGCCACCATTGGGTTCGAACCGGGGGGCGCCGCCGGAGCCAATCGGCCGAGATCCGGGCGATCAGCCCGACCGGCATCCAGAGAGCCAGGTAGACGATCGAGAGCAGAAGAGTCGACTGAACGTGCCCAACCTTTTCGAGGAACACCCGAACGGGCCTCATAGCCGGATGATCCTGGATCGATTTCGGTTTCGAAAACGCCGAAGGGCGTTGCGGGTATCGAAGATAAGACGCGCGTTCCGGATCACCCCTTCGTAATCCATCGACTGGTGATCGGTCACGATCACCACGCAATCGGCCCTGCGGACCTGGGCCGGCCTCAGGCCGATCGAACGAAGGGCCACCCCATTGACCGAAAAGGCGGGAACGAAAGGATCGTGGTAATCGATCCGAGAACCGTTCTTCCGGAGAAGCTGCATGATCTCCAGGGCGGGCGACTCGCGGGTGTCACCCACATCCCGCTTATACGCCACCCCCAGAATCAAGATCCGGGCCCCCTTCAGGGCCTTCTTCCGGTCATTCAGGGCCTGGGCGATCCGACCCACCACCTCCTCCGGCATGGAGGCGTTGATCTGTGAAGAGAGCTCGATGAACCGGGGTTCGAAGCCGTGGATCTTCGCCTTCCACGACAGGTACAACGGGTCAATGGGTATGCAGTGCCCCCCCAATCCCGGGCCCGGATAAAAAGCCATGAAGCCAAACGGCTTGGTCTTGGCCGCCTCGATCACCTCCCAGACATCCACCCCCATCCGGTGGCACATCAGGGCCAGCTCGTTCACCAGGCCGATGTTGACCGAACGGAAAGTGTTCTCCAACAGCTTCACCATCTCCGCCACCTTGGTGGAGGAGACCGGGATCACCTGTTGGATCACCTGACCGTACAAGGCATGGATCACCCGACAGCAGGCCGGGGTAATTCCGCTCACCACCTTGGGGATCGTGTGGGTGGTGTACTCCGCGTTCCCTGGATCGATCCGTTCGGGAGAGAATCCCAAGAAGAAGTCAGACCCCACCTTCATGCCGGTCTCCTGCAGCTTGGGAAGGATCACCTCCTCCGTGGTGCCGGGGTAGGTGGTCGATTCGAGGATGATCACCTGGTGCCGGTGAAGATGCTTCGCCAACGCCTCCGTCGCGGCCAGGATGTAGGAGATGTCCGGCTCCCTCGTCTTCCTTAAAGGGGTCGGCACACAGATCATCACCCCATCCAGCTTTCGCAGGGCCTCATACCGGGAGGTTGCCCTGAGGATCCCCTTCTGCACGAGGGGACGGATCTGCTCCGAGGGAATGTCGGGGATATAGGAACGGCCCGCGCGGAGCGTCCGAATCTTGCCCTCGTCCAGATCGATCCCGACCGTGCGATACCCCTTCCGGGCGAACTCCACCGCCAAGGGCAGCCCCACATACCCCAAACCGATGACGCCCACTCGGGCGGTGTGATCACGAATCTTTTTAAGGAGAGTCGGGGGAATTTGCTTCGACATGGAAGAGGTTAATCTATCAGGAAACCGGTCTTGAATCAAGCGCCCGCGTTTCAAGAAATGATGACAGCGCCTCCGACCAGTTTCGCAAGGAAACCCCAGCCCATTCGGCGTAACGGGCGCAATCCAAGGCGGTATAGCTGGGCCGCCTCGCGGGTCGATCCAGGGCAGCCCAGGAAGTGGGCCGAATCAACGATTCCTCGGCGTGAAAGAAACGGGCAATCCGCTCCGCCATCTCCAGACGAGTGGCCGAACCGGAGTTGGCCAGGTGCAGGATGCCGTAAAGAGGCTTCTCCCCCATCCGCTCAACAATCCCCCCCATCGCCTCGGCCAGGTCGGCCGTGTAGGAGGGGGAGTTGATCTGATCCGTCACCGCCGGGACCGTTTCTCCGGCGGAAAATCGCTTCACCGTCTGGCTCACAAAGTTGGACCGGGCCGCTCCGAAAAGACCGCTGACCCGGACGACGAGACACCGATCCGACTCCTTCAAGGCCAACCGCTCCCCTTCCCATTTCATCCGCCCGTAGAGGTTCACGGGGGAAGGGATGTCCTCTTCGCGATAAGGCCGTCGGGAGGAGCCGTCAAAGACGTAATCGGTGCTCACCGCGATCAAGAAGGCGCTCAGGGAAGCGCAGGCCCGGGCCACGGTCCCCACCGCCTCGGCATTCACCGCCCGGGCGAGGCCCGGATCCCGTTCGCAGGCGTCGACATCGCCCAAGGCGGCGCAGTGAATCACCGCCTCGGGCCGCCACCGGCGCATTCCGTCGCCGACCGCCTTTGGATCCGTGACGTCCACCGACTCTCCCTTCACCGTCGCAGCAGCCTCCTGCGGCTTCCATCGTCGGGCCCAGCCGGCCACCTCATGGCGCCGGCTTAAGGTTCGGCACAGATCGGTCCCCAACAATCCCGTGGCTCCCGTCACCAGAATCCGCATTCCCTTACCCTCATCCCCTTACCCCCTGCCTCTGCCCTTTTAAAGGGCGCCACCATCCCGGATGATCCTGGTACCAACGGATCGTGGTTTCGAGGGCCTCCTCAAAACGGCGGCGAGGAGCCCAACCCAAGGATCGGATCTTTCCAGAGGCGATCGAATAACGCCGGTCGTGGCCCGGCCGGTCGGCCACATGACGCAGCAAGGACTCCGGCTTTCCCAGGAACCTCAAGATCGATCGGGCCACATCCAGATTGACCCGATGCTCCCCCGATCCGATGTTGTAGACCTGGCCCGGCTCCCCCTTCTCCAGAAGAAGCCCGATCGCCTCACAGAAATCCCCTGTAAAAAGCCACTCTCGGACGTATTGTCCATCTCCATAAACTGGAAGGGGCTGATCCTCTAGGGCGTTAGCAATCATCAAAGGGATGAATTTTTCCGGAAACTGGTAGGGCCCGAAGTTGTTACAGGCACGCACGATCACCACTGGCAACCCATAAGTCACCTGATAGGCCCGCGCCAAGTGTTCACCTGCCGCCTTACTGGCGGCATAGGGGCTGTTGGGACGCAGGGGCGCTTCCTCATTGGCGGACCCGTTCAAGAGGGAGCCGTAGACCTCGTCCGTAGAGATATGCACAAACCGCTCTACCCCGGCCTGTCGGGCCGCCTCCAGTAAACAATGAGTCCCCAACACATTGGTCCGCAAGAAATCTCCCGCCTCTTGAATCGACCGATCGACATGGGTCTCGGCCGCAAAATGGACCACCGCCTGGCAGCCCCGGATGGCCTGCCGGACCCCTTGAAGATCCGCCACGTCTGCCTGAATAAAACAATAGCGGGAATCCTCTTCGACATCTCGAAGGTTCTCCCGATTCCCCGCATAGGTCAGCTTGTCCAGGTTCACACACTCTACAGGAGAACGGCGGGAAAGAATCCACCGGATGAAATTAGACCCGATGAATCCCGCGCCACCCGTGACCAGGATCCTCATCTCGCGCGATTCCTCTTGGCGACGAGTTGGCTTGCCCGGAGCAGGGATTCGAACGTTCCGCAGTCGGACCACCAGCCCTTGAGGATGTCGCACGTCATCTGCCCGCGTCGGATGTAGGCGTTGTTCACATCGGTGATCTCCAATTCCCCTCGGGCGGAGGGCCTCAGGGTCTTGATGATATGAAATACCTGGGCATCGTACATGTAGATTCCTGTGACAACGTAGTCGGACGTGGGCCGCCTTGGTTTCTCCTCAATCGACTTCACCCGCCCTCGATGAAACACCGCCACCCCGAACCGCTCCGGATCCGGAACTTTCTTGATCAGGATCTTGGCTCCCAACGGTTGCTTCTTAAATTGCTCCACGAACGGGGCGATATCCGACTGAAAGATGTTGTCCCCCAGGATGACGACGATCTTCTCCCCATCGGCGAAATGCTCCGCCAACCCCAGGGCCTCGGCGATCCCCCCCTCCCCCTTCTGGTAGGTGTAATTGACGTGCTTCAGGCCGAAGGCCGCCCCGTTGCCGATCAGGCGAAGGAAATCTCCGGCATCGTTTCCTCCCGTGACGATCAGGATGTCTCGAATCCCCGCCTCCACCAGGGTCTGCAGCGGATAGAAGATCATGGGGCGGTCATAGACCGGCAGCAGGTGTTTGTTGGTGACCTGGGTCAAAGGCCGCAGGCGGGACCCCAACCCCCCCGCGAGGATCACCCCTTTCATCCGGTCTCACTTCCTCCAATCAAAGGGGATCGCGGGGTCGTACGGATCGGCGCGATACTCATCGGGTGTGGTGGTGTCGTAAGCAACGGTTGGAACATTCATGATCATCGTTTCCTTGTCAGGATCCAACCCTTTGAAGCCGTGGTAGACCCAGGTGGGAATCTTAACCAGGAATGGATCCTCCGGCGACATGAGAAACTCGTTGACTAGCGCATACGTGGGGGAGTCTCGACGAGCGTCGTAGAGAGCCACCCGGGCCTTTCCGGTCAAGCAGACCCAATGATCGGCCTGCAGCTTGTGGTAGTGCCACGCCTTCACCACTCCCGGCCGAGCGGTGGTGACGTACACCTGGCCGAACCGGTCAAAGATCGGGTCGTCCGCCCGGAGTATCTCCATCAACCGACCCCGGTCATCCGGGATCACCTTGAGGCGTTTGATCTGTACCCCGGCGATCAGGGTGGACCCTAAGGGATCGGCTGATTTAGCCACGGCCCATGGCGGCGTACCGGAAGCCGAGGCGTTTCATCGTGTCCGGGTCGTACAGGTTCCGGCCGTCCACAACCACCGGTTGTCGCATGACCGACTTGAGACGAGAAAGGTCCAGCTCCTTGAACTCATTCCACTCGGTCATCACCACCAGGCAATCGCAATCCTTGGCCAATTGGTAGGCATCCTTGGCGAAGGTGACCCCATTCAAGATCTTCTTGGCCGCAGGCATCGCCTGCGGGTCAAACAGCTTGATCTCAGCCCCCGCAGCCCTCAGGGCGGCGATCACCTCCAAGGCGGGAGCGAATCGGAGATCATCGGTGTCCGGCTTAAAGGCGAGCCCCAAGAGTCCGATCCTCTTCTTCTTCAAGTTCCACAGCATCCTCTCGACCTTCTCCACCAGACGCAGGCGCTGGTCATCGTTGATCTCCCGAACCGCTTTCAACAGATGGAAGTTGTAACCGAGCTTCTCCGCGATACGGATGAAGGCGTCGATATCCTTCGGAAGGCAGAATCCCCCGTACCCCGCGCCGGCATGGAGAAACGAGGGGCCGATCCTCCGGTCCAACCCCACCCCCAGCGCCACCTTCTCCACATCGGCTCCCACCTTCTCGCACAGGATCGAGATGGCGTTGACGAAGGAGACCTTCGTCGCGAGAAAAGCGTTGGAGGCGTGCTTGATCAGCTCCGCGCTGGCGACGTCGGTGACGACCAAGGGGGATTTAAGCGGCTGGTACAGCTTCTCCAAGATGGCTCGGGCCCGCTCCGATTCCACCCCAATCACAATCCGGTCCGGATGGACGAAGTCGTTGATCGCGGAACCCTCTCTCAGAAATTCCGGATTGGAGGCCACGTCAAAAGGAACCTTCTTCCGGACGGTCGACTCAAGCGTATGGCGGATCCACTTGCCTGTCTCCACCGGGACGGTGGACTTCTCCACAATGAGGTGATAGCGGGTCATGACCCGGGCGATCGCCCGGGAAACCTGCTCGATACCGGTCAAATCCGCCTCCCCGGAATCCTTCGGGGGGGTTCCCACGGCGATGAAGATCGCCTCGGAGCGCCGGACCCCTTCCGCGATTTCCGTGGCAAAGGAAAGCCGCTTCTGCGCCAGGTTGTGGGCAACGAGCGGCTCCAGCCCCGGTTCATAGAAAGGGACCTTCCCCCTCTTCAAAGAGAGGATCTTCCTCCGGTCGTTGTCGACGCAGATGACCCGGTTGCCCAAGTCGGCAAAACAAGCCCCGGTCACCAACCCGACGTGCCCCGCCCCGACGATGCAGATCTCCATCGTTTTAACTCGAAGCCCGCATTATATCACGGTTATCGCTTCGGGAAATTCCGGCCGGACTTCGGCTGATGATAGCTGCGCTGGGTCTCCAGCGGCATGTCCGGGAAGGCCTTGAGGCGGAACAGCAGAAGCACAGACTCCCCCTGAGCCCGGCGGACATTGTAAACCAACTCCACCGTCCACTCGTGCAGATCCCGCTCCAGCCGATACTCCACCTCCGGGAAGTCGTAGATCTTCTTGACCGTTCGGGACTCCGTGGGGGAGGTCTCCGTGACGAACCGCTTGACGTCAAACGCCTGGTAGACGCCCACATGCCACTTCTTTCCCAGGTCGAATTCCGTCTCCCAGACCAGCTGGCTGCTCGTGTTACGCTGGTAGCGCCATCCAAGCCCCGTCGTCCAAGGCCGCTGCCCCAACCTTCCGACGGATTGGGTGGCATCCAGATCTCCAACCGTGGCACTGGCTCCCCGGGGACCGGCGACCAGATCCGCATTGATCGTGGAGAACTTGCCCAGATGGGGATCGATCTTGGCGTCCGACTCGAGCCGAAGCCAGGCGGTGGGCAACAGCTCCATGTCCAAATCCAGATCCCCGACTCGCCCTCCCCTGCCCCCCGCGCCCTCCAGATCATAGCTCACCGACTTGAGGAACCGGGCGATGTCCACCGTCTGAAGGTTCTTCCCCACGCCCCGCTTGGTCTGAAGCTTGTGTTCCAACCCAGCAGTGAGCATGTTGCTCTTGGCCAACCCGTCCGAACGCAGCAGCCGGTCCGCCGAAAGGGTCGGCTTGGCCTGGTATTTGTACGCCAGCGTCGGGGTAATGATGTGCCTCAACCGGTGGATCTCGATCCCCCAGAGGTCCGAATCCAGGAGAAACAGCCGGGAGAGCTTGGTGCTCAAGTCGAATCCGGCCGCCGCCGCCTGCCGGAACTGGGGGGCGTTCTCCGTTAACCCCCGGGAATCGGCCGTGTGGCGAAACGAGGCGAAGGGGCGGAGGTTGAGCCAGCGAAACAGACGGGAAGAATGGAAGATCTCCTGGAGGGTGTTGAACCGCAGAAGGGACGCCTCCGTTCCGTTCGTCTTGTTCGCCACATTGGAGTGGGTGTAATCGGATGCGGATTGATAGTACCATCCCGGTGAAGCCCCCCCCCCACCCAGAAGTCCACCCGACGTCTTGGGAGCCCAAAGCCAAGGGATCTTGAAGGGCCGGGTTCGGAATTCGATCAAAGGCAGCTGTTGGACCAACGTCTCAAATCGGTTGACCCGCTTATCCACCAGGAAGTTGATCCCGAACCACGGAGCCGATTTGAGGAGCTGAAAATAGGTCCGGGTCGACTGGTCCCGTTCGTACTCACGAAGAAAGAGGTCCTGGACCATGGTGGGATCCTTCGCCCGGTTGTACTCGAGCGTGGCCTGAGTCTGCGGGTCGATTTCCCAGCGGTGCCTCAACTGAAACCGGAACCGTTCCACCTCGGTGGTGGGTTTATCCTTATCTTCGTTGAAGAACTTCGACCAGGCGTGCTCGCGTTGGAGGGCCCGCTGGTTGGTATAGTAAGTCCGAAAGAGCCCCTTCCCTCCCGTTGGAAGTTCGTACTTCAAGTCAACGCCGCTGGCCAGATCCAACCGTTCCCGGTAATCGACATGGACCCGCCCCTGGAGGTTTTCATGGAGGTACAACCTCCATGCGGTGAGCAGGAAGAGGCCCCATTGCTTGTCTTTTCCCGGGATGATCGTCACCCGGGGTCGCTTGTCGTCCAAGGGATGGGTGTAGGAGGGTAAATAAAGCAGCGGCACCTTCCCAACGTACATCACTGCGTTCTTCAACACGACCCGGTCGTCCAGAAAAACCCGGATCTCCTTGGCCTTCAAGCGGGAGTGGGGATCCTCGAAGTCGCAGGTGGTGAGGGTGCCGTCCCGATGCTGGAAGGCCGACTCGGAGATCTTCTGAATCCGGTCCCCTTGAGACCGCCACGGGTCCACTTCGGATTCGGCCTGAAGCACGGTCCCCTTGCGCGTCTGAAAGTTGTAAACGACCTCCTCCCCCTTCAAGAGGGACCCGGCTTGGGCCAGCCGAACTCGCCCTTTGAGGTAGGCATCCTTGGTCGCCATGTAGATCGTGGCCTGGTCGCAGGTCAGCTTTACATCCCGGTGGGTGGCGACCACGTTCCCCGAGGCGACCATCTTCTGGAAGGTGTCGAAGTACTCGACCTGGTCTCCACGGACCTCGACCGGCTCCTCAGAAGCGGCAAAGGAGGGGAAGAGAGAAAAGAGGGGAGAGAGGAGCAAAAGGGGAACGAGGGGCAACAGGGGAAAAAGGGGCCTGTAACCCCTTCTTCCCCTCCTTCCCCTATCTCCCCTTCCTCCCTTGTTTACCCTATCTCCCCTCCTTCCCCTCTTTCCCCTCACTCCCCTGTTTCCCCTTTTTCTTGGGCGAGCAGCGCCGCGCCGATCAATCCGGCGGAGGCGCCGAGTTGAGCGGGAACGATCGACACATGCGCCACATCCCGCATCGCCCGGCGTTGGACCGTCTGGCGCATCGGCTCAAGAAGCCACCGTCCCGCCTTGGCGATCCCGCCCCCCACAACGATCTTCTCCGGGTTGAGGAGATTGACGACCGACACCAAGGCCAGCCCCACCTTTTCCCCTGCCCTCCTCCACGTCTGGAGGGCCAAGCGATCCCCCAACTCGCAGGCCCGATCAATCACCTCCGGCTGGAGCTGATCCCAGTGATGATGGATCAGCTCCGGGATCCGACTCTTCGCTCCTCCGGCCAACTGTCGGCGGACCCAGCGGAGGATCTCCCGGTTTCCAACAGTCCGTTCCAGACAGGCGATTCCTCCGCAGGGGCAACCGGGCCCCTTCTCTCCCAACGGCAGATGCCCAATCTCTCCGGCCGACCCCTTCCAACCCCGGATGAGCCGTCCTTCCACCACCAGCCCCCCTCCCACACCGGTCCCCAGGGTGATGCAGACCAGATTCTCGACCCCCCGCCCAGCCCCCACCTTCCATTCCGCCAATGTCATCAGGTTGACATCGTTGTCCACGCGGACCGGAAGACGGAACCGACGCTGAAGGAGAACCTTCAGAGGAACCTCTTTCCAACCTGGAAGGTTCGCGCAGGATCGGACGATCCCCCCCGGGTACTGAACCAGCCCCGGCACACCGACCCCAACCCCAGACACCGATCCCTTGACCGATCGGAGGAGGGGCTGAATCGCCTCTTTCAGTCCCTCCTGTAAGGCCTCCGGAGTCGAGAATGGGGACGTGGGAAGGGCCCGTTGAACCAGCAGGCGGGTCTTTCGGACCAACCCGATCTTGATCCAGGTTCCGCCGATATCGATCCCGATCGTGCAGGGAGATGTCATGGCTTGGGGTTAAGCGGCCTCTGCTCGGTTGCGCCCCAACCGTTTGGCCTCGTACATGGCGCTATCGGCCCGTTCGACCAAGGCATCGGCCCCCCGAGCGGATTCCGGAAAAAGGGCCACCCCAATGGAAACAGTAATCTGGATCTTCTCGTCGTACGCCTGAATCCAGGCCCGCTCGATCGTCTGCCGGATCCGATCCGCGATCTGGACTCCCAGCGCCCGGTCCGCCTCCGGAAGAACCACGGCGAACTCCTCCCCCCCATAGCGTGCCACCAGATCCACCTCCCGGACGGAACGACGAATGCAATTGGCCACCTCCCGCAACACCACGTCTCCCACCAAATGGCCGTACGTATCGTTGATCCGCTTAAAGTGGTCCAGATCCACCATCAGGAAAACCAGTGACCCTCCCCGCCGCTGGGCCCGGGCCACCTCCTCCTTCAACCGTTCCCGGAAGGTGCGACGGGCGAGAAGCCCCGTCAATCCGTCATGGATGGCAGCCGCCTCGACCCGCCGATAGAGGCAGATTCGCTGCAATCCCAACTCCAGCTGGCCACTGATCACCGCCCACTGTTCCCGGACCCCAGGATCCATCGACATGGAGGGCAAGACCTCCACCAAACTGTCCCTGGAGATGGCGTTCTCTTCCACGAGGGATCGGACCCGATCCAGGGTGGCGGCCCGCTCCTGCGCTGCGATCTGGGGAAACCAGGTCAGCAGCGCATCCTCGGTGATGCTCAAGGCCTGATTCAGATCCAGGGTGCCCAAGAACCTCTTGGAAAGCCCATACTGCTCGCTGATCCGATGGATCTCCTCCTCTCGACCCCGAATCTCTTGTTCGGACCGGCTCCTCTGCTCCTTCCGCTGGCCGCGTCGCTCCTCCAAGTCCTGATGGCGGGCCTTCACCTTAAGAAGCTCGAACCGGAAACGTCTCTGCCGCCACGCCAGTAGAAACGGAAGGACCGCCAGCCCCGCCCACGGCCCGATCCAATGCTCACCCCCACCCCCCCCTTTGAGGAGCATCGCCTGGATCAGGGCAATGAGGACGATCCCCCCCGACACCGCCCTCCATCCCCCGATAAACTCCATCCCCACCAGCAAGAGGAACCACCAACCCATTCTAAGAGCCCCTTTCTAAACCCCCGATTCCACCCCGACGGCGCAGACGCGATTTCGACCCAGGCCCTTGGCCCGGTAGAGCCGTTCATCGGCCACCCGGAGAAGCCCTTCAACGGTGGAACCGTCTTGGGGAAACGTCGCTACCCCGATCGACACGGTGGTCGTCGTGACCGAACGCCGCAGCTCGACTCGGGTGGCCTCCACCTCCTTGCGAATCTCCTCCGCTCGGCGGAACGCCTCCTGAGGATCCACACCCGGGAGCAGGAGGGTGAACTCCTCCCCGCCCCATCGAGCGGCCATCTCTCCGGGACGATGCGCCCTGCGAAGCAGTACCGCCAGCTGCTTGAGCAATTTATCTCCGGCGGAATGGCCGAAGGTGTCATTGTAAACCTTGAACCGGTCGATGTCGATGAGCAGGAGGGAAACCGGGCGCCCCTGGGCCCCCGCGCGGAGGATCTCCTCTTCCAACCATTTCTCAGCGTGGGACCGAACCGACAATCCGGTCAGATCGTCCGTCATCGCCAACTCCGCCGTCCGGTTGTACAGGCGGCTGTTCTCGATCCCCAAGGAAGCCAGGTCGGCCACGATCCGAACCAGCCGGAGGTCCTCCCCTCCGAGTCCCCCGGGATGGCTGGACTCGGCCCTCAACACCCCCAGCGGCCGCATCTCACCGAACAGAGGAACCACCAGCAAAGATCCCAAGGGCCGCCCCAACTGATCCGAGGAGATGCTCGGAAACCGGAAATCGCGGGAGGGCTCTTCCACCAGAAGCGGCTGGGCCTGGCGCATCACCCACTGGTCGAACGAATCGCCGGTCTTGGCCTTCACCGTCACCGGGCCGGTCCGGCTCCAGACGTTCTTCAACTCCAGCCAGAGGGACTGGAGGTCCACCAGATAGAGCAACACTCGATCCGCCTTCTCCACCAGTTGCCCTGTCGCTTGAGTGATGCAGGGGATCAACCCCTCCGGCGCAAGGGTCGCGTTAAACTGATCGGCGATCCGGCGCAATTGCTGGTATCGCTCCAGCCGGGCCTGCGCCCCGGCGGAGGTCTCCTTCAAGATCCGATTCTCGCTTTCCAGGGTGTTGACCTCCTCCTCCAGCCGCTCCCGGCGCGCCATCTCGGCATGAAGGGTCCCCTCCCAGAAACGGATTCCGACATGGAGGATCAGCCCAAGAAGAAGAAATTGGAGAGGCAGCCACAGGAGCGTCCCCTCCTGCACGGCCAAGCCGGACAATCCTATCCCGATGGCCCCCAGCATGGCCGACCCGATCCCCCAGATCAGGCCGTGCTCCATCCAGCCATAGACGATCAGGGGGAAAAACAGGTGGGCGACGATCGACAGGGGAACTCGGGAAAGGCCGTGGGGCGGGAACGCTTTCAGGGAAAAAATCAGAAGGAAGAAGAGGGCCAGCAAGAAGATCGACCCGAAGCCGACCTTCCGCCAGGTCGGACTAAACGATGGCCACCTCCGTTTCGGAGTCAAAAAAATGCACCTTCGACATATCGAAGACCAGATCCATGTCCTGATTCACCTTGGGCCGCTCGTGCCCCCCCACCCGGGCCGTCAGGGCATGCGACCCCAACAGCAGATGCAGATAGACCTCCGCCCCCATCGGTTCCACCACCTCCACCGTGGCGGTGACCGTATTCTCCGGAGGGGCGTACTGGACGAACAGCTTGTCGTAGATATCCTCCGGCCGGATCCCCAGCAGGGTCGTCTTTCCATCGAGGGAGACCAACTTTGGGACCATCTCATCGGCGATCTTGACCCGCCAGGCGCCCTCGTCAAAATAGGCCCGGCCGTTGCGACGGAGGATCCGGCCCGGGATGAAATTCATGGGGGGAGATCCGACGAAGCTGGCGACGAACCGGTTGACCGGATGCTCATACAGGGTGGCTGGATCGGCCACCTGCTGGATCACCCCCTGGTGCATCACGGCGATCCGGTTCCCTAAGGTCATCGCCTCCATCTGATCGTGAGTGACGTAGATCATGGTCGACTGCAGCCGCATGTGCAGCTTGTTCAGCTCCGTCCGCATCTGAACCCGCATCTTCGCATCCAGGTTGGAGAGGGGCTCATCGAACAGGAAGACCAGCGGCTTTCGGACGATCGCCCGTCCCACCGCCACCCGCTGCCTCTCCCCTCCGGAAAGCTCCCGGGGCTTCCGGTTGAGATACCGGGAGATCCCCAGGATCTCGGCCGCCTCCTTCACCCGATTGGCGATCTCCCATTTCGGATAGCCCCTGAGCGACAGCCCGAAGGCCATATTCTCGAAGACCGTCATATGGGGGTAGAGGGCGTAGCTCTGGAAGACCATGGCGATGTCCCGGTCCTTGGACGGCATGTCGTTGACCAGCTTCCCCCCAATGGTGATCTTGCCGGAGGTGATCTCCTCCAGACCCGCCACCATCCGGAGGATCGTCGATTTCCCGCAGCCGGAGGGCCCCACCAGGACGACAAACTCCTTGGATTCGACCTCCAGCGAAACCCGGTCCACCGCCTTGACCCCGCCGGGGTAGACCTTGGTCACCTCTTGAATGCTGACTTGAGCCATAAGGGAAAGTTTACAGTTTACAGCGTACAGTTTACAGTAAAGAGGTCGTCACTGTACACTGTTCACTGTTTACTCCTAGAGATAGTCCAACAGCTGGCTTAAAACGCCCTTGAGCTGCTTTCGGTGGACCACCTTGTCGATCTGGCCATGCTCCAACAGGAACTCCGACCGCTGGAACCCTTCGGGCAGCCGCTGTCGGATCGTCTGCTCGATCACCCGGGGCCCGGTGAACCCGATCAGCGCCTTCGGCTCAGCGATGATGACATCCCCTAGACTGGCGTAACTGGCCATCACCCCGGCCATCGTCGGATTCGTCAAAACCGAGATGAACGGGACGCCCCCCTCGTGAAGCTCCGCCAGGGCAACCGAGGTCTTGGACATCTGCATGAGGGAGAACATCCCCTCGTACATCCGGGCTCCTCCCCCTGAACCGGAGACAATGATCAGAGGGATCCGGCTGCGCAAGGCCCGCTCGATCGCTCGGGTCACCTTCTCCCCCACCACCGAGCCCATCGAGCCCATGATGAACCGGGAATCGGTCACCCCGAAGACGATCCGTTTGCCCTCCATCCTCCCCTCTCCGGCCACCATCGCCTCGGACAACCCGGTGGATGCCTGATCCAGCTTGAGCTTCTCCACGTAGGTCTTGGGACCCTTGAACCCCAGAGGATCGACCGATTGCAGGTTGCTGTCGAACTCCTGAAAGGTGCCGCTGTCGATCAGCAGTTGGACCCGCTCCTGCGCGCCCAGCGTAAAGTGGTATTGGCATTTCGGGCAGACCTTGCAGTTTTCCTCCAGCGCCTTGTTGTAGATGATCTCCCCGCACTCCTCGCACTTGGTCCACAGCCCCTCCGGGATCTCCCGCTTCTTGACTCGGACGACGGTGTACTTAGGTCTCCCGAAAATCGCCATGGGGTCAGACCCCTTTTGCCCTGAAGGGGTTTGACCCTGGGGACAGGTCTAAGACCTGTCCCCACACATACTCCACCAGCCCCGCCAACGGCTTGGGGTAGAAATAGGTGGTCTTTCCAGGCATCCTCCTGGCGGACCGGGCTCTGGCGAAGACCGTCTGGAGGCGGGGCGGCTGCACAACGAACAAGGCCCGGGCGCTCTTGCGCTGAACGAGCCGGCGGGCCCAGGCCAGGTCCTGAGTATAGGAAACCTCCCTCTCCACCCCAACCCATTGGGGGAGAATTTCTTGATGAAGCCATTCCACGTCCAGCTGGTACGAGGACCCCGCCTCGGCCTCCAGCAAAATTCCCGCCCCATTGCCTGTGTATAACCCTAAGGCGACTCGCCCCTTGTCCCGCAGTTCCTGCAAGCGGCTGAGCAAGGCAACCCAGTTTCTCACCGGCCGCGCGATGTTCAAAGCAACCATCTGGCGGATCAACCTCTTGAGCCGTTCAGAGGCGACTCGATGAACGACCCGGTGGGTCGGCAGAAGCCCTGGGTCCTCTGAACCGGCCGCCGCCAGATAGAACATGGCAAAGTTGTAAGGAGCGGTAGGCGTATAGGAAGGGTCTTGCCGCCGCCGCCGGTTCCGATAGGTGACCGCCGCCTCATATCGGTGGTGGCCATCCGCGATGACCAGGTCCCTGGCTCGAAGAAAGGCCTGAAGGCGCTGGACCCACCTCGGATCGCTGATCCGCCACAGCCGGTGACGAACCCCCTCGGTCGTCACCTCGGCCACCGGTCGCCGGGCGGAGCAGGCCCTGACCACGAACCCCTCATACGTCCGCTTCGGATCCGGAATCAATCCGAAGATCGGGCTTAAAGAGGCCTCCACCGATTCCAACAGGCGAAGCCGATCCTTCTTAGGCCCTTCCCGGGTTTCCTCATGGGGACAGATCCTCCGGGAATCCAGTCGAACCAAGGCAATCACACCCCAGCGGCGGCAGATCCGCCCACTCACCCGGAATTCCTGGAGATACGGATAAACCGACGGCACGGAGTCGGGATTCAAGATCCGATCCCGGATCCATTCCTCCAAGGTCCGCCTCGCCCGGGAGTACCGGTTTTCATTCCCATGATCGCCGGGATAGACCTTCCCGAAGACGACCCGGACGAAGTTCCACCGGTGCCGTCGGTAGTACTGGGCTTGTCCCCCGGGGGAGATGACATCATAGGGGGGAGTCACCACCCGAGCCAGCGAGCCGACCTTCCGGGGATTGTACCGCAGCCCCTTAAACGGCGCGATGAATGGCACGAGGGCGTTCTTCTTCGTGACGGGTGAACAGCAGCGGAAAGACGATGTCACTGGTGCAGCAGGGAACCATCACCGCCGCCACCAGCAGAAGGAACACCAACGCGATGAACCTCAGCCAATCGGCCACGCCGAAGGAAACCAGATACAGCATCGAGGCGGTGCTGGAGAGGATCACATGGGCGGTATGGGAAAAGATCGTGGAGCGCTGAATGGGAGGCAAAAGAAATCCCACTCCAATCCCTCCCAAGAGGAACGGAAGAACAAAGAGAGGATGCTCGAGGATGCAGATGTGCAGCTCCATGGGGACCCCCAAAAAGCGCCCTCCCACAAAGGGGAAGAGAACGTCGCTGGTACCGCAGGGAAGCACCGTCCCCCAAAGGCCCACCTGAAAAGCCTTCAGCCAGCGGCGTTCGTGACGCCAGAACATCGAGGTAGTTGCGACCGCGCTGAAAAAGAGGTGGGTGAAATGGGTCAGATGAAACAGTCCCTGGGAGGCCTCCGGCAAAACGGCTTGACGGTTGGTGAGGGTAGCGACAAAAGTAATGAGCCCCAAGAACCCCACGCCGATGGCGGCGGCCAGGATGGTGTAGGGGAAATGCTCTCTGAGTTCCTCGAAGATATGCCGCGCCCTGGGATTCACGAGCGGCTCTCGCTCTTCTTGGCTGTAGCCGAGTTGGATGGCTTCGGCTCCGTCGCCGATTCCTTTGGGGCCTCCGCCTGGGCCTGCTTCTTGTAGTTCGAAGACCGATAGTCGGTGATGTAGAATCCGCTGCCCTTAAACAGAAGCCCCACCCCCGAGGAGATCAGACGCTTGGCCTTTCCCTTGCACCGGGGGCAGAGGGAGACCGGCCTGGCCGTGATCGATTGGAACCGCTCGAACCGATGGCGACAGTCCCGACATTCGTACTCGTAGGTAGGCATTGGACACCCGATATTATAGAGACGGCCTCATTTCATCCATCCCCGGACCTGTTCCCAGAACTTCTGGATCGTGGGGAAGATCCCCTGATCGGCCCCTTGGGCGAACTCCTCCAGGAGCCGCCGCTGGGCGGGGGTCACCCGCTTAGGGATTTCGACCGCCAGTCGAACCATCTGATCCCCCCGCTCCTTGTTGGAACGGTCTTCGCCTATCCTGCGAGGAACTGGGGGTAGCCCGAGTCCTCGCAGTCGAAGCAAATCTCCTGGTTGTGTTCCTGGAGGAACCTTGACAGTAGCAGTTCCCTCTAGGGTAGGAACCTTCAACTCCGCCCCCAACGCCGCCTGGATCATGCTGATCGGAACCTCACAGAGAAGCTCGGTTCCATTCCGTTGGAAAAACGGGTGCGGCCTGACCCGAATTGCCACGTACGTGTCTCCCCGGGGACCGCCACGGGCTCCGGCATCTCCTTCTCCTTCCATGACCAGGCGCATGCCTGTCTCCACTCCCGGTGGCACCTTGACGGTCAGGTGTTTTCCCATCGGACGCCTCCCCTCCCCGCCACAACTCGGGCATAGCTCCTTCACCACCTTTCCCTCGCCCCGACAACGGCCGCAGGTGGTCGCCATCGTGAAGAAGCCCTGGGTATGTCGGACCTGGCCCTGACCCTGGCAGTCGGGGCAGGTGACCCGTGGCGTCGCCCCGCGGCTGCCCTCTCCTCTGCACTCCTCACAGACCTCTCGCCGGCGGAGGAGCAGCCGTTGCTCCTTCCCTTTCAGAACATCGTTTAAATCGATCTCCAGAGGAACCTCGAGATCGGCCCCGGCCAGGCCGGCCCGATGACCTCCACGCCGGCCCCTGACCCGGCCCCCAAGCAGATCTCCCAACCCGAAGGTGGCGAACAGATCTTCCAGCCCGCCGAACAGATCGGAGACATCCTCGAAGTGGGTGAAATCCCTTCCAAAATCAAAACCTCCTCGGAACATCCCCTCCACCCCGCCGTGTCCGTACTGGTCGTAGGCGGCCCGCTTCTGCGGGTCGCTCAACACCTCGTACGCCTCGGAGATCTCCTTGAACCTCTCCTCCGCCTCCTTCTTGTTGGTCGCGTGGCGATCCGGATGGTGCTTCATCGCCAGCCGGCGGAACGCCTGCTTGATCTGATCGGCGGTGGCGGCGCGCTCGAGCCCCAGAACTTCGTAATAATCCCTCTTCGCTACCGGCATGTTAGTTCGTCGTTCGTAGTGAGTAGTTCGTAGTGTCTACGAACCACGATCTACGAACTGTTTTTACTTCTCTTCCTCGTCCACCTTGTACTCGGCGTCAATGACCCCTTCCTGGGTGCTCTTGCCGTTGCCGGCCGGTTTCGATGGGCCGGAATCCCCGCCGGAGGGTCCTCCCTTGGCGGCGCTGGCCCGGTACACCTCCTCGGCCAGTTTGTGGGAGACCTTCGTCAACTCCTCCATCGCCCGCTGGATCGCCGAGCCGTCGGATCCCTTCAGGGCCTCCTTGAGGGATTTCAGCTTCTCCTCCACCTGAGCTCTGTCCCCGGCCGAAACCTTCTCCCCGAACTCCTTGAGCCCCTTCTCCGTGGTGTAGGCCAAGGTATCGGCCTGATTCTTCAGCTCCACCTCCTGCCGGCGCCGCTCATCCTCCTGGGCGAACCGGCCCGCCTCCTTCACCATCTTATCGATCTCGTCCGGAGCCAGCTTGTGGGGGGCCGTGATCCGGATCGACTGCTCCTTTCCCGTCCCCCGGTCCTTGGCGGAGACATGGACGATCCCGTTGGCGTCGATGTCGAACGTCACCTCGATCTGCGGTACTCCGCGGGGGGCGGTAGGAATCCCGACCAGGTCGAAGCGGCCCAGCTCCACGTTGTCGTTGGCCATCGCCCGCTCCCCCTGGAGCACCCGGATCGTCACCGCCGGCTGATTGTCCTGCGCGGTGGAGAAGACCTGCGACTTCCGGGTGGGGATCGTCGTGTTGCGCTCGATCAACTTGGTGAAGACCTCGCCCAGCGTTTCGATCCCCAGAGACAAGGGGGTGACGTCCAGAAGTTGAATGTCCTTGATCTCCCCCTTGAGCGCCGCCGCCTGGATCGCCGCCCCCATGGCGACGCACTCCATCGGGTCGATCCCCCGCACCATCTTCTTCGGGCCCGCGTACCGTTCCACGAACTGCTGGACGATCGGCATCCGGGTCGGCCCCCCGACCAGGATCACCCTGTCCACATCCTCCGCCCGCAGCTTGGCGTCGGACAAGGCCTGCTCCATCGGGTGCCGGCAGCGCTCGATGATCGGACCCACCAGCTCCTCCAGCTTGGCCCGGCTGATCGTCATCGTCAGGTGCTTCGGGCCGGTGGCATCGGCGGTGATGAAGGGAAGGTTGATGTCGGTCTGCAGCACGTTGGACAGCTCGATCTTCGCCTTCTCCGCCGCTTCCCGAACCCGCTGAGTGGCCATCTTGTCGTTGCGGATGTCGATGCCGCTTTCCCTCTTGAATTCGCCGGCGATATGGTCGATCAGGGCGGTGTCCATGTCGGTTCCGCCCAGTTGGGTATCGCCGCTGGTGGCCAGCACCTCGAACCCGGAGGATTTCTCCTCCTTGACGTAGTACATCTCCATGATGGTGACATCGAGCGTTCCGCCCCCTAAGTCAAAGACCAGGACCTTCTGTTCCTGCTCCGCCTTGTCGATCCCGTAGGCGATGGCCGCGGCCGTGGGCTCGTTGATGATCCTTAAGACCTTGAGCCCCGCGATCTCCCCCGCATCCTTGGTCGCCTGGCGCTGGTTGTCGTTGAAGTAGGCCGGGACGGTGATCACCGCCTCATTCACCGTGTCAGCTAAGTATCCTTCCGCGTCCTGCTTGATCTTCTGAAGGATGAAGGCGGAGATCTGCTGGGGGCTGTACTCCTTCCCGTGGAGCCGGAAGAGATGATTCGTGCCCATCTTCCGCTTGGCCGCCAGGATCGTTCCCTCAGGATTGATCGCGGCCTGACGCCGGGCCGGCTCCCCGACCAGGCGCTGGCCGTCCTTGGTGAAGGCGACGTACGAGGGGAAGGCCTTCCCCCCAACCGTGGTCCCCTCCGCCGAGGGTATGATCGTCGGCCGACCCGCCTCCACCACCGCCGCCGCCGAGTTGGACGTTCCCAGATCGATTCCGATTGTACGTGCCATGTTTGCTTAAAACCTCCTCTTTTAAACCAAAAGGGGTCAGACCCCTTGTTGAGGCGATTCCTCTGAACCCACGGGGTCAGATCCCTTGGGCTTCACGGCGACCTTCACCACCGAATGGCGAAGGACCCGCCCGTTCATCATGTACCCTTTACGAAGCTCCGCGATGACGGTCGACTCAGGGGCCTGATCGGTCTCCTCATGAGCCACCGCCTCGTGCCTGTCCGGTTCAAACGGCTGCCCCACCGCTTCGATCGGCGCTACCCCATACGATCTGAGGAATTCCTCCATTCGCTTTCCGATCATCTTGACTCCTACGCGGAACGAGGCATCCGTTCGTCCTGAGCCTGTCGAAGGACGAACGTCCTCCGGTCCCCCTTCGAGAACCTCAGGGTGACCGGACTCCGCCGCCAGGGCCCGTTCGAAATCGTCGTAAATCTCCAGAAGCTGGTGGAGCAAATTTCCATTGGCAAACTCCTGGATATGGGCCTGCTCCCTCAACCACCGCTTCTTCGCATTCTCAAAGTCGGCCCGAACCCGGAGCAGCTGATCCCGCGCCTCTTCCAGCTCCTTGGAGCATGTCTCAAGATCCATGGGTGACCGCCTGCGCCATCCGGCCGACCATCGTCGTCACCTTCGGATAGTTGATCCGGGTCGGGCCCAGCACCCCCAGGGCCCCCATGATCCCGCCCCGAAGCCGATAGGGAGCCGCCACGATGGTGCAGGAGCAGAGGGCCGGTTCCCGATTCTCGCCCCCGATATGAACCTTCACCTCATCCGCCGCCAGATCCTTCCGAAGGATCTCGATCAGCTCCTCCTTCCGCTCCAGCGTCTCCAGCAGCTGACGGGTCCGGCCGATATCCCGGAACTCCGGGGCCTCCAGGACCCGATGGGTCCCTTCCAGAATCAAGCTGGCCTCCTCCTCAAAGAAAGGCCCGAGCGACAAAAGGTCCATGGCCCGCTTGTACAGATGAAAGAAGGAGCCGCTCGTTTCCAACAGGCATCGCTCCAGATAGGCGTGGATCTGGCCCAGCGGCATCCCGGCCAGCTCCTGATTAAGGAAACGGCCGATCCGCCCCAGCTCCTCCTGATCGACCGGCTCCTCCAAAACCAGCATGGCATGCTTGACCAACCCCTCGGTGGCGATCAGAACCCCCACCACCTCCCGACGATCGACCGAAATAAACTCCAGACGCCGGAACGATCCGTGCGCCAATTCGGGAACAAGAACCAGGCCGACCTCGCCGGTCAGATCGGCCAGAAGACGGGCCGCCGGTCCCAAGGTTTGAAACGGGTCCTCCAGCTGAGGATAACCTGCCGCGGAGGGTTGTCTGAAGGAGTCGATCCCGGTCTCCTCCTCCGGCATCAACCGACCGGGTTTCATCAGAAGATCGACGTAGTACCGGTACCCCCGATCGGTCGGGACCCGTCCGGCGGAGGTATGGGGATGGGTAATCAGCCCCTGCTCCTCCAGGTTGACCATCACATTCCGGATAGTGGCAGGGCTGACTCCAAAACCGTAATGTTCCCACAAAAACTCAGAGCCGACCGGCGCTCCCGACTCGGCATAGGCCAGGATAATCGCCTCCAAGATTCTGTGACTCCTTGATTTTAAATCAGTTACAGTCATCTCTTTCTCCAAATATTAGCACTCACCTGAAGAGAGTGCTAAAACAGCTTCAGCATATCATATCCGAGAATTCTGTCAAGAAGAAAGTTAAGGAGACCTCTTCAGGAGACCACGCTTCTCCAACTGGCCGTACAGGCGGTGAGGGACTCGAACCTCTAAAACAAGGTGGTCGTCGACCGTCTGCCGTTTAAGCACCTGCCCTTGCCGGTAGATCCGCTCCACCCATCCCTGTTCCTGATGAGGAATCCAAACGGAGCAGTGCCGCATCTGATGGCTTAACATCGTCATCAGCCGTTCGACCAGATCCTTCATCCCTTCCCCCGTCAGGGCCGAGATGAAGACCGCCCCGGGATAGCGGCGCCTGAGCCCCCCCCGGGATGCCGGATCCAAACGGTCCGTCTTGTTCAAGGCGACCACCATCGGCTTCTTCTCCGCCTGTAGGGATTCGAGCACCTCATGCACCGCCGCCTCCTGCTCCTTCAGCATCGGATGGGAACCGTCCAACAGGTGCAGGATCAAGTGGCACTCGGTCACCTCCTCCAGAGTGGCCCGGAAGGCATCGATCAGATGGTGAGGAAGCCGATGGAGGAACCCGACGGTGTCGGACAACAGGATCGGCTGATGGTTCGGCAGCTCCAGGCGACGGGCTAAGGGATCCAACGTCGTGAACAGGCGATTCTCGGCCGCGGCGCCGGCCTGAGTGAGCCGATTCAGAAGGGTCGACTTCCCCACGTTCGTGTAGCCGACCAGGGCTACCGTGGGAATCTCTTCCTCTTCCCTTTTCTGTCGGGCAACCCCCCGCCGGCGGTGGATCTCCTGGAGCTCCCGGCTCAATCGGCTGATCCGCTCCCGAATCCGTCGGCGATCCATCTCCAGCTTCTGCTCTCCGGGACCACGGGTCCCGATCCCGCCTCCCAATCTGGAAAGCAGGGTTCCCTTCCCGGCCAGGCGGGGCAGCAGGTACTGAAGCTGCGCCAACTCCACCTGAACCTTCCCTTCCTGGGAGCGGGCCCGCTGGGCGAAGATGTCCAGGATCAGCTGGGTCCGATCAAGCACCTTCACCCCCAGCCCCTCCTCCAGATTCCGCTGCTGCGGGAAGTTCAGGTCCCGCCCGAAGATGACGACGTTGGCCTTCAGGAGATGGCACCGGTCGTGAATCTCCTGGACCTTGCCCTTGCCGACCAGATAAGTGGGGGTGGGCCGGTCGCGGGAGACGCTGATCGATTCCAGCACCTCCACCCGGCCGCTGGAGCGGGCCAGCTCTGCCAACTCAAGGGCCGACTCCTCCTGCGGCCAGGAGTCCCGGTAGGGAGGGTCGTTAAAGCGAACGTTGGCGAGGAGCGCTCGTTCCAATGAGGTCGGCGATCGACTCCGGAGAAAGCCCATCCACAGGGATCCAGTCGATGCGCGAATCTTGGCGGAACCAACCGAGCTGGCGTTTCGCGTAACGCCGGCTGTTCTGCTTGATCAGAGCAACGGCCGCTTCCCAATCGGTCCGGCCCTCCAGCGTGTCGAACAGCTCCCGACAGCCCAGGGCTTCCCGGGCCGTTCGGCTTAAACGGCGGCGATGAAGCGAGCGGGCCTCCTCCAGCCAGCCGGCTCGGATCCAGCCGTCGATCCTCTCCTCGATCCGTCGGTAGAGAATGGCCCGGTCACAGGTCAATCCGATCCATCGACAGTCCGAGGGTGAGACGAACGGCCGGGTCGTCTCCTGCTGCCATTGGCTGATCGGCCGGCCGGTTGCCTGGAAAACCTCCAGGGCCCGGATGATCCTCTTGGCATCGTTGGGATGGATCCGGGCCGCCGCCGGACGGTCCACCCCATGCAACCGGGCATACAGTTGCTCCGAACCGCTTACCCTCGCCTCCTCCCACAGCCGGCTGCGCAACGCCGGATCCTCCGCCGGGGCTTGGCAGAGCCCATCCAAAAGGGCCCTGAAGTAGAGGCCGGATCCCCCCACCAGGATCACCGGCTTACCCTGGGACCGGACCGATTCGATGACCGGAGCCACCTCTCTTCGGTACCGGGCCACGTTGAACTCCTCCTCCGGCTCCACCAGATCCAACCCATGGTGGGGAATCTCCCGCCGCAGGGCTGGATCCGGTTTCCCGGTGCCTAAGTCCATCCCCCGGTAGACCTGCATCGAATCGACCGCCACGATCTCACCCGACAGCCGCCGGGCCAGCTCCACCGCCACCTCCGACTTGCCCACCCCGGTCGGCCCCACGACGCAAATCATCATGGAACGACCTTTCCCGGAAACCCTTCCTTCCTTAAGCGCTGCGCCTCCTCCTCCGCCTCTTCCCGCCGGGCGAAACGCCCCACCCTCACCCGATGGAACTGCTTCCCCTGCATCGAGGCCATGCTGACCGCCGTCTCGTAACCCCGGCGCTCCAACTCCTGCTTCAGACGGGCGGCGTTGGCCTTCGTCCCGAAGGCCCCCACCTGCACCGCGAAATGGAAATCCTCCTCCTGGAGCAGGTCCCTCGCCTGAGCCGCCTCGACGCTGTTCGGGGCCTTTGTCACAAGCCGCTCAAGAGATTCCTTCGACTTCTCCCACAAGCCCAGCTTCCTCTGCGCCTGAGCCAATCGCAGGGCCGCCTGCGGAGCCACACCGGTGGCCCGCTCCTCCTGAAGGAGCCGCTCGTAGGCGGCCAGCGCCTTCTCGTACTCTCCCGCCAGCAGATCCACCTCGGCCCGGGCCATCCAGCCGTGAGAAAAGAAGCGGCCCTCCGGATAATCGGCCAGGAGCCGCTCCAGCGAGGAGCGGGCCAGATCCAGCTCCCGCACCTTCAGGGCGCAGATCCCCTGGAGGTACAGCAGCTCCTCCTTATTTTTCGAATCCGACCGGAGAAGCTGCTCCTGCGTCCTGGTCAAAACGACGCCGTACTTCCCCTCCAGGAAGTCGGCCTGAAGAGCGGTGAACTCACTATCCGCCGCGAAAGCGAGGAAACCAGGGCAGACGGGCAGAACGGGGCAAACTGAAAACGAGAAAAGAACTAATGCGAAGAGCCCAGCGGCGTTAACTGTCGTCCCCGTCTCGCGCGGTATTTCCCAGGATGCGGCCTCGACGCTGATCCCTCTCGCTCATAGGGATATAGCGTCGTACGTTGTTGGTGCGGAATGTGCGAAAGAAGGCCTCGGACTGCCGATAGAACGGCTGGCCGGAAAATTCACGAATAAAATCAGAGTATTGATCCAACGAGTGAATGGTCAGCTGGACCACCCGGGGGCTGGGCAATCGGAATTGGGAGAGGAGACCGTGATAGTCCCGATTGCGCCAGGCCACCAGATCATAGGGACTGACGAGGCCCACCGCCTCCTGCGGCAGCTCCCCCCAGTAGGGAATGACGACGGCTTTCGCCAAGGTCTTGGCGAATTGCACCTCTTCCGTGAATTCAGACAAGCGGTCGCCGCCCGACTTCTGAAACAGCGCGGTCGCCGCCTGAATCGCCTCATCCAGCATCGTCTCATGATTCGACGAGTGAATCAGGTCCCCGCTCATGATCTT
>CAZRTR010000012.1:0-11829 GCA_964603095.1 uncultured Planctomycetia bacterium
TCACCCGAACCCGCAGTTGGGTCCCGATCGCATCCGGAACCGTCCAGGCGTAGGTGCCGGTCGTGGCGTCGGTAGAGCCCGTGATCACGTTGGGGAAGCTGGTCCCACCGTTGATAGAGTAGTCAAGCTGGACGTTGGCGATGGAACCGGTCCGATTCCAGGTGATGTTGCGGGACTCTCCCACCTTCCAGACCTCGCTCCCGTTGGGGGCGGTCAGGGTGAGAGACCCCTTGATCGTGAAGTTGGCGTCCGAGGTATCCACCACCGTCGCATCGGCCGCATCAGAGGCCCGCACCCTCAGGGCCGTCCCGATCGCGTCCGGAACCGTCCAAGCGAACTGGCCGTTGTTGACTCCGGTCGGGGGATCGGTCTCCGCAGGAGTCGCCGTCGTGATGGTGAAGGTCTGAAGCTCATCGGCAAAGCCATTCTTCGAGTACTCCAGCTTGGCGTTGACAAAGGAACCCTGCTTGTTCCAGACGATGTTCTGGGAGGCCCCCACGACCCAGAGCTCGCTCCCGTTCGGGGAGGTCAGGGTGATCGACCCCTTGATCGTGAAGTTGGCGTCGGAGTCGTCAGAGACCGTGGCATCCGCCGCATCGGAGACCCGCACCCGCAACTGGCTGCTGATCGCATCCGGAATCGTCCAGGAGTATTGCCCGTTGTTCGGCCCGGTCGGAGGATCGGTGCTGGCTGTGGTGGAAGCGATGATCACGTTGCCGGCCAGCCAGGTGGCCCCTCCATCGGTGGAGTATTGAAGCTTCACGTTGGAGATGGCGCCAAGAACATTCCAGGTGATGTTCTGGGTCGTCCCCACCACCCAGACCTCGCCGCCGTTGGGGGAAGTCAAGGTGACGGTTCCCTTGATCGAGAAGTTGGCGTTGGACAGATCGTTCACCGTCGCATCGGAGGCATCGGAGATCCGGACCTTGGCAGCGGTAGAGGGGGTGTTGGGAATCGTCCAGGAGTACTGGCCGTTGTTGGCCCCCGTCGGCGGATCGGTGTCGGCCGGGATGGAGCTGGCGATCACGTAAGTCTGGAGCTCATCCGAGAAGCCATTGGTGGAATACTCCAGCTTCGCGTTGGCGATCGACCCGGTCCGATCCCAGGTGACCAGCTGCGGCGTCCCGATCCCCCACGGCTCCCCGCCATTCGGGGCGGTCAGGGCCAAGGCGCCCCGGATCTTGAAGTTGACGTTGGAGATGTCGAAGGCGTTGGCGTTGGCGGCGTCGCTCACCTTGACCCGGGCCAGGGTCGTAATGCTGTCCGGGACCGTCCAGGCGTAGGTGCCGGTGTTGGTCGCGGAGCCCACGATCAGGTTCGGATAGGTGGAGCCGCCGTCCGTGGAGTATTCCAGCTTCACGTTCACCACCGACCCGGCGGTGGTCCAGGTAATCGACTGGGCGGAACCCACCGTCCAGACCTCCCCTCCGTTGGGGGCAGAGAGTGTGAAGCCACCCATGATCGTGAAGTTGGCGTTGGAGGCATCGTTAACGCTCGAGTCGCCGGCATCCGAGACCTTCACCCGGCGATTGGTCCCAATCGCATCCGGAATCGTCCAGGAGTAGGCGCCGGCCCCAGCCCCGGTGGAGGCGACAATGACGTTCGGATAGGAGGTCCCCCCATTGGTCGAGTACTCCAGCTTCACGTTGGCGATGGACCCGACCTTGGTCCAGGTGACATTCTGAGAGGAGCCAACGGTCCATTCCTCTGCGCCATCCGGAGCCGTCAGGGTCACCGAACCGGCGATCTTAAAGTTGGTATCCGAGGCGTCGAAAACGGCCGAATCGGCGGTGTTCGTGATCCGGACACGGAGGGTGGAGCTGATCGCATCCGGAACGGTCCAGGCGTAGATCCCCGCGTTGTCCGTCGGAGCCGGGTCGGCCGCGGTGGAGGCGATGATCACCGTCGTCTGCAGCTCGTCCGCAAAGGCGTTGGTGGAGTACTCCAACTTCACGTTGGCGAAGGATCCGGTCCGGGTCCAAGCGATGTTCTGAGAGGTCCCCACGGTCCAAACCTCACCCCCGTTCGGAGCCGTCAGGGTAACGGTTCCTTTGATCTCAAAGTTGGCGTTGGAGTCGTCATAGACAGAGGCGTCCGAGGTATCGGTCACCCGAACCCGCAAGCCGTTGCCGATGGCATCCGGCACCGTCCAGGCGTAGGTCCCGGTTCCGGCGCCGACGGAAGCCGTCATCTCATTCGGGAAGCTGCTGCCGCCGTCGGTGGAGTATTCCAGCTTCACGTTGGCGATCGAGCCGGTCTTGGTCCAGGTGACGTTGCGGGACTCTCCCACCTTCCAGACCTCGCTCCCGTTGGGGGCGGTCAGGGTGAGAGACCCCTTGATCGTGAAGTTGGCATTGGAATTGTCGGTCACCGTCGCGTCGGCCGCGTCGCTGGCCCGGACCTTCAGGGCCGTCCCGATCGCGTCCGGAACCGTCCAGCCGTACTGCCCGTTGCCGGCCCCGGTCGGGGGATCGGTCTCGGCAGGAGTGGCCGTCACGATGGAAAAGGTCTGGGTCTCATCGGCGAATCCGTTCTTGGAATACTCCAGCTTGGTGTTGGCGAAGGAACCGGTCTTGTTCCAGGTGACGTTCCGAGACTCCCCGACAACCCAGAGCTCGCTCCCGTTCGGGGAGGTCAGGGTGATCGATCCCTTGATGGTGAAGTTGGCGTCGGAGTCGTCGAAGACGGTTCCATCCGAGGCGTCGGAAACCCGGATCTGCAACTGCGTGCCGATCGCGTCGGCGACCGTCCAGGAGTACTGCCCGTTGTCCGGCCCGGTCGGAGGATCGGTGCTGGCGGTCGTGGAGGCGACGATCACGTTGCCGGCCGGCCAGGTGGCTCCTCCATCGGTCGAATATTGGAGCTTGACGTTCGGGATCGCCCCAAAAACGTTCCAGGTGATGTTCTGGGTCGTCCCCACCACCCAGCTCTGGCCCCCGTTGGGAGCGGTCAGGGTGACCGAACCCTTGATCGAGAAGGTAGCGTTGGAAAGATCCAGCACCGTCGCGTCGGCGGCGTCGGAGATCCGGACCTTCACCGTCGCCGAGGGGGTGTTCGGGATCGTCCAGGAGTACTGCCCGTTGCCGGCCCCGGTCGGCGGATCGGTGCTGGCCGGCGTGGAGCTGGCGATCACGTAGGTCTGGAGCTCATCCGAAAAGCCGTTGGTGGAGTACTCCAGCTTCGCATTGGCGATTCCACCGGTGACGTTCCAGACGATCGGCTGCGGCGTGGAAATCCCCAACGACTCTCCCCCATCCGGGGCGGTCAGGGTGAAGGCGCCCCGGATTTTGAAGTTCCCGTTCGACTCGTCGAAGGCATCCGCGTCGGCGGCGTCGGAAACCTTCACCCGGGCGGCGGTAGTGATGGAGTCCGGCACGGTCCAGGAGTAGGTGCCGGTGTTGGTGACGGAGCCCACGATCGGGTACAGGAACGACACCCCTCCGTTGGTGGAGTAGTCCAGCTTCACGTTGGCCGCCGTCCCGACCGTGGTCCAGGCGATGCTCTCGCCGGCATTGACCGTCAAGACCTCCCCGCCGTTGGGATAGGTCAAGGTGAGTCCGGCCCGGATCTTGAAGTCGGCGTTGGACTCATCCAGCACCGCGGCGTCGGAGGCGTCGGAGATTCTCACCCGGGCCGTCGCCGAGGGGGTGTTCGGGATCGTCCAGGCGTAGGTCAAGACGGAGGCGGCGGTCGAGGAGATGATCAGGTTCGGATAGGTGGAGCCGCTGTTGGTGGAGTATTCCAGCTTCACGTTGGCGATGGAACCGGTCTTCGTCCAGGTGATGTTCTGGGAGCCGTTGACCTGCCAGATCTCAGTTCCGTTGGGAGCCGTCAGGGTGAGGGCCCCCTGGATCTTGAAGTTGGCGTTCGAGTCGTCGAAGACGGAGGTGTCGGCGGTGTTGGTCACCCGCACCTTCACCGTGTTGCCGATCGCGTCCGGGATCGTCCAGGCGTAGACCCCTGCGTTATCGGACGGCGGGGGATCGGCATCGGTGGAGGCGACGATCACGTTCGGGAAGGTCCCGGCCCCCGTATCGTAGCGCAGCTCGACGAAACCGATCGAACCGTTCCGGGTCCAGGCGATGTTCGGCGCCGAGCCGACGGTCAAGGCCTCCCCTCCGTTGGGATAGGTCAGGGTGATCCTCCCCTTGATGGTGAAGTTGGCGTCGGAGACGTCCTTTACCGTGGCGTCGGAGGTGTCGGTGGCCCGAACCTTGACGGCGCTGCTGATCGCATCGGCCACGGTCCAGCCGTACTGCCCGCTTCCCGCGCCGGTCGGAGGATCGGTCTCGGCGGCGGTCGAGGCGACGATGGTGAAGGTCTGAGACTCATCCGCGAAGCCGTTCTTGGAATATTCCAGCTTCATGTTGGCGATCGTCCCGGTCAACGTCCAGACGATGTCCCGGTTCTCCCCCACCACCCAGACCTCGGTCCCGTTGGGGGAGGTCAGCGTGACCGATCCCTTGATCGTGAAGGCGGCGTCCGAGACGTCGACCACGGAGGTGTCGGCCAGGTTGGTCACCCGGATCTTCAGGTTGGTCCCGATCGCGTCCGGGATGGTACAGGTATACTGGCCATTCCCAGCCCCCGTGGGAGGATCGGTCTCACCCGCGGTGGAGGCCACGATCTGGACCGTCTGGGTCTCGTCGACAAAGGCGTTCTTGGAATACTCCAGCTTCACGTTGGCGATCGTCCCGGTCTTGTTCCAGACGATGTTGGCGCTCCCACCCACGATCAGGGTCTCCCCTCCGTTGGGATAGGTGAGGGTCAAAGACGGCTTGATCGTGAAGTCGGTGTTCGAGGTGTCCCCCACCGAGGCATCGCCGGCATCCAAGATCCGGACCCGAAGCTGCGTCCCGATCGAGTCCGGCACGGTCCAGGCGTAGCTCTGGTCCACGGCCGGGGTGGAGGCCACGATCGCGTTGGGGAAGGTGGCCCCACCATCGGTCGAGTAGTCCAGCTTCGCGTTGGCGATCGAACCGCCGCGCGTCCAGGTGACGTTCCGACTCTCCCCCACGATCCAGGTCTCCCCGCCGTTGGGGGCGTTGACCGTGAGGGACCCCTTGACGCTGAAGTTGGCGTTGGATTGATCGTTGACAGAAGCGTCGTTCAAGTAGGTCACCTTGACCCGGCCCTGGGTGGTGGGGGCGTCCGGCACGGTCCAGGAGTAGCTGGTGCCGCTGGCGGCCACCGTGTTGCTGATCAGGTTGCCGCCCGGGTAGGTGACCCCTCCATCCGTGGAATACTCCAGCTTCAGATTCCCGGTCAGGGTCCCGGTCTTGGTCCAGGTGATCGATTGAGGGGTGGCGATTCCCCACTGCTCTCCCCCGTCGGGCGCGGTGACGGTGATCGACCCCTTGATCGTGAAGTCCAGGTCGGAGGTGTCCACCACGGTGCCGTCGCTCACCTGGCTCACACGCACCTTGGTGGTGGAGCCGATCGCGTCCGGAATCACCCAGGAGTAATCCCCCTTCCCGTCCCCGGTCGGAGCGGTGTCGGACGGGGTGGAGGCGACGACGGTAAAGGTCTGTAATTCATCGGAAAATCCGTTCTTCGAGTACTCCAGCTTCACATTCCCCAACGTCCCTGCCATGTCCCATTTGATCAGTTGGGTCGCCCCCACCACCCAGATGTCCCCGCCGTTGGGTTGGGTCAGGGTCAGCGATCCCTTGATCGTGAAGGCCGCGTCGGAAAGATCGGTCACCGTGGCGTCTCCCGCGTCGGTGACCCGAACCTTTAAGGAAGACCCGATCGCGTCCGGAATAGGAGTCCAGTTGTAGCTCAAGGGTCCGGCCGGTGTGGAGGCGATGATCGTGTAGGTCTGGTTCTCATCGGCGAAGCCGTTCTTGGAATATTCCAGCTTCACGTTGGAGATGGCCCCCACCATCGTCCAGGTGATGTTCCGGTTGGTCTCCCCCACAATCCAGGTCTGTCCCCCGTTGGGAGCAGCCAGGGTGACGCTCCCCTGCAGCGAGAAGTCGCCGTTGGAGGTATCCAACACGGTGGCGTCGCTCACCAGGGAGATCTTCACCCGGAACCCGGTGCCCACGGTCGATGGCGTGGTCCAGGAATACTGGCCGTTATCCGCTCCTGTAGGCGGGTCCGTATCCCCAGGCGTGGAGCCGATGATCACGTTCGGATAGGTGGAGCCGCTATCGGTCGAGTATTCCAGCTTCACATCCCCGATCGTTCCGGTCTTGTTCCAGGTGATGAGCTGCGCGGTGCTGGCCCCCCACTGCTGGCCCCCGTTGGGAGAGGTGATCGTCAGGGACGGCTTGATCGCGAAGTTGGCCGGGGAATCACCCCGGGTGTCGGTCGGATAGGTGACCGACTGGACCCGGACCCGGACCGTGTTGTTCACCACATCCGGGATCGGGTTCCAGGTCCAGGTGGTCCCGGTCTGGTTGGTGGCCAGGGTGTTCGGATACGAAGAGCCGCCGTTGGTGGAGTAGAGGACATCCACGTTCCCCAGGGACCCCTGCTTGGTCCAGGAGATGATCTGGGAAGATCCGACCGGCCAGACCTCTCCGCCAACGGGGGCAACCATCGTGATCTTCCCCCGGATCTTGAAGCTGTTGTTGGACAGGTCGTTTTGTGAGGCGGCGGAGGCATTGCTGACCCGGACCTTGACGGTCCCGCTGATGTTATCGTCGACCAACGGCCAGGTGTATTCCCCGTTTCCGGCGCCGGTCGGAGGGTTCGTCTCCGCGGGGACGGTGGGGGGCGGGGCGATGACCGCGGTCTGGCTCTCATCGGTGAAGGCGTTGGTCGAATACTCGATCTTCACATTGGTGATGCTCCCGTTGTAGTTCCAACCGATCGTGGCAGGGTCCCCCACCCGCCAGATCTCAGAACCGGTGTCGGGGCTGGTCACCTGCACCGAGGGAACGATGGAGAAGTCGGCGTTCGATTCATCCGAAACCTGGAGGGCCGCCACCTGGTCAGAGGCCACCTTCACCCTCCCGGTGGCGGTGATGTCGGCCACCTGAGGGGTCCAGGAGTAGGATCCGGAGCTTGCCCCGGTGGCCACCGGCCCGGCGATCGTGGTCGGATAGGAGGCGCCGCTGTTGGGGGAAAGGTACAGATAGACGTTGGAGAAGGTCCCCACCTTGTCCCAGGTGATCGTCTGAGGCGCCTGGGCCGGCCAGACCTCCGCGGTCAGAGGCCCGCCCCCATCCGGATCTCCGTTCGGGGAGGTCAGGGTCAGCTTTCCCTTGATGGTGAAGTCGACGTCCGACTTGTCGTTGACGCCGGCCGCATCCCAGGAGGCCTCGATCCCAACCCGAAGATCGGCGCCGATCACGTCGGGAATCGTCCAGATGTAACCGGCCGACCCGGCACTGGGGAGAAAGACCGGAATCAGGGTCCCGTCGGCTCCTCCCACCCCGTTGCCGGTCGACCCAGTGAGGGTAAAGGTGTTCGCCCCGGTCACGGTGATCGTCCAGGTTCCGTTGGCGTTGGTGTTGACCGTGTGCCCGCTGATCGTGACCTTCTGGCCGGTGCTCCAGGTGTGAGCGGCGGCGGTGGTGACGGCGATCGGGCTGGCGTTCGTGGAGGAGCTGATCCCCACCTGTCCAATCGTGCTGTTGAGGGTAGTCCCGTTAGGGCCTGTGTACAGCTTGAGGATGAAGTTGCCGTTGTCATCCAGCGACCCGGTGTTGCTCCACTTGATTGTGTAAGGGTCCCCCACAGCGAGGGTGGTGGCGGTGTTCGGCTGAGTCATCGTCACCGTCCCCTTGATGGTGAAGTCCCCGTTGGAGACGTCGAAGTTCCGGGCGGCCACATCGACGGCGGTCACCTTGACCCGGCAGGTGGCCACATCCAGGTCCTTCATCGTCCCGTCATTCATCTGAGCCGGGATCGTCCACTGATAGGACCCCTCGTTGGCGACCGCCGGGGAGGCCGGCTCATCCAACGTGATGTTCCTTCCACTGTCGTCGATGGCGGTGGTGATGTATCCGGCTCCGCTGTTGATCGACATCTCGATCTTCACCCGGTGGAACGTCAGGGGCCCGCCGCCGTCCGGATCACCGTTCAGCTCATCCGCATGCTTCCACCGGATAATCTCCTGCCCCCCCACCTTCCAGAGCTCCCCCCCGTTGGGGCTGACCACGGTCAGAGGCGGGAATTCGTAAGCGAAATAGTTGCAGTCGGCCGGGATCGCCACCGCGCCGGAGTCCCGGATGGCCGACAGGTAGCTGGTGCCGCCCACCGTAGTCAGAAAACCCGCCAGAGACAGATCATCTCCGTACGTCGCCGCCGTATTGGCGCCTGTTCCGCTACCTGATCCTGAAATCAACGTCATCGTCCTCTGAGGGGTCACCGCGGTCAAGCTGGTATTGATTGACGTCGATGCGTTACCGGTTGCGCCGCCCGCCCCTCCTCCTGTCAGGGTGGAACCATCCAATGAAAATTGGGTCGTGGAGATGACGGTGATCACCCAGTTGCCGTTGGCATTGGTATTCACCGTGTGGCCGGTGATGTTGACCAGTTGCCCGGTGCTGTAGCCGTGCGTGGCGCTGGTGGTGATGACGATCGGAGTCGCGTCGGTCGAGGAAGCGATCGCCTTCAGCGTCGGGGCGGTCGGGAACTGAGCGGTCTGGCCCTTCTGGCCTAACCCGAGAGCAACGGATCCTTCCGTGAAGTCCACCACGTAGTACCGGACCGCCACGCTGGTGTTGGCCGTGGTGGGGGCGTACTGGCGCACAAAGGTCAGGATCGTCCCGCTGGTGATGGTGCCGCGGGTATAGAACTCGGAATCCTCTCCCAAGAAGCCGCTTCCCGGATTGATGTAGAAAAACAGAAGAGCGTTGGCCCCGCTGTTGGTGAGGGTGCTCACCGTCGCGGTGGCCGACTGGTTCGTCGTGGTAGCGCCCGGAACGGGAAGTGTGGCGGTACCGGTCTGGACCGTCGCGTCCGACAGGAATTCAATCACCTGCCAGGTCAAGCTCAGTGTCTTGATGCTGGAGGCCCGCAGGCGATCCAGCTTCAGGCTGGTGCTATTGGAAAAGGTAGGGATCAGGAAGAACTCATCCGTCTTGCTGCCGCCGTTGACCGCATCGGGAGACTGTGTCTGGATGATGGGAACCGCCTTCGTCGTGTCAATCTCCGCAGGCAGGGTAATCGTCTTGGTCAACTGCCCGGAAGCCAAGCTGGAGAGCCCCCGCTGCACATTGACCCCATCGGAAAATTCGATCACCTGCCAGAGGACGCTTCCAGCAGCATTGACGCCGCCACGCTGGATGCTCAGTGTCGCGGAATCCTCGAATTGCGCCGCGTAGAAGAGGCCCTGGTCCCTTGTAACGACCGGAGAAGTGTTCGTAATCAGGATGATCGATTTGGCGGTGTTCACCGTCGCCCCGATGGAAACAGAGAGGATCGTGTCGGTCGCGTCAAAGTTGGCCGGCCCCCGGTATATTTTCTTGATCTGCACCGCCTGGGCCTCCGGGGTGGCGGCGCAAAGGGAGAAAAGGGCCACTGCGCAGATGGTCAGAATGGCAAATGGCAAACGGCCGAGGATAGACTCCTCCCGGCGAAGGCTGGCAGCGGGGCGAATCAGCGAACCCTCAAGATGGTTTTCCGTGGAGTGAACCCGGACAACCTCCGATTCGCCTATCGCAACGCGCTTCCGTGATGTATTCATTCGGTCTCCTTCTCCTTTGAAAGCATCGATCCCTCTTCGGGCGCCCGCCTCATCATCGCGATTTCCGTGGCGGTCGTCCCTAGAACGATCTTCTTGCCCTTGTCATCCTCTTTCACCGTCTGCTCAAACCGGACCTTCACCGTGTCTCCCGGTTTAATCTGATTAAGAGCCCCAACACGCTCCAGCCGAACCTTGTCCCCCACCGGCAGGAACATTTCGGATGAGCTGTGGGACGTCCGGGCGTATTCCACGGCGATGCCCTGCTTGCTGACCGCCGACACGGTGCCGGTGATCTCCCCGGACCGAACTTGGACATCCTCCTGCGGCTCACCCATGGCGCTCACCGGAACCTGTGCTGCCCCGGCGGGAATCACCAGCGTCATTGCGAGGAGGCCGAAAAGAAACGGCGCCGTCCTCAAAAGGGATGTCCTTCCAAGAGCCAACATTTTATATATTGCAAATTTTATGCTTGACATACTATCCCCCTCCGGTTACGATAGGTCTCATGAAAAAGAAGGTGGCAGACAACCTGGGGAAGTTCTTTTACGACTGCGGGAAGCTCAGCTTCGCACTGCTGGTGATCGGCGTTCTTTCCAAGAAGCCGTTTGTCTTGTGGGAGCTCGTATTCGGAATAGCTTTCACTATGCTCTTTCTGGCTGCTGGTGTTACAATAGACCTGTTTAAGGAGGAATAGGCGATGACCCCCTATAGTTGGCTGTCTCTTACCGGTAGCATTCTCTTGCTGGCTTTCATCGGCTGGATGTTTTACCATCACAAGGCCCACCAGAGCGGAAAGCGAAGTTAGTTTCACAGCGTCCTCCCCGTCTGGCTCGTGCTGCTCGGTTTCTGGTCCTGCCCCTGGGTGATCCCTCTAAAGAGATAATCCTGCGACGGGCCGGCCGCCGGGCGGCGGCTCATGATCCCCCGCATCTGAGTCCCGTCCCACTCCCCCTTCCAGAAGACGGTCTCTCCGTTCGGATGGGTCTGCATCGTCTCCCAGCGGAGGTTCCCCTCCGGAAGGATCGTCACGGTGCAGTTGGTCTTGGGGAACCCCTGGGAGCTCAGCCAATCGGAGTTGAACTCGCCCTGCTCGAAGCGGAGCCGATCATGGATCGGGGCGGCCCCCTTCAGGGCCATCGGCGCCAGCTGGATCTCCCACTCGGTGTGGCTCAGGGTCAACTGAGGCGTCGGCGCCACTACGGGAGCCCCTTGGGTCAGCTGAACCGGGGACGCTGAAGTTGTGCCCTCGATCACGGCGCCCTTCGACGCGCCGGCCGTTCGTCCTGAGCCGGTCGAAGGAGAACGGCCGGCTTGCTCAGGGTGAACGGCGACTTGGAACGTGCCCCATGAAGCCATCAAACCGACACCCAAAAGAAGAGAAAGCCCCACCGAAAGAATCGGCCTGACCGCCGGGCGGACTCGCGGCACCGGCACCTCCTCTTCCATCCCGGTCTTCACGGTTTCCTCGGCCTTTCCCGCTGCCTGCGCCTTGACCCGCGCCAGGAACTCGGGTGAACCGACCACCGGCTGTTTAAGCAGCATCCTCATCTCCTCCCTCTCTTCCGGAATCACCGCCAAAGCGGAGGCATCATCATTCGGTTGGCTTGTCGCCAGCGCTCGTGAATGGGTCTGGATGAACCGGGTCAGCCGCGGCAGGTACGGCGCCTTCTCCAGCACCACCGCCCGGAACCGGCCCTGGAACAGGTGCCCTGTCCGCTGGTACCGCTTGGCGTAAACCTTCGTGTAGCGGGAGTTCAGGTCATGCATGATCTGGGAGATGGTGGAGGTGGGACCCTGCTCCAGACACAGATGGAGATGATCGGCGGTCAAGGCAAAGCCGTGCAGCTTGAAGCCGTGCTGGATCTCGTACTCGGCCAGCAGCTCCCGGTAGCAGATGAGGTCCTTCGGATCCGGGAAGAGAGGAACACCGGGCTCGCCCCGGACGGTCACGTAGTAGAGGGCGCCCTCCAGATGGACCCTTCGCGGCCTAGGCATGGGGGAAGGCCCTCCGAGCTTCGACAATCCTGCCCTGAGCGACGTTCGTCCTTCGACATGGCCTGCCCTGAGGGAACTCGAAGGGCTCAGGACGAACGGAGTCGAAGGGTGCCTGGCACTCGAACGGGATCAAGGAGGTACCAGGTACCGTTTGCTTCCAGGTGCCTGGCACCACGGGCGGTACCACTGCG
>CAZRTR010000012.1:11929-34564 GCA_964603095.1 uncultured Planctomycetia bacterium
GGTACCAGGTACCGTTTGCTTCCAGGTGCCTGGCACCACGGGCGGTACCACTGCGGTACCAGGTACCGTTTGCTTCCAGGTGCCTGGCACCACGGGCGGTACCAGGTACCTTATAAAGGTAGGTGCCTGGCACTCCGGCTCCGGAAACGCGAAGTTTTTGTTGTTGGCCTTTTCTCTTTTCATCACTGGCAACCCGGCTATCCTTTCAGGTGTCTGGCTCCGGCCGAAGGCCGGTGCCTGACACCGCTTTTGGACCCGTGGCTTTGCGTCCCCGCCTCACGGCGGGTTTGCCCTTTTCAGTGAACTCACCCTTGTTGCAGGTCTCAAGCTGTATCTAAACGGAAACTTACCTGATCGGGTGCCGGAATGTCAAGGGAGGGGGTAGGTTTTTTTCGATCTGCAACCCAAAGATGCATTTACACCGGGGGGTGTCAGGCACCGTATAATAGGAGCCAATGAAAAACGAGTCCGTCGTTCGGGGTTCGTGGTTCGTTGTCGTCTTTTTGCATTTTTGCTTTCTCTACGAACACCTTTCTACGAACTACGAACTCGCCTTCTCGGAAGAGGATTCTTCGGGGGGTACCGTAAAGATCACTTCCCCCTTCCCGGGCCAGCATCTCCGGGGAACCTTCACCGTCCAACTGGAATGCTCCCTACCAGGAGGGGTGGCTCAGGTGATCCTCTTAAGGGATGGGGCCTTCCTTAATAGGGACACCGACCTCCCCTACGATATCCCCTGGGACACCCGGGGGGAGGCCGAAGGCCCCCACACTCTTCTGGCCCGGGCTTTAAGCGCGGACGGAAATGAGGTCATCTCCGAACCGGTCACCGTGACGGTGGACAACACTCCCCCGACGGTCTCGTGGGTGCGGCCCGACCCCAAGACGGTCGTGGCCGGCCCCATCCTGTTGGAAGCCCAAGCCCACGATATCATCGGGCTGGCCGAGGTTCGATTCTCCGTGGACGGCCAAACCATCGGCTCGGCAGCCCAGGCCCCCTTTACCCTGGAGTGGGACTCGACCCGTTTCTCCAATGGGATCAAAACGGTTCAAGCCCGGGCGGTGGACCAAGCGGGAAACTCCACCCCCTCGGAACCGATCGAGGTCCGGGTGGCGAATCCGAACCGCCCTCCGGTGGTGGCTCCCATCGGCTCAAAGACAATCCAGGAAGGAGAAACCCTTTCCTTTATCCTGACCGCCTTTGATCCGGACGGAGCTCGGGACCCCCTCACCTTTCAGGCCGAAGGGCTTCCCCCTTGGGCCAGTTTCGACTCAAAGACAGGGGAGTTCCGAGCCACTCCGGACTTCGCGGTGGCCGATTCCTCCCGGAAGACAGTCCCGTTCAAGGTGGGTTTCAAGGCCTGCGACCCGGAACCGCTGTGCAGGCAGGTGGATCTGATCATCACCGTCGTCGATCGCAACCTTCCCCCTTCCCTCAAAGCGATCCCGGATCAGAAAATCCATGAGGGGGAACCGATTCTTCTCACCGTCGAACCGGCTGACAACCCGGACAACGACCCCCTGGAGTTCACGGCGAAGGGGCTTCCCTCCTGGCTGAGATTCGACGCCGGCTCCCGGACTCTGAGCGGCACCCCCGATTTCAAGATCTGCTCCACCGAAGAACCGGAGCGGGCCTTCTCTGGAATTACCATCGAGGCCTGCGAGTCCGAAGGGACGGAGCCGGAATGCGCCGGCGTCTCGTTCGCCGTCACCGTCCTTAACCGGAACCGCCCCCCGGCCTTCAAACCGATCGGAGTCCGGCGGATCGACGAAGGAGACCGGTTGGACTGGGAGGTCCAGGCCAACGATCCGGATGGGGATAAGATCAAACTGTCGGCGGAGCCCCTCCCTCGAGGGGCCGTCTTCACCGACCATGAGGATGGAACCGGAACGCTGCGCTGGAAAACCAAAGCCGACCAGGCAGGGGAATACGCCGTCTCCTTCACCGCGATGGACGAGAAAGAATCGCTGTCCGACAAGGAGGCGGGCCAGATCTCGGTCCGGGAGGTGAGCATGGCGATCTCCGGCACCGTCGCGGACCTGTACGGAAAGACGTTCGCCGGGGCGATCATCCACATCAAGGGAGGGGGGACCGACCGAAAGGTGACGACGGATGAAAACGGTTTCTACCTGGTGGACCGGCTTTCTCCGGGGAAATATATCCTCCGCCCCGCCGACCAGCCGGAGCTGGGCTTCTCGACGGAAGTCACCACTTTAAAAGGGCTCGGGGCTCACTTCTCTCCCTTAAGCCGGAGCGTGACGCTCGATCGCTCCGATCAGACGAAAGTCGATTTCACCGTTCTTCAGGATAAGTAGCGGAAAAGCAGGGACAGTCCCCTGTGATAGCCGCGTAAGGGAACTACTTCGGGGACAGTCCCTGGGGTTAGCTGGAGTCGAGCAGGCGGGCCGTCAGCATCGTCCCGGTCCGGATCGGGTGGCTGGAGCTAATCCTTTTCTTGAAGTAGGCGAGCCCCAAACCGGCGGAATCGACGCTGGCCAGCTCCACCTCCGCGATCGGCTCATCCCCCTCCGAGAGGAGCAACGCCGCCCCCTCCTTGACCCAGGGGATCCCGGCCACGGAAAGGACCAGAAAATCCTGCCCCTCGGTGAATCGGTACACCTCCACCGCCGAGACCTTGATCGATGGGCCGGCGGGAGTCATCTCGGGAGTCGCTGGGGGAGCAGACGGTGGGGAGGGAGGGGAGGCCGTGGCGGCAGACAAGGGGCTGGGCGCAACCAGAGTCGGAACCGGAGCGATTGCTGGAAGCTCGGCGCTGCGTCGGGAGAGATCGGCGCGGGTATCCACCAGATCCTCGTAGATCCGGTCCCGATCGTGAGTCAACTGCTCCTGCATCTGCTTGGCCCCCTTCAGATCCAGCTGGATGCGATCGAGCTGCGCTTTGGACGCCCGCAGGTCGATCGCCAGGGCCTTCTCCCTCTCCTGGGCCTGAAGCCGGGTCTTGATCAGCTCATCCTCCGTGGCCGTCAACCGCTTGTACAGGTCGGTCCGCTCCGATTGAAGCGACGTCACCTGCGGCTCCAACGCCTTGGCGGAAGCCAGCTCCGCTTCCATCTTCGACTTCTCCTCCTTTAATCGAGCGATCTCGCTCCGCAGCCCCTGAATCTCTTTGAGCTGCTCCCCTTGCGTCCTCTGGGAGATCTTCAGCTGTTCCTGCAGGTTGACCATGTTCTGTTGGCCCTGATCCACGTCGGCCTTCAGCTGCGCGGAGGCCTTCATCGCTTCGTTCAGGGAGGCGCCGACCCGAAGCAGCTCCTCCTCCTTCGACTGAAGCAGCTGCTTGGTCTGCGCATAATCCAGCTGAAGCCGGGTGTGGGTGGCGTCCAGCTGCCGGAAACGATCTCCGAGATCGGCTTCCGCCTTCTGGGCCGCCCTGGCCGTCTCCCGGATCTGATCGCTGAACCGCCGGGTCTGGACCAGGTTCTCGGAGAGCATGTTGCGTTCCTCGGTCAACCGCGCCACCTGCTCCTCCAACCGGGCTACCGCATCGGTCAGCTTCCGCGCCTCTGCTTCCTTCTGCTCCAGCCGAGCCCGAACACCGGCCAGCTCCTGCGTCGCCCAGGATCCGGCCTGGCGGCTGGCCTGGGCCTCTCGCTCCATAGCCGACAAGGAGGCCTGAGTCTTGGCCAGGGCGGCCTGGGCGGAGGCCAATTCTCCTCGATGCTTCGTCAGCTCCACCTCCCTCGCCCCCACCTGCTCCTTCTCTCCTCGGAACTGCTGTTCCAAAGAAGCCGCCCTCTTCTGATCCTCTTCCCGAGCCAAGAGGAGTCGCTGGATCTCTCCCTGCTTGGTTCGAAGCTCCTCCTCTTTTTGCTTGAGGAGTCCCTCTCTCTCCTGGACGGCCCTGGCCGACTGATCCAGCTCCTTCTGACGGGAGGCCTGCTTCCCTTCCATGAACCTCACCCGTCCCTCCAGCTCGGCGCTGGCCTTCTCCGCATTTGCCAGCTCCCCTCTGGCCTGACTCAATTCTCTCTGGGTCTGGCCCAACGTCTCCTGCTGGTCCTTCAACTGCTTCTCCAGCTGGGCCACCTGCTCCCTGAACTGCCTTTCGAGGGCCTGCTGGGAACCCCGTTGCTCCAGAAGAGCCGCCTCTCCACGGGATTGGGTCGCTTGAAGCTGCGATTTAAGCTCATTCTCCCTCTGCCGGGCTGCAAGGAGTTCTTTCTCCTGCTTGGACTGCTGCTCTCGAGCCAATTCGAGATCCTTGGTCAAGTCCGAAGAATGGGATCGATGCTGCGAAAGCTCCGCCGAAAACTGGGCCTTGAGCTGTGTCATCTCATCCAGCTGCCGCTTTTGCCCTTCCACCGCTGAGGAGAGTTTGAGGTTCTCTTCCTGCTTGGCTCGGAGCTGCGCCCGGAGTCCGCTGACCTCCTGCGTCAAGTCCGAGATTGTCTTGCGGCTACCCACCACCTCCTGAGTGAGCCCGGCGATCACCGTCTCCCGCTTCGTCAGGTCCGCCTTGGTCTGGCCCAAAGACTTCTGGGTCTGCTCCAGGGCCGACTGTTGCTCCCTCAGTTGCTTCTCCAGAAGTCCCACCCTGTCTCGGAATTGCCTCTCCGCGGTCTCCTTGGAACCGCGGACCTCCAAGAGGGCCGCCTCCCCCTGAGATCGAACCGCTTGAAGTTGTGCCTTGAGCTCGGCCTCCTTCTGCTGGGAGGATTCCAATTCCATTTCCCGCTTGGACTGGAGCTCCCGGGCCGATCCCATCTCCTTGGTCAACTCGGCCAAGCGGGACCGAAGCTGCTCCTGCTCCGCCAGGGCTTGGGTCTTGACCTGGGTCAACTGATCCACCTGGCGCTTCAACTCTTCTCCCGAGGACTTAAGTTTCAAACTCTCTTCCTGATTTTTCCGAAACTGACTCCGGATCTCCGACAGCTCCCTTGTCAGGTCGGAGATCGTCTTGCGGGAGCCGACCACCTCCTGAGTGAGCCCCGCCACAACGGTCTCTCGCTTGCCCAGATCCGCCTTGGTTTGACCCACGGCCCGCTGGCTCTCCGTCAGTTGCTCCTGCTGGTCCTTCAGCTGCTTCTCCAGCCGTTCGATCCGATCCTTGAGCTGCCTCTCCAGGGTCTGTCGGGATCCCTTCGCTTCCCCCAGCGCCGTCTCAAATTTCGATTGGGCCGCTCGGAGCTGGCCCTGCGTCTGGGCCAAGGCCTGTTCCTTCTCTTGAAGCTGGCTCTCCCTTTCCGCCACCCTCTGACGAGCATCCTCCAGCTCCGAGGTGAGTTGGCGAAGCCGCGTCTCCTTGACACGCAGCTCCTCCTCCTTCGCCTTCAAGCCATGCGTCAGCTGTTGCTGGAGTTCGTTCTCTTTCCGACGGGCATCAGCCAGTTGCCCGTCCTGATGCGCGACCGTCTGGCGGGTTGATTCCAGCTCCTGGGTCAGTTGCGCCGCTCGATTCCGAAGCTGCTCCAGCGCCGCCGCACCCTGCGTCTGCTCTCCGGTCCGCTGCGTCAGTTGTCGCTCCAGGTCGTCCACGGCGATGGTCAAGCGACGGGCCTCCTCTTGGCTTTCCCGAACAAGGTTCCGGGCACCGACCCGTTCTTCGGTCAGATCGGAGACCGTCTTGCGAGCCCCCAAGATCTCCTGGCTCAAGCGGGCGATCTCCGCCTCCGCCTTGAGCAGCTTTGATTCCGTGTCGCCGGAATTCTTCTGGCTCTTCGCCAGATCCTCCTGCTGATCCCGAGCAAGATTCTCCAGCTGCTGAATCCGCTCCTTGAGCTGCCGCTCCAAAGCATGCTTCGATTCCTGCGTCTGACCCAACTGGGCCTGCCCCTCGGCCTGGGCCTGAGTCAATTCCCTCTGCGTTCGTACAAGCGTCTCCTCCCGATCCCTCAGCCGACGCTGGAGCTGGGCCGCCTCTTCTTTGGACTCGGAGTGGGCCCTCCGGATCCTCTCCAGTTCCTCCTCCCTCTGTTGGAGGGTCTGTCGAAGGGAGGCCTCCTCCTGCAGGCGCCTCTGAAGAAGGATCCGCTGCTTCTCCGTCTGGCTCAAATCGGAGTGGAGCAGATCCAACTGACGTTGCGACTCCTTCAGATCCTCGCTCAAACGGATCCTCTCCCGCTCCTTCTCTTCCAACTGAGTCCGCATCCGGGCCAGCTCCCCCGTGAGATCCCCCACCCGCCGGGCGCCTCCCTGCGCCTCCTGATCCAACCGGGTCATCGCCGCCTGCGCCTTGACCAGGGCCGCCTGAGCATGAACCAGATTCTCTTCTTTCCGGTGAGCAAGATCCTCCAGCTCGGCGACCCGCGCCTTCAGCTGAATCTCCTGGGCCGCTCGGGATCCCCGGAGCCCCGCCAACCTCTCCTCCAGCTCGGATCGGCTCCTCTCCAACTCGCCACGGGTATCGGCGAGGACCTTCTCCCGTTCTCGAAGCTGCCGCGTCAAATCGGCCACCTGCCTGCGTTGCTCCTCCATCGCCTCCTGGTCGGATCCCCTTTCGCCCCTCCGATCCAGGTTGGAGGTCAACTCGCTCAATTGACGCTCCGACTCCTCCAGAGCGGCCGCCAGCCGTTTGGTCTGGGCCTCTTTCCTGCGCAGCTCGTTATCTCTCGCGCGAAGCCGCTCCTCCAACTGAGCGACTCGGCCGTCTGAAGGGCTCACAGCGGGTGGTGGAGCCGCCGGTTCCTCTGCCACGGGCGGAGGCGGCGGTTCTGTTGCCCCCTCACCCTGGCCCTCTCCCTCGAGGGGAGAGGGTGGGGGTGAGGGTGAAACCTGCGGCACAACTTCCGGCGACGGTTCTGATCCCTCAAATGCCCAAGCCAGCTCCTCCCACGCCAGGGGAGGAGGATTCGGAATCCGGGAATAGTTGGCAAACAGCTGCTGGAGCGCCATGTCAAATCCCCCTTGGGAGATGGGGTGGCCAAGCAACTGGGTTTGAGTCAAGCGGGGGCGGCTGAAGGTGCCGTTTCGGATGGTTTCGATCTCCTTCAAGGTGCCGTAGTAGTGGATCAGAGCGATCGAGGGCTCCGCTTCCAAGCGGCCCAGGGCTTTCATCTGAGCGGGATCATCGATCAGTATCCCGGGAATCCGAGCAGAAACGGAGGCCAGGCCCGGATAGCGTTGAACCGAGCTGTGGCTGAAGACGTGCCATATCCCCGGCGTGGGAATAAGAGTGCCGACCGCCTCCCGGATGACCGGCGGGGTCTGCGTGTGGGAATCCTCCGGAAAAGCGAGTTCGTTGTTCGTAGTGAGTAGTGAGTAGAAAAAAACAAAAACCGCGAACCACGAACCACGAACTACGAACTTCGTCAAGGGGAGCGATTCCCTTGGACGAGTTGGGTCGTCAACTGCTCCTGCTCATCCAGCGCCACGATCAGCTCAGCGATCCGGTTGTTGGCTTCCTTCAGCTCGCGGCGAATCCGGTCCAACTCCTTCTGATCGGCCTGGGCAGCATGCAGTTTCTCGGTCATCCTCAAGTTGGACTGCGCCGCCTCGGCCACGGAGCGTTGAAGCCGTTCCTCCGCCTGGGCCCGCTCCCGACGCTCCTGCGTCAACTGGCGCTCCAATCGGTCGGCGACGGCGTTTGCGTCGGCGAGTTGCTTCTGCAGCCCGGCCCCTTCCGCCGCCTCCTCCTGCAGCTCACGCTCCACCTTGGCCATTTGATCCTGGAGGCGCTCCTGTTCGCTCCGGAGGGCCTGACTTTTTCTCTCCGACTCCTTCAGCTGGCGTTTCAGATCCTTCACCTCTTCGGCGAGCTGGGCCTTCTGGGTCAAGGCCTCCTTCAGGTTTTGCGCCGACTTGGCCCCTTTCTCATCCGTAGGGATGCTCACCCTCTGGATCTGATCCTGGGCCTGGGCCAGCTCTTGCGTCAGCCGCTGCTTCTCTTCTTCCGCCGTCTGAAGTTTCTTCTCATAGCTCAGACGGGCAACCTCCAGCTCTCTCTTTAAACCCCGGATCGTTCTGGGATAGACGGTGGAAGACAGCCCCGCTGGTGTGGAGGGCTTGAGCACCATCCGTAAGCCAAGGCCCAAGCTGATGGCGATCGCCGCCACCAGGAGAATCCCAAGGAGACGACGGCTCACTACCACCAACCCTTCTTGGCCCCACCACCTGCCTTCGGCCCTTCGGGCCGAGCATCTTCCTTCCCGCTAGCAGATTGCCCTCCGCCAGAGGCGGAGGAGGCAGGTGGCGGGGTGGTCTTCGGCTGCATCACTTCAGGGGAAGCAGGGGTGACGGCCAACGGAGCCGATTCAGGCGCCGCCGGCGGGGCGGCTTCGATCTTCTTTCCGTTAAAGGAGAAGTCGAGCGGGTTTCCCTCGGCGGGATGTTTGCTTAAGATTCCCCGCATGGTTTCCGCCTGGAGCTCACCTCGCCAGAATGCGACTCCGGCCCCTTCCTTGGTCTGCATCGTCTCCCAGACGATGGAGCCGTCGTCGCCGACCGTCAAGGTATAATTGGTGGCGGGATACCCTTCCTTCATCATCGCTTCCGAAGCGATCTTCCGCCCCTCGAAACGGAGCGTGTCCTTCGTCGGCCGTTTCGGCTTCTCCCCGGAAAGGGGATGAACCTCAACCGCCCACTGGGTTCCATCCAGCTTGGACAGCGCCTCCTCCTTCTTGGCCATCTGTTGCTTCATCGCCTCTTCCTGGACCTTCTGGGCGGCCGCTTCCGACTTAGGTCTGCCCGTCTTCGGCTTCTCCGCCGCGAAGGCCGGTTCGTCGTTCGTAGAGAGCAGAGAGCAGAGAAAAACAGAAACCACGAACCACGAACCACGAACCACGAACGGTTTTCTCATCAGATCCTCACCTCCACGTTGTTGTCGGTTCCTCTACTCGAGACGTTCCTTTCCTTCCCAGGCCTGCCAGGTGGCGATGTACTGCTTCACCCAGCTGGCATCCCGGGCATTGGGATTGATCTTCAGATACTTTCGGAAATACTCCATCGCCTTGTCCCGATTGGGCAGGTGTTCCGCGTAGATGACGCCCAGGTTGTAATGGGCGTCGGCATCCTGGGGGGAAAGCTCGATCACCTTCTGGAACTCCTTCGCCGCCCGGGCGTACTGCTTCTCCCGGCTGAACATGACCCCCAGGTTGTAGTGCATGTCGGCCGACTCTTCCACCAACCGCTCATGCTGCTGCGCCAGCCGGGCGACCTGGCGGGGGGCCTTCTCCACCTGCCCCCGCAGCGTGGAATTCTCAGAGGCGAGCGCCACATACTCCTGCTGGATCTGCTTCAACCGGGCCTGCAACTTCGACAGATCCTTCCGGGTCTCACCCAGCTCCCCCCCCAATTTCTCTCCCCGGCCCTGCGCCTGCTTGAGATTCTTCTTCAGCTCCTGATTCTCTTGCTGGCGCTCAATCAACTGGCGTTTGAGCTCCACCTCCTTGGAGCCCTTCTGGGCCTGGGCCAGCTGCCGTTGAATCGCGTCCCGCTGGATGGTCAGTTTCTCATTGGCCTCTTTCAAGGAGCCCAGTTGCTGGCCGGCCAGCGAGCCCTGGGTGCTTAACATCCTGTTCTCTTTCGTCAACTGCTTGACCCGGCCCGTCAGGCGCCGATGCTCATCGGTCAAGGTGGCGAGCCGATTCCTCAGGTCGGTCTGGGAGAGGCGGGTTTCTTGCTCCAGGCGGTTCCTCTCGTCGGCCAACCCCCGGTTGGCCTCCAGGAGCTCGGCCCGCTGCCTCTCCACGGCCCTGGACTTCTCCTGCAGAGAACGGACCTGGAGATCCAAGGCCTTCGCCTTCTGTCGGGCGCTCGTCAGCTGGAAAGCGATGAACTCATCATGCTGGGAGACCCAGGTCCCCCCGGTGAATCCGACAAGGGCAGACCCGGCGATGGCGGCCCAGCGAACCCATGGGGGAAACCGGAGAGGGACTGTCCCCGCCCCAGCGGCAGAAGGTTGCTCCAAAGGGGACTGTCCCTGGTTTAAAGACGGTTCTCCAACCGGCGCCGGCGGCTCCGGAGGCGGCGGTGGAGGAGGCGGCACGGGCGCAGGTGGCGGAACCGGCGTAGGCGTGATCGGATCAGTTGGCTCCAGGGTGACCTCGAAGCTCTTCTCGTAATCGAACCCGGCCCGGAGGGCCCTGCGGGACGGAAGGAGCATGCTCCGCAGGGGAGGGAATCTCCGGGGGCGGGGGCGGGGCATCCCCCTTCTCCACGACGGGGGCGTAATCCCGGTACGGCTTGACCCCCAACCCCAACGATTCTTCGTCCCCGGTCAGCAAGGCGTCCCCTTCCATGATGTGGGGCGTGATGAAGACGACCAGCTCCGCCAACTCATCCGCCTTGTCCCTCTGCCGGAACAGCTCCCCAATCAACGGAATCCGGCCTAGGATCGGGATCTGGTCGTTGGAGAATTTCTTCTGGTTCTTTCTCAAGCCGCCGATGATCACTGTGGTCCCGTCCTTCACCATGACGGTCGTCTCCGCGATGGAGGTATCCACGATCGGAATCTGGTTCTTGCTGGGAGTGGTCAATGTCCGCACCACGCTGGAAACCTCCGGCTTGATCTTCATGGAAACGAAACCATCCTCGTTGATCTGGGGCGTCACCGAAAGCTGGATCCCCACATCGATGAACTCCACCTCTTCCGCCGTCGTGGAGGTGGTCTGGCCGGTGGTGGTGGTCGTCGTCACATAGGCCTCCTTGGTCCCCACATGGATCCGGGCCTCTTGGCCCTCCGTCACCATGATCCGGGGACTGGAGATCAGCTTCGTCTCCCCCAGCGTCTCCAGGAATCGGAACAGCTCATAGCCGTCCCGGGCGATCGTTCCAAAGGCCAGCTTCCCCAGCTGGATCTTCTCTCCGAAGACCGTTCCCTCTCTGAGAAGTGTCATCTTTTTCAACGCGGGAGTTTCCGACGGAGGCGTTCCGGTGGTGGTCCCTCGGAAATCTCCCGTACTGTCCAAGCCGTGAAACTTCAAGTTGGCGAAGACGTTGTTCCAGTCGATCCCGGTGTCCAAGTCCTCGGTGAGGGTGATCTTGACGATCTTGGCGTCGATCAGGACTTCCCTCGTTTTTCGGTCCAAGGCGGTGATCGTCCTCTCGACCTCCCGCATCCGGTCCGGGAACGTTTTGACGATCAGCTGGTTGCTCCGCTCGTCCGCCTTCACCGTCCCCAGCTTGTTCACCTCGATCTGGTCCTTCAACCGCTCCTCCAGGTCCTTGGCCTTCGCGTACTTCAGGTCAAAAACCCGGACCGTTCCCCCCTGCTCCAACGTGGCCAGCGCCTTCTCTATCTCCCGCAGATTGATCGGGGTATCCATCACCAGCACCGTTCCGCTCTCTTCATCCACCAGGAGCCGGCCGATCTCGCTCTTTAAGGTGTCCATCAGATTGAAGGCCTGTTGGGGGACGGCGTACTGGAGCCGGAAGGTCTCCACCTTCCGAAGATCGGAGAACTTCCGGCCGTACAGGGCCCGGTACTCCGTCTCGGTCATGATGTTGTAGACGTCCCCCTGCTTGTCGTAGGCCAACTCGTTGCTGCGCAGGATCAGGTCGAACACATCCCGAATCGGCACATCGGTCAGGAAAAGGTTGACCCGGCCCCCCACATTTTTGCTGATCGCCATGTTGAGCCGGCCCTTGGTAGCCAGGTACTTCAAGGCGTCGGTCGCCTCGGTGGAACGCAGGTCCAAGGAGACCCGCTCCTCCATCCCGCCCCCGCCGCCCGGTTCCACCTGAGCAACGGCGCGGGAAGACAGAGAAACCGACATCGTGGTCAGAAAGACAACCAGAAGCTTACCGGAGAAGAACCTCTTGCCCTTCATAGGTTAGCAACACCCCCTCTGCGGTTATGCCCTTGACCTTCATTCCATGGATCTCGTCTCCGGTGTTCAAGATAAAGGTTCGGTTCTCCTTGGTCGATTCCACCAGAGCCACCGGATTCGGTCCCCGGTCGATCCCCACGATCACCAGATCCTTCACCATCTCTTCCAGCCGCGCCTGGGCGCTTTGGACCGCCTGCTGTTGCGGGAGAACCATGCTCCCGGGTGTGATAAAGGGATTCCGATGGACCACCGCCGCCATATATTCGGAAAGGGTCTTGAGAGGATTCTTTCGGATTTCCGAGGAGGCATCCTGCGCCAACTGAGATCCGGGAGGGCTCTGCGAAACCGGCGCCGGTTTAAAGACCGGCCGGATCCAGACCAAGTCCACCCCCAGGTAAATCCCCAGGCCGGCCAAGATCAGCCACAGGAGAAGACTGGCTGTCTGAAGATTCGACAGGAACGGATCGGCGCTGGCCCGTTTTGGACCGCGAGAGGCCCATCGGGCAAAACGGCCCTTGATCCGAGCCCACGGAGAAAGGGGAGAGCCCAACGGCGGCGCCTTGGGCGCCTGCCCCGGTGGAGAGGAGCCCTCGATCATCCTCAGCAGTTGCTCTTCTGCAGTCTCTTTGAAGACGACCATCCCGATTCGATATCGCGTTGAACCAGCTCTCCGACGATTGTGCGGGTCACCCGGCTCTCCTGAGCCATCACCAGGTGCCTTAGACCTTGATGGCAGAGCATCGAGATCCGGCGGGGGTACCCTTCAGCCTGCTCCCAGATCGACAGGACGGCGTCGTCCGAGAAGAGGGGATGGGTCGAGCGATACCCGGCCTCCTCCAGCCGGAACCGGATCATTTCACCGGCCTCCTCCAATGTCAGCGGCTGCAGGGTGCACTTCTGGCTGATCCGGTCCATCAGGTTGGGCATGCTGGTCAGGATCGGAAGCAGCTCCATCTGCCCCATCAGAACCAGCTGCAGCAGCTTGGCGTCGTTCGTCTCGTAGTTCAGAAGAACCCGCAGCGCCTCCAGCGAGACGGGATTGAGCTTGTGGGCCTCGTCGACGATCAGCACAACGGTCTTGCGCTCCTCGATCCCTTTGCGGAAGAGGAACCGCTCCAGACCCTCCCGATAGTCCAGCAGGGAGGGGTTGGCGGGCAGAGCGATCTGCAACGTCCGGGCCAGGGCCTGGAAGAACATCTCCTCGCTGGGGAAGGTCGGGTCCAGGACCATGTGGAAGATGAAACCCTCCCTCTCCCGCAGCATCTGCACCAGCTTCCGGCCCAGGGTCGTCTTGCCCACCCCCACATCGCCCAAGACGACGCTTAAGCCCCGCTTCAACCGGAACTCGATCATCAGATTGGCCAGCGCGGCCCGGTGCCGGTGGGATTGATAGAAGAAGGCCGGGTCCGGACTGGTCGAAAACGGCTCCTGCTCAAGACCCAACAGCCGATAGTAGCTCATGGGACTCCTTCCATTGTATCACTCCAATATCCCCTGATCCACCCGCGACCAGCGCTCCGGCGCGAAGCTCTGATCGAAGGCCCGATCCACCGGCTCTCCGGAAGAGATCCGCTTCAAGAACTCCTTGAACCGCTCACTCCCGTGCTTCGAGATCAGATGCTCCACCACCCGCCGGGACTCGCCGTAGCAACGCAGGATATCCTCATCGCTGGTCGGTTGCTCGAACCGGGAATCGATCCACTTGAGCGGGATCCAGTTCCTGCCTAAGGCCACCCCCTGGGCCACCGCCTGCTCCCGGGAAGACAATTCCCTGGGCGACTCATGCACCTGCGCATACCCCTCATGGACCCAGATCGGCAGCCGGTGCCCGTACGTCTCCTGCAGGAAGGCGTGGGCCAACTCGTGGGGAAGCACCCACGCTTCCCGCTCGGTCCCGATCTCCTCCAACCGGATCCGGATCCGCCCGTCGTAGAACCCTAAGGCCCAGTCCCGACGGGCGTTGACCTGCTGGAATTCGGGCCCCCCATAGACGATCGCCGTGATGCTCGTGGGGTAAGAGTCCAGCTCGGCGCTGATGCGCGCATACGCCTGCTCCAGGATCTGCCCCACCCTCAAGGCCTTCTCATGATCCTCCGGGCTCGGGTAACGGATCTGAAAGTGGATCGTCTTGGCCGCCAGGAACCGGCGCTCCACCGCTTGATCCCGCTGCGCCTGCGCGATCCGGTCCGACAGGATCCGCCCCTGCGCGGCCGGCAGGAACCGATGGGCCTGCTTCCAGGACTGAATCGCCTGAACGAAGTCGTTTTTCTCCAGGTAGTGCAGGTCTCCCATCAGGGCCAGCGCCGACCCGTTTTCCGGGTGAAGACCCACCGCCTCTTTCAGCAATCTCAAGGCCTCCTCGGTCCTGCCCTCCTTGGCGTGCCGCTGTCCCAGATCGCTCAGGGCCATGGAGAGATTCGTCCGGATGAGCGGGTCGCCGGGTGAGAGTTCCGCCGCCTCGCGCAGCAGCCCGACCGCCTGCTCCACGTTGCCCGCCTTCCCCTGCTGGATCGCCTGGTTGTTCAGTTCCGTCGCCGCGTCGGCGTTCTCGGAAAAAGCCGACGTAAGCCATAAGCCGTAGGCACAAGCCACAGGCACAAGTAGGCCGTAAGCCGTAAGCCGCGACGGTCTCACCGCGTTGCCTAACTCCCTTCCTTCGGTTTCTGCAGCGCCTGGAGCGACTCCTTCAGCCGCTGGGTCTCCTTCTCGGAAGCCCGCAGCCGCTTCTCCAGCGTGTTGACCCGTTCCTCCAACACATTGAAACGGGAGGTGATCGCTGAAAACTTGCGGGAGAGGTACTCCTCGATCGGAACGGGAGAGACGATCCCGTTTCGCTCCTCCACCGGCCAGTCGGCCGGCACCTTGAAGTGCAGGCCCCGTTCGGTTTTGCTCACCAGCTTCTCGTCGACGGCGGAGTTCTTCTCTTGGGCCGCAGAAAGACCCGGTGAAAGGGGAAGGGTGACGGGTGGAAGTAAAAGGATCAGGAAATAAAAATGTCGAGGAAAAGGCGAGACGGGAAACGCTCTTCTACTTGCTCGGGGAGTGACAAGTGTTCCGGAAGCGATCTTCTCGCCCCCTTCCCTGTCGGCGACAGTCCTTGCCACGTTCGGTCAGTATATCCAGGCGACGCTGTCGGTGTCAACCGTTTTATGACGGGCCACTTAAGGCGTCCATCGAAAGGGGGAGAAAAGGCGCCTGGCACTTTTTCTCTGGAATGGTAGACAAATATATAGTATCATTGGGATGAACGCAGGCAGATCCGTGGAGTTGTGGTGGGGCAGGAAAGTGAGCCGTTCTCAAAGAGGAGGTTCTGCGATATGATTACGCAAGCGATGATCAAGACTAGGGCTCTCGACCTCATTCCTTCCAAATGGCTCGACACCATCCAGTGCGCGGATTGCGTCGAAGCACTAAAGCGCCTGCCTGACGACTGCGTCGATCTGGTTGTAACTTCTCCTCCCTACGATGGGGTAAGGAGCTATAAGGGATTCAGCTACGACCTGCACGCTACTGGCGAGCAGCTATTCAGAGTCCTGAAGGACGGCGGAATCGCCGCAATGGTCATTCAGGACCAGACCGTGAACTTCGGGAAATCGCTCACCTCATTCCGTACCATCGTGGATTGGTGCGACAACATTGGGTTTAGGATGTTTGAGTGTGTGATCTACCGGAAGTGGGGAACGGAAGGAGCTTGGTGGAAGTACCGCTTCCGAGTGGATCACGAATACATTCCACTCTTTTTAAAAGGAGGGAAGCCTCGGTATTTCGACAAAGAGCCGCTTAAGGTTCCTTCCAAGCACGGCGGAAAGGTGATGACCGGAAGCGGCAATCGCCGAACAGACGGCACAACGACCCCGACCGTGACAAGGCCGATTAACTCGATGAAGTGTCGCGGGACCGTCTGGGATTATCTCATGGCAGGGGATAAGGATAAGTTAAAGCGGCAGCATCCGGCGGTATTTCCCGACAAAATACCCTGTGATCTCATTCGATGTTTCTGCCCACCTCAAGGTATCGTTCTGGATCCCTTCATGGGTAGCGGATCGACGGCCGTTGCCGCGAAGAGGACGAACCGCCACTTTATCGGATTTGAGATATCCCAGGACTATTGCGAGTTGGCCAGACGGCGGCTGGCAAAGACGTCGGCAGAGCTTTTGTAGCGGATTTTAAGGCAACCGATCGGGGCGCTCGAGAGTGTACTCGATCTGATTTCTGGCCGTGACCGCAAAGGATACGACGGATGGTCATTCATTCTCTTGGTGAAGCGATAAAGGGATAGCCCTTCCCAGCAGTTCCATTCTTTCGGATCATAGCTCCAACCAGTCAGTGTCCCGCAGAGACGAATGAAGCGCTCCGCCCGCTCTTTCGCTGCCGGCTTGATGGAATACTCCCCGTGTTTCCCGATCAGGTTGAACGGCGTTCCTTCGTTTGTAGAAACCCTGAGTCGGTCCCCGCGTTCGTTCGTGACGGAGATGGCGTCCCGCTCGCGGTAGAAGTCGTACATTAACCGCATGGAGTCGTGCAGGGAAAGGTTGCGGCTGTGGAAAAGGGGGTGGAGCACGCTTTTAGGATTTGCCGTTCCGAGCCAGGAGAGCCAGTTCAGGCAGTTCTCTGGATAGCGCAGCAAGTTTTGCCAGGCGCCATCGGTGAAAAACAGAGGCGCGAATGCAGAGTCAGGGAGGGAAACGGTAACCCTCGGGCTCACAATCCCAAGAAGGAAATGGATGGTGGCAAAGGGATACTTGGACGGAAAATCGTGGAGGACATCGTAGGAGCGAAGATTGTTCGGCTGAATACACTGATCCAATCGGCCCCCGTCGACGGGCACGGCGTTCTTGTTGTAAAGAAGCATGTGCTGCCCGATGCTGCGGATATCTTTTCGAAAGATCTCCATGTCCAGGAAAACGCACTCTCTGGTAGAAAGTTGCTTTGGGAGCAAGAGGACCTTGCCGTCGTAGAACCCGGCAACTTTCCAGTCAAGATGGTGACAGAGAAACAAGGCCGATAAAAAACCGTCGCTGTCAGGGCTGAGTACGGCCAATTGTCCTTTTGCCGTAATCCATGGGTGCCGCCCAACAATCGAACCGTAATCGGCAGGGGACGCTTCCAGAGGGATGTCTCTTCTGCCGGGAGGAGTCATAATGGGCGAGTATAATCTAGAAATCTCCCTTGGGCCAGGACTTCCTGCGATTGTTTCCGCGGGATTGACCGACGGGGAAGAGTTGTGCCATAATGCCGGCGTGGGGAAACCGATTGCCTCGGCGCTGGGGTGCGTCGCGGTTCTTTTGTGCGCGGGACCGGTGTTTGCGCAGAAGAACTTGAGGATCGCCTCGGTCTCCTACGACCAGCACGCCAACCCCGCCGAACAGATCTCCTTCACCATCATCGTCAAGAACAACGAGACGACCACCGAGTTCGCCGAGGTGGACGTCACCACCGTCAACGTGGCCACCCGGGCGGAGGCCACCCTGACCCCCGTCTTGACCGCCAACATCGCCGCCCAGAGCACCGGCACCTTGAGCGGCAGCTACACCCTCGCCGCCGGCAGCTACACCGTCTCTTTCCCGTTGTTCGACGGTAACGGCACGCGGGTCGACCGGGTCCAGGGAAAGTTCCCCCTCCACATCGGGACCGAAACGGAATCGATCGCCGTCTTCCCGGAGGTGATCCATCTGGGATCGATCCCGCCGGGAAGATTCATGCACCCGACCCCGATCGAGGTCTCCTGGAGCTTCTTTCGCTTCAACCGGCTGCGGCTGGACCAGCCGTTCGTCGTGCGGATCTACACCGACAACGCCGCCCGTTACCACGGGGTCCCCGGATCCCTTCATCGGATCTCCCCGGCGGGACTGGTTTCCCTCGACGGCCGTTATGTGATTCCGATGAAGATCTGGAACTTAAACTACGGGCCCGACATCCAGGAGACCGGCTGGGACGCCGCTCTGGCCGGCCCGCCGCCGGTGGAGGATGACAACGCCTGGATAGGGCCGCCGCTTCTGGAAGGAGGCCGTCACACTGACGGAACCAGTTGGGTCCGGGTGAAGGATCGTCTCGACGTGGCGGCCGCTCCGTTCGGATGGTCCCGCGGAGACGGGATGATCGGGCAGGATCCCCACGATAACCGGTACGCCACCGACAAGAATCCGATCGGGGAGTTCACCCTGACCAGTCCCTTCACCTTTTACCTCGCCACCGAGGGCGGCCCCACCGCGGTGGAGGGCTCCTACGCCGCGACGCTGATCGTGGAGCTCTGGTCCCCGTGAAAGAACAAGGGTTAGCAAGGGTTGGCAAGGGTTGGCAGGGGTTAGCACGGGTTCTTTTACCCCTGCTCTCCCCTGCTCTCCCCTGCTCTCCCTTGCTCTCCCTTGTCTTTGCCCTGACCCTTGCTTACCCTTGCTCACCCCTTCTCACCCCTGTTTCTGCGGAAGAAGTTGCCTCGACGCAGGCCCTCCAGATGGCCCGTGCCGACCACTGGCTGCGCCAGCGCCGGTTTGCGCAAGCCCTGGAAGAGCTGGGGCGGCTTCCGAAATCGGCCCAGGAGGATCCTCAATTCCGCCAGCGCCTGACCCAGTCGCTTCAAGCCCTGTACCGCCGGAGCCACGACTCAGAGATTACAAGTGGTGCGGCTTCCGCTAGCCGCAGCCAGAAACCGGTTCCGCAGGTCCGGACCGTTCCTCCCCCCCGCTTGACTCAAAGCGCGCGGGTCACCCGCCGGCGGCGAGACTCCGACCGGAACTCCGACCAAAACGGGGACTCCGAGGGATGGCAGATGAACGAACAGCTTAAGGCGGAACTGCCGATCGGGAAACGGCTTCGGGCCCGATTCGCGGCCGACCTGGACGGCTTCAAGAATGGGCACAACGACCTTCGTTATCGAACCCTTTTGGCGGACTTTTCCAAGGATTCCTCTCACCTGGCCGTGGGAGACAGCTCCAGTTACCCCAGCCGCTATTTCCTCCGGGGCTCCCGATTGCGGGGAATGAACCTTCTTCTCTCCGGAGAGACCCATGAGCTGCAGGCGGTGCTCGGCGGCTATCCGGTCTGGCTGGAGTCCCGGGATGAATACATCTATCCGCGAACCGTCTGGGGAATCCGGGATCGGGTCCGTCTGGCGGAGGGCCGCCTCCATCTGGGGGCGGGCTTCGTTCAGACGCGGGACAGCGAAAAGGTCCGGACGGAGGATGGGGCGAATCCCCAGGCCCGGGTCGACCCGGTCAACCAGCCCCGGGACAACCTGGCCTTCTCGCTCGACCAGCAGTGGGAGCCGATCCCCGGAGTCTTCTGGCTGAAGGCGGCCGAAAGTTACAGCATCACCGACGACAACCTGCTCGAGGACCGGTTCGGCGACACAAGGAAACTGAAGGACACCGCCTTCCAGATGGAATCACGGCTGAACCGGCCCTGGTTCCGATGGCGGGGGTGGTGGGAGCGGACCGGATCGGACTACCGGCTGCTCACCGACTTTCCGCAAGGGGCCGTCAGTTCCCCCAAGGATGTCCGGGCCGACATCCAGAGGGTCGAACAGCTCCTGGATTTCTCTCCGCTGGGCCCGGTGGACCTGGACCTGGAGGGCAGCTGGGTCCGGAACAACCTGGACAACGACGACACGGTGGGCCATTATCGTCAGAGTTGGACTACCGCCAACCTCGGATTTCTCACCCCTGCCTCCTGGCCCCGCCCCCACCTCCGAGGAACCTGGTACGACACCGTCTCCTCCCCCGGTTCCACGACACGGCCCTCCCAAACGCGGGCGTTGGATTTAAGCGGAGAGTTGACGAAGAAGCTCTGGGGAACCGATGCCAGCGCTTTCGCCGGCTATGAGGTGGAACATCCTCTCAAGGAGAAGGCCTCTTTCGATGAGGAGGAAGCATGGTCCTTGGGCGCCCGCCTGAGCCGGCCTCTGGGGGATCGGTGGTGGATGAGCGGCCGGTACAAGTATCAGACGTTCGATGAAGTCTTCGACGAGGTTCGGCAGCGGGGGACTCGCAGCCAGATCGACCTGTCCCCATCGGTTCGGCTTTGGTCGAACGCCCGCCTATCGCTGGGCTACAGCTTCCTCCACGGGGAGTACGTCGATCAGGGGGGAACTCGGCTGACCTCCACCGACGGACACGTCGGCAGCGCCAACTTCAGCTGGCCGCACGTCTGGAACCGGCGGGATCGGCGGCGGAGGCTCACCTTCCAGCCGGCCCTGACGTTCCATCTGTCCGATTTCGACCGGGGGGTGGAGGAGCGGCCCCTCTTCGCAGGCCGCTGTGGATTCGGGTACGAGCAACCGGAGGAGTGGAAGATTCAACTGTTGGGGGAGTTCCGAACGGACGACGACGACGAGACCGATCAGGTCAGGACCGAGGAGTCCCGGATGTGGCTCCTCTGGACTTCCCAGTGGAGGTAGCTGAAATCAGTTTCTGGACCTCCCTCTTGAGCTGCTCGGTGGCGGCCCAGGTTTCTTTGACGAAGGAGTCCTGGGCCGCCGGCTTGTGGGCCTGCCCGTAATCCTCGATCACCTCCGCCCCGCGCCGGTCATCCTTCTCCTTGGAGCTCTGGACATCCTGGGCGATCCTCTCCTGCATCCGGATCAGCTCCCGTAGTAGCTCCGGGACTTCCACGCCCGGGAACTCCTTCTGAAGGAGCTGGCGCTCATGCTCCCATCGGGGGTTGGCCGAGCTGCCATTGAACAGCCGCCTGACGTCGATCGGTTTGCGCCCGGAGACCAGGGCCTCCAGTTCCCGTTTTAATCCCAGAAGGGCGTAGGCGCGGATGTAAAAGGTGTAGGCGTCGATCCCCTTCTTCCGGCTTGGCTCCTGAAGAAAGTTCTTCCCCAGTCCCTCGATCTCCTTGGAGGTGTAGATCTCTTTCGTCTGCTTCACCTCCAAGCGCCGCCGGGCATCGGCCATCCCGTCGACGATCTCCGGCCGGAACACCTCGAAATCGAACTTCGAGCGCTTCGCCTTGTTCCGTTTGGCGTACTTGCCCTCGTTGCGCTTGACCATATAGATGTTGTCGGAGAGAACCCAGCCGGGCATCAACTCGTTGTAGGCCGGAGAGATCCCCGGATAAGCGGCAGCCGGGGTGTTGATTAAGGAAAAGGGGAACTCCACCTTCTGCGGCAGCATGTTCACCCCGCTGGCGATGATGGTGTAGGGGGAGCGGGTCAGGTCGGTGGGGAACTTGATGTTGACCCCCAATCCGAAGAAGGTCCCCTCCCCCGGCCAGATCTCCTGGTCCGGCGCCTTGGCGGTGTGGTTGGATCCGATGTTGGCCCCGTAGCCGACGTTGCCCTTCCCCTCCGGCCAGAGGGCGGCGATCAGGAGGGCCTGGTGGTGGAACCCGACGAACGGTCCGAGAAGGGCGCTCGTGACCTCCCCTTCCGCCACTCCGGTGTTGGGGCCCAGAATCGAATGGGTCACCTTCCCGTGCCGCTCCACGTGGGAATGCTCCGTCAGGAGGGAGGAGTCGACGATTGCCCCGGTGGTCACTTCACAACCCCACTGAAGGATGCTCGATTTGACGATCGCCCCGCGGGAGATCTCACCGACCTCGTCCGGAGCGCTTAAGACGGCGACATGCTCCACCGAGGCGGCGGAGTCAATCAACGCCGAAGGCCCAAGGAACAACCCCACCACCTTCGGGGTATGGAAGATCCGGGCGGAGGGCCCAATCACGTTGCAGGGGGAGCTGCCGGCCTTCACGTAGGCGTCTACTTGGCCCGAGTAACCCTCCTGCAGGGAATGGTTCCCGCGGGAGCGGCTTAAGACCCAGGCCTGGTCCACCGTCAGCTCGGCGAAGAGCCGAACCTCCCGGCCTCCCGTCTCGATGGCGATCAAGACCTCCAGGCCGTTGGCGAAGCTCTCTTGCCTTTCCTCCAACGTCACCGTCCCCACGTCGAACAGCGCGGCCCCGGCATCGATCACGGTCCGGTGGACCAGCCGGATGTTCTGGATCAGGACGTTGCGCCCGACCACGCAATGGCTCAACGTGGCGTGCGAGAGCCCGGCCGGAAATTCCACCCCATCCACCTCGACCGTTCCTTCACACCCGGACAGAAACACGGCCCCAAGGAAGGTACAGCGGGAGATTCGCTTGGGATCAAACCTCGGCCCCGCCCAGATCCTCTTCCAGTCTGGGCTTGAGTTCCCTTGGGCCTGAAGGGTCCGGATCTGAGCTGCGGTCAACGGCTGGAATCCTGCTTTTCGGACGGCGGCGGGGGATGCCGTCAGAAGGGAATAGAGGGACTTCGCCTGGGCCGTCGCCTTAAGAAACTCGGAGCTCTTCCTGGCCGCCTCGACGGACTGGATCACGTCGACGGAAGGAAGCATTTTCCCCTAGGCGAGCACGAGAACGCGCGGCTCGGCCGGGTACTCCCGGCTCAGCTTCACCGCCGCCGGCTTATCCACGATGATCGTGGCCTTGGGATGAAGCTGCACGATCGTGGCCGGGACCATCGCCGTGATCGGCCCCTCGCAGGTCCGGGCGATCGCCTCCGCCTTGCCCGCCCCGTTGGCCAGCAGGACCAGCTGCCGGGAATCCATGATCGTGCCGATCCCCATCGTGATGGCGTACCTGGGAACCTCGTTCAGGTTCCGGAAGAACCGGGCGTTGTCCTGGCGGGTCTTGTCATCCAGGGTCTTGACCCGGGTGCGGGAGCCCAGTGAAGAGCCAGGCTCGTTGAAGGCGATGTGGCCGTTGCCCCCGATCCCCAGGAGCTGCAGGTCCAGCCCGCCGGACCTCACGATCTGCTCCTCATACCACCGGCAGAAGGCAGGGATGTCCTTGGCCGTGCCGTCCGGGATGTGAACGTTCTTAGGATTGATGTTGACCTGCTTAAAGAGGTTCTCCCACATGAAGTAATGGTAGCTCTGGGGATGATCGTGACTTAAGCCCACGTACTCATCGAGGTTGAAGGTGA
>CAZRTR010000013.1:0-34357 GCA_964603095.1 uncultured Planctomycetia bacterium
TGGTCAGCAGGAACGGGTAGAGGAAGGTGTTCCAGGAGCCCATGAAGGTGTTGATCCCGGCCACCGCCAGGGCCGGCTGCGCCAGCGGAATGATCACCCGGGTGAAGATCTGGAAGTCGGAGGCCCCGTCGATCCGGGCCGCCTCCTCCACCGCCAGGGGAAGCTTGGAGATGTACTGCCGCATCAGGAAGATGTTGAAGGGAGCCACCAGGTTCGGAACGATCAGCGCCCCATAGGTGTTGAGCCACCCCAGGTGCTTCATCAGGATGAAGACCGGGACCATCAGAACCTGGGGGGGGATGGCGATGGAGCCGACGATCAGGAAGAACATTATCTTCTTCAACGGGAAATCCCGCCGGGCGAAGGCGTAGCCGACCATGGTGGAGAAGAGCAGGTTCCCGAAGGTGACCGCCAGGGCGATCCCGACGGAGTTGACCGCGTAGCGGCCGAAGGGCCCGGAAAACAGGACATCCCAGTAGTTGTTCAGGGTCCAGCTCCGGAAGACGAAACGGATGTCGTCGACGGCGATCGCTCCGGCCCCCTCGTCGAAGCTCAGCTCCAAATCCTCGGCCAGCCGCTCCGGCAACCCGGGCGACAGGAGGTCAAGGTTGAACTGCTCCACCGGGATCCGGACCGTCTCCCAGCTCTTGGTGGCCCCGCCCCGCAGGAACTGGGGGACCGCCAGGGAGGTGCGTCGCCCCTTCAAATCCACCAGGTCGACCATGAAGCTTTCCCCTCCCACCTCCCCCTTAACCCGGAACTCCAGGTGGGAAAACTTCCTCATATCCTGGGCGATCCGGGTCGACCAGCGGGCCGGCCCGTCCCCTTTCGCGTAGCGGACCATCAGGGTCCGATTCTGCCGGGCCACCGGAACCGGTGGGGAGAACTCCATCTTGACGGTCGAGGTCCCCGAGGCCTCCGTCCGGATCGGGCCGCCGATCGAATTCAGGTTGCCGATCTGGAAATCGGCCACCAGGACGTCCGGGGTCCGCTCGAACAAGGTGCCGGTCGGCTTCAAGGAGGTGTAGAACATGAGAACCAGCGGGGTGAGGGTGAGCAGCAGCATCACCGTCAGGACGATCACCGCCGTGACAATCACCACCCGCTCTTTCACACCTGCTCCTCCATCTTGAACAGACGCATCTGCACCCAGGAGAAGCACATCGTGATCAGGAACAGAAGGTACCCCACCGCCGCGGCCCGCCCCATGTCGAACCGGTGGAAACCGGTCTCATACAGGTGCCAGACCACCGTGGTGGTGGCCCCCAGCGGCCCCCCCTGCGTCATGGCAAAGATCTCGGGGAAGACCTGGAAGGCGTGGATCGTGTTGATCACCGTCGCCAACAGGAGGATCGGCCGAAGCTGCGGCAGGGTGATGTGCCGAAACTTCTGCCACTCGTTGGCCCCATCGATCGAGGCGGCCTCGTACAGCTCGATCGGGATCGTCTGCAAGCCGGCTAAGAATAAGACCATGTAGTAGCCGAAGCTGGCCCAGACATTCATCATCATGATGGAGGGCAGCGCCCACTTCGTGTTTAAGAGCCAGCTCGGGGAAGGGATAGGCAGGTGCATCCATTGAAGGGCCCGGTTGACCAGCCCATCCGGAGAATAGAGGTAGGTGAAGATCGTGGCGATCACGATCACCGAGGTGGCCACCGGCAGGAACATCCCCGCCTGGTACAGCTGCCTGAACGGCACCTTCGTGTTGATCAGGACCGCGGCGAACAGGGCCAGGATCATCGTCGGCGGGATCGTTCCGGCGGCGAAGAAGATCGTGTGCCACAAGGCCCGGAGAAACTCCGGGTCCCGCAGCACTTCCCAGAAGTTCCTTAAACCGACGAAGGCCACCTCGGAGCTGAGCAGGTTGTACCGGGAGAAGCTCAACAGGAGCGAATGGAGCAGCGGGATCAGCGAGAAGGCCAGGAAGGTGATCAGCCAGGGAGAGAGGAAGAGAAAAGATCCCCCCAGAGTGGGCAACGAAAATCGATGCTGCCGGATCGGAACCGCCCGCCGGCGGCGCAGGAGTCCGAAGACGACTCCGGATCCGATCAGAAGGGCCAGCAGGGCGGCGAAGATCACCGCGTCGCTGAACCGGCCCTTCACCTCCTTCGCCTGGAGAATCCGATCGACCGCAGCGGTCACTTCTTTGAGCGCCGCTTCCGGATCCCGGTCGTTCAGGATCACCTGCTCCACCATCCGGGTGATCTGCTCCTGCATCTGGACCCAGCCGGGATGGGAGGGCGGGGCGACGGCGGTCCGGACCTGCTCAAAGAAGAGCCGCTGCTCCGGGTGGGTCTGATAGTAAGGGTGGTGGATCGCGCTCTTGACCGTCGGGACGATGTTCCGCTGCGCCTCGGCGATCGCCATCGCCTGCTCCTCCTGCACCAGGAACAGGATCAGCTTGAGCGCCTCCTCCGGATGCCTCGCCTTGGCTAAAACCACCAGCATCTCTCCCCCCGCGAAGGAGGCCGGGGTTCCGCGGCCGGCAGCCGGCCTGGGCAGGAGCCCCACCCCGAAGTTCAGCGTCGGATTCATCCGGGGGATCAGAGCGAAGTTCCAGGAGCCGGAGATCTGGATCCCGATTCTTCCCTCGGCGAACAGCTGGTTCACCTGCGGCTGGCGCTCCACCAGCGAATAGGGTTTCAGGGAACGGTAGAGGTCGAGCGCCTCCTTGACCGGCGGCTGATCCAGCAGGCATCGGGTCCACTCCGGATCCAGCACCTGCCCTCCGTTTCCCCAGACGAAGGGGAGGAACTCCTGCCACGGGGCGTACGGCTCCCCGACATGGATCCCGAACCCGTAGATGTCCGGCCCCAGGGCGTCCACCGCCTTGGCGGCTGAAAGAAGCTCATCCCAGGTGGCCGGCGGCCGATCCGGGTTGAGCCCCGCCTGATCGAACAGCTCCCGGTTGTAGAACAGGATCCTCGTTCCCGCCAGCCAGGGGACCCCGTACAGCCGATCCTGATAGGTGACCGGATCCCAGAGGAGGAACTGATCCTTGATCGGGGCGACCTGTTCGGTCAGATCCTTGAGGACGCCGGTCGAGGAGAACTGGGGAACCCAGTCGGTCCCCAGCTCGCAGACATCCGGGGCGTTGCCGGCGGCGATAGAGGTGATCAGCTTGTCCAGCCCGTAGTCCCAGGAGAGCTGCTGGAACCGGACGTGGATTCCAGGGTTCTGCCGCTCGAACTTGTCCAGCAGGGAGCGCATCAGCTCCTCCCCGACGGAGAGCTCCCAGAAGTCGATCGTGACCTCCGCCGCCGGAGCAGGCGCGACCCAAGCGAACGTCATGGCCGCTCCCGCCATGGCGGGACGAAGCCATCTCACCCACCCGCGCCTTTTCATAGGGGCACTATCCTACCATCGGCCCGAAAGCTTTTACAAGGGCAGCACCGGCTGCGGGCCTGATATAATATCGGCTTGTCATGCAGCCCTCGTTGTTGATCGCGTGCGATTTTGACGGGACGGTGACCCGGCAGGACACGCTGGTCGAGATCCTGAACCGGTTCGGCGACTCCCATTGGGACGAGATCCAGAAACGGGTCGCCTCCGGGGAGATGTCGATCCGGGAAGGACTTCAGATGGAGATGGGGACGGTCCGGGCCAGCCCCGAGGAGATCCGGGATCTGCTCACCACCCGGGTGGAGGTGGAGCCGAGCTTCCCTGGTTTCTTGGCTGCGATGCGTTCCAAAGGGATTCCGGTCATTGTCTTAAGCGGCGGGTTTGACCTGTGCATCGAGCATGTCTTGCGCAAACCGGGCCTGTGGCCCCTGCCCTACCTGGCCAACCGGCTGATTCCTCTAAACGGTGTCAGACACCGAAATAAAGATAAAACGGTGTCAGACACCGAATTGCACGTCGGTTCCTCCTGGCGCGTGGAGTTTCCCTACCCTTCCTCAAACTGCGCCGCCTGCGGGCACTGCAAGGGGGATCCGCTGCGCTCCTGGGAAGCCCAAGGGTACCGGACCGTCTTCGTGGGCAACGGCATCACCGACCGGTGCGCCGCCCGCTGGGCTGGGCTCACCTTCGCCAAGGATGGGCTGACCGACTGGTGCCGTCAGGAACAGATTGCGTGCGTGCCGTACCGGACGTTCGACGACGTGCATGCGGAGCTGGTGAGGCGGGCCTGGCTGTGAGAAAAACAGCCATAAGCCGTAGAAGCCATAGAGCCGTATGGCTTACGGCTTACGGCCTACTTGCGCCTCTGACTTGTGCCTATGGCTTATGGCTTACGGCTGCCCTTGGGGCGGTCAAGCAGGAGGTTTACGTCACCGGGACGGTGGACTCGTTCGGCGGCTACACCTTCAACTCCTCCCCGGTCCAGTTCACCGTGGAGAGCCCAGGCCAAAAGGAGATCGGATCGATCACGGTGGATGGGCTGTACAACGGGGAGTATCCCTGGGTGATGCGGGTCTACACCGACAACCTCCATTACGCCGGAGTGGGGGGCGCGATCCAGCGGGGCTCCCCCGCCGGGCTGATCTCTGAAGAGGGCCAATCCGCGATCCCGATCGAGATTCTTTCCCCCACCTTTGACCCTGGGGCCTGGCGTCGGGTCCCGGACTTGAACGAGCCGGGGTATCGGCCGTACCACCCTAGCCCGGAACCGGGGGAGCCGACTTACACCGACTGTGTGGTGATGGGGATCGACCCCCGGAACGCCGCCTGGGTCGCCGGGCCGGACCGGATCCTGTTCACCGACGACGACGACGCCATCGGCAACTGGACGGTGGAGACCCCCTTCGAGTTGGCGCTCAGGGCCGATGTCCCTCCCACCGCGGCGAAGGGAAGGTACGAGGCCTTCCTCTATATCGAGATTCAGCCGGCGCCATGAGACGGTTCGTGGTTCGTGGTTCGTTGTTCGCTGTACTTTTCTACTCACTACTCTCTACGAACTACGAACTCGCTTTTTCTGTGGAAGTCGAGCCGGCGCGGCTGGAGCTGGCGATCCCGGCCGATGAGCCGACGCAAGGGCAGATCGACCTGACCAATCATACCCCAAAGCCGGTGGAGGTTCGTATCTCCGCCGGCCCTTACCGGTTCTCCCAGCCGGACCTGAAACTCCCCTCGGCCCAAACCTGGATCTCCTTCGAGCCGGACAGGATCACGCTGGGCCCCAACGCCTCCACCCAAATCTCCTATCGGATCACCCCGCCGGCCAACGTGATGCAGGACACCGCCGGGGAGTATCTGGCGGCGATCCTGGTGGATGAGCTGCCGGCCGGCTCTGGCTGGGGGGCGAATGAAGAAACCGGTGAGGGGGCGAAGATTACGGTGGTGCCGAGGTTCGCCCTTCCGGTCTATCTCAAGATCCGTGGGCGGGAGCTGATCCAGGTGGAGGTGGAGCAGGTTTCCGTCGAGCCGGGTCCCTCCCCCGGCCTTCTGCGGGTGGAGACCCTGCTTAAGAATCGGGGGACCGTCCATCTTCGGCCCACCGGGACCTTGGCGATCCTGCGAGCATCCGGGGAGATGGTCCATTCCAGACCCCTGGGCAAGACGGCGCCGCTGCTTCCCACCGCCACTTTGAAGATCCCTACGGTGGCTCCCCTGCCCTCCCCCGGAAATTACCGGGCCGTGGTGACGCTGGAGCTCGGGGGCGACACCGCCGATCTGATCCAGAAAGAGGCGTCCTTCGAAGTCATCCCCTCCGGCGAGATCCGCTGAGGCGTCGTGGGGCAGCCCAGCCCCCGGCATCGGGCTGGTTTGGATGGGGTTGCGTCAATTTCATGTTTGTCTTCGGTGAGGGGCCTAACCCCTATGGATCTCATCAGGTCATCGGTTCGGCTGTCTTGTTTCCATTCGGCCGGTGATCTTTCCTGATTCGTCGCCCTGCTGGCGGGGGCTGGGCCGTCCCACGCCATCACCCCTTCAGCTGGCCTCTCACCCTGCATCCCGGGCCTGGTCCATGGCACCCGCAGCGCTTCCTCTTGGGGAGAGGGGCATGTTGGGGGGAACGTGAAGTTCCCCCCAACGAGACCGACCGTTCGCCCTGCAATGGCGTTCGTCCTTCGATGGCGCTCCCCGGCCCGCCCGTTGGGCTTGTTGCCGGGGCGGGCAGGACGAACGGGTGATCCGAAGGGCGAACGGCCTGAGGAAAGGGGAATAGTAGGGGGAAAACGTGTTGAGTTTTCCCCCTACAGAGGGCCACGACCGAGGAACTTACAGCAGATGCCTGGAGTTTGGAAGATGACCAGAGCAGTGATGATATCCGAAGAGTGGACGCCTTCAGTGGCCCGTTATTCCTTGAGGGCCACACACGTGAGCAACATGACGCTGTCCAAGGAGTCCTGGGCCTTCTCCTTGGAGGTGAGCCGGACCCTCTCCACCTGAAACAGAGTGGGAGAGATCTCCAGCAGATAAAGGAAGTTGACCCACTGCTGGAGGGTCGACTTGGAATGGACCTCGAAGGCGTAAGTCAGAACCAGATCCTCCTCGGCGCCGGGCATCGGCTTGACCTCCTCGATCGAAACCAAGCTTTGCTGGGCCAGGTCCCGGATCTCCTTGAGGAGTGTCGCGGTCTGCAGCTCCCGGGCAACACCGGGCCTGAGGTACTCCTGGTACTGGATCTGCTGACTCACCACCTGGACCTCCCGGCTCAACAGTTTGTACTGGCGGCTCAACTCCAGCTCCAGCGCCCGGGTCTGCTCCTTGAGCGAAGACATCTGCTTCCACCAGGAGGCGACGGCCAACCGATCCATGCCGACAAACGCCAGCACCACCGCCGCCCCCAGCGCCAGGATCCGCTGACGCGCCGGCCACTTGGAGAAGTCAGGCAGCTTGAATTTAAGGGGAATCTTGATCCTCGGCATCGGCGATGCTCCCCCCCCTGAGCGCGCAGACGATCTCGAAATCGGCCACGTCCTTGCCCTCCTGCTTGCGCTGGGCCGCCCGACGGGCGTTGACCTCGGTGAACAGCGGAATGCTCCCCAGCTCGGAAACCAGCTCGAAGACCTTCGGCATCTCGGAGGAGGATCCTCGGAAAGAGACGGTCTGGGCCGCTTCAAAGGTGATCGACTCCAACCGGATCTCCGACGGCAACAGCTGGCTGATCACCGAGACGATCTCCAGAAGCTCTCCCCGGTTTTCCAGACGGCCCTGAATCAGATGGATCTTCTCAATCGAACGGGAAACCTCTCCGGCCTTGCCGGAGATGGCCTGGCTCGCCCGGGTCAGCTGGGCCTGGTAGGCGTTGGCCTTGACCGCCTTGGCGAAGCACAAACTGGTCAACAGCAACAGCAGCGCGACCAGCTGCCCTCCCAACACCATCAGGGCCCGGGCCCTTCCCTCGAAGGCCTGGCGCAGCCTGATGGACGGCGGTGTCAGGTCCAGCTCGGCGGGACCCAACAGCAGCCCGATCAAGGGGGTGAAGGAGACCTCCTTGAACGTCCCGACGGCGGCGGTCGCCTCCTTGGAGAGGGCCAGGTGGGCGAAGGTCGGGATCACGGCGGTGGGCAAGTTCAGCGCCTGGCCGACCGCCTCTTTAAGACTCGGGACCTGATCGGCTCGGCCGGTCAAGATGACCTCGCCCGGCGAAAGGTTGTATCCCTCCGCCTCAAACGCCTCGATGGAACGTTGAAGCTCTCCCACCAGGGGTGAGGTCCCCTCGGCAGACACCAGTTGGCTCAGGCCGCAGGTGATCGAACGGTGGAAGTAGGGCCGCCCTTCCTGCAGGATCACCAAGGTGGTGGTCTCCTGATCGACGTCGGCCAGGAGAGCGGTGGCGGAAGAGCTGGGTCCCTTTTCCTTGCCGCGGACCATCTGGAACCAGTGGGCCAATCCCTCCAGGTCGCAGCCGACCTTCGCCGGCGACCAGCCCAGCCCCTGCGCCGTCGAGACGGCCCGCTGGACGATGTCCCGGTGGGAGATAACGATCAGCACGCGGGAATAGCCGGAAGGATCCCGCCCGATCAACCGGAAACCGGTCAAGATCTCCTCCTTGGCGTAAGGGGTGTACCGCTCGGCCTGAAGCTCAACGATCTGGCCGATCTCCTTGGGATCGGTCGAGGGGAAGGTGGAGAGCCGGACCGTGGTGAACTGGGAGGGGTTGGCGATCCAGACGATACCCGGATCAAATTCCGAATCGCTCCCGACCGCCTTGGCCAGCGTCTTCAAGGCCTCGGCCTCCGGAATCTCTTTGATCCGCTGGGCGAAAACCTTCTGGATGATCCGCCCGACCGGCCCTCCCGAGATCTGAACCAGCTTGAACCAGGTCCCGTCCAGCAGCAGAACGGTTCTCCCTCCGGAAAGCGTCCTTTTCTTGGGCAGCATCGGGCTACCCCTCTCTCCAGGCCAGGACCCGGCCCGATCGATCGACGACGCAGCGGAGGGAAACCCGGCTCTTGGGAGCCCCCTCCAGGGATCCGGTCAGCGACACCTCGAACGCCTCCGACCCGACACCGAGGAGGTCCTCCCGCATCAGGTCGCTCAGCCGCCGCTGATCCTCGCTGGGCAGACAGCTCTGCAGCTCGGAGATCACCGATCCGAGAAAGGGAAAAGCCGAATCGTCCTCCGTCCCCGGCTTGCCGTCGTCCCCCGCCCGGTAGGAGTCGATGCAGCCGACGCCGCTTTCGGTAAACCCTAAGGCGGTCAGGACCTCCTGGGGCGCCGTGTTGACGTTGACCTTTCCGGATCCGTACACCGTGAGAGTGGGAGAGAAGGTCCGCCAGATCGCAGGGGTCACCCCCCGAACCAGCAAAAGCTCCTCCACCGACTCGAACGGGCCGTCCTTGCAGTCGTAGCCGGATGCCAACCCCCGATAGTAAAATCCCTCGGCTCCGTGGTCCCGATCCTCCCGATCCTCATCCCGCCAATCGGCGATCGACTCGGCCAGGAGGAGGGCGTCCTCCGGCTTGACTCCTCCCATTCGAAAGAGATCCTCCAGAACATCGACCGGGGCGGTGTTCAGGTTTATCCTCCGATCCTCATCGCCCATCGCGGAGGAGGGATCCAACGTCACCTCCGGATCCCGCATCGAGTCCCACCGTTTCAGCAGGGCTTCGATCTCTCCCCGGCTGTCCATGTGAGGGGTCAAGTCGCGGCCCAACTCCGCCAGCAGAAACTGCACCCCTCCCTCCAGGGTCAGCTCCACCCGAAGCTGCTCCTCCAGACGATCCACCAGCCCCAGGGCGAACAGGCCCCGGGACCCCAGCGCGGCGATCAGAAGAGCCAGCAGGGAGACGGTCCAGACCACCAGGATCAGGACGCTACCCTTCATTTTCTTCTTCCTCCGGAATCGATCCGGTCGGCAGACGAACCACGGCCGACCGAGTGATGAACTCCCTTTTGGCCCGATCGTACGTCCCCACTTCGATCTTCACCGCCAGCGGCGGCTCTTCCGACGAGACGGAGCCCTTCCAGGTGACCCCTCCGGTGGAGGGATCCGGCAAACAGTAGGAGAAGCGAAGACGATCCAGATCGGTCGCGATCGGCGCGCACCCGCTGCGGAGCGATCGGGTGCGGGCCTCCCGATAAGGGTGGCGGGAGCGGCACAAACGCCGCTTCGCCCCGTCCAGGAAGAACCCTCCCCGGCCCACCTCCTCGAGGATGGAGCCGTCCTTGAGCTCCGTCTCCACAAGAAGCGGAAATGAAAAGCTATCGTAGCTCCCTTCAAACGGGATCGGCTTGAACCGCCTCATGCTGCGCAGCTCCCGCTTCATCTCCTCCAATGCTAAGCGCATCTGCTGATCGAACAGCCCCTGATTCTGCCCCCGCTCCCAGACGCTCAACCCTCCCAACAGCACCGAGCCCGCGGTCCCCCCCACCAGCAACAACAGGGAGAGGGTCACCAACAGCTCCACTAAGGTGAATCCCCGGTTCACGACTTCTCCTCCTCCACCGGCAGGCGGAACAACGTGCTGAACCGGTTCTCGTATTCCTGGGCTCCCCGGATCCAGCCGACGGTCAAGGTCATGGAGCCCAGACCGGAATCGGCGGAAACGGCCTGGGAGGTGACCTCCCATCGAAACGGCTGCATCCCCAACCGGAAAGAGCCATGGGTATTCAACGGCTTCAGCGGATCCGGATCCGAACTCTGGATCTGAAGGGCCTCCAGCTTGAGCTCCTCCATCTTGGAGGCGGCGAACTCGTAGGCGCTCAGGCGTTGCTCCCCCAGAGCCAGCGCATGCGCCACAGTCCCCAGGGCCTGAAGCACTCCCACCGCCGAGGAGGCCAGGATGGCCACGGCGACCAGCACCTCAATCAGGGTCAGGCCACGCTCACCAATTGGCGATGTCATCGTTCCCTTCCGCTCCATCCGGCCCCACGGAGTAGAGGTCGTAATCCTTGGGAGGGTGGCTGCCGGGAAAACGATACAGGTATTGCTTTCCCCACGGATCGATCGGATCCTGCTCCAGGTACGGCCCCTTCCAGTTCTTCGGGACCGGGGGACTGGTCGGCTTGGTCAACAGGGCCTGAAGCCCCTGCTCGGTGTTGGGATAGCGGCCGTTGTCCACCTCGTACAGCCGCAGGGCCAGGGCAACGTTCCCCGTGATGTCGGCCTTGGCGATGGAGATCTTCGCCTCCTCCGACCGGCCGGCCAGGCGCGGCACCACCATCGCCGCCAGGGCCGCGATGATGATGATCACCAGCATCAGCTCGATCAGCGTGAAACCGCCCGGCTTCTTGACCAGGGCCTTGATCCGATCCATCAGATCCTTGTTCTCAAACGGTTTGGCCACGTAGGCGTCGGCCCCGCATTCGAGCCCGAACTTCTCGTCCTTCTCCTGGGTCCGGGCGCTCAGCATGATGATCGGGATCTTTCCGAAGCGGGGGTTCTGCTTGAGCAGGGTGCAGACCTCGTAGCCGTTCAATTTAGGAAGCATCAGATCCAGGATCACCAGGTCCGGGTTCTCCGTCTGGGCCTTCTTTAGCCCTTCCTCCCCGTCCATCGCCACCAGAACCTGGTACCCTTCCGTCTCCAACCGCTTGCCGACCATCTTGAGGATGCTCGGCTCGTCGTCCACCACCAGAATCTTCATCGCCGGTTGCGCCATCGCCGATTCTCCTTTTTATCTTCAGGCCGTCTCGGTGCCGGCGGAGGAGATCCTCAGTACATGGTGGATCTTCTCCATCAGCTCCCGGGAATGGTACGGTTTTCGAATCCAACCCGAAATCCCAAGCTCCAAGCAGCGGTCGATCAGCTCCCTCAGGTAGCTGTCGGTGGCCGAGAGGACAATCACCGGGATCTGCTGGGTCGATCGACCCTCCTTCAGCCGCTTGCAGACCTCAAAGCCGTCCATCCTCGGCATCCGCAAGTCCAACAGGATCAGATCCAGAGGCCCCTCGGTGGAGGCCCGCTGGAGGGCCTCCTCCCCATCGCAGGCGAGCCGGACCTCGAACCCCTCGTGCTCCAACCGCAGCTTCGTCACCTTCCGCACCGAAGGATCGTCCTCCACCAACAGAATCCGCTTCTTCACCTCACCACCTCCCTCGCCTTGGCAAACAGAGTGGCCCCGTCCGAGCCGTCCGCCGGGAAGTTCGCCATCCCGAATTTCAAGGGCAGCGGCCCCGGGCTCCTCAGCCGCTTCCCCGCCCATTCCTCCACCGCCGTCCGGATCCGCTGAGCGATCGCCTCCAAGCCCAGCGGGTCGACGATCGCCAGCGCCACCACCCATCGGGGCTCCAGGCAAAGGACCAGGTCCCCCCGGTGGATGTGGGTTCGGAAGAATTCCCCCATCTCCTCCAGGATCCTGCGACGCTGCTCTTGGGAACCGCTCGCCTCCTCCAGCAGCGGCACCCCATCAAAGGCGATCAGCCCGATGGCGTTCTCCTGCCGGTCCTGGGCCATTTCCAGAAGATCCGAGAAGCTCTCCTCCAGGACGAACTCGGAGGTATAGACCGGCAGGGTGAAGGTGAATTGGGACCCCTTCCCCGGCTCCGACGTGACCCAGATCGAGCCCCGGTGCAGCTCCACCAGCTCCTTGCACAAGGCCAAGCCCAAGCCGGTCCCCCGATGCTTGGCCGCGTCATCCCCGACCTGGGAGAACTGCTGGAACAGCTTCCCGATATCCTCCCGGGCGATCCCCCGGCCGTTGTCCTGAACGACCACGTTGACATACCCATCCTGCTGTTGCAGCCCGAACCGGATCACCCCGTTGTCATCGGTGAACTTGACCGCGTTGGAGAAGAGGTTGCCCAGCACCTGGAGGATTCGATTCGGATCGGCGAAGACCGGCGGCACCGCAGGCATCACCGTCTCCAGGGTCCGCTGCCCGGCGATCAGCCGGTACTGCTTCAGGGTCGCCTGGATCAGCCCCCCGATATCGACCCGGCGGCGGACCAGGCGCAGCCGGCCCTCCCGGATCTTGGAGAAGTCCAACAGGTTCGTGATCAGCTCGGTCAGCCGGTCCACGTTCTGATCCATCGTCTGGAGGAAGTCTTTCTGCTCCTCGTTGATCGTCCCCAGGGCCTGATCCAGCATCAAACTGACCCCTTCCTTGATGGTGGTCAGGGGGGTTCTCAGCTCGTGGCTGACCTTCGCGATCAGCTCATCCTTCAGGATCGCCGCCCTTTCCAACTGACGGTAGGCCTCCTGGAGATACTGGCTCTTGGCCTGCAGCTGCTCCCGGGAGGCGTGCAGATCCTCCAGCAGCGACTGCATCTGCTGGCCCTTGACCCGAAGCTCCTGGTTGGCCGCCTCCAGGTCCCGAGCGCGGCGCCGGCTGGTCTGAGCCAGATGGACCGCTATCCCCAAAAGGAAGGAGAAGAGGATCCCGCTGCCCAGCACCACCTCCGGCAGGACCGATTTCTCTTCCACCAGCATCGCCGGCCCCGGCCAGACCCGGGCCCGCCAGGTGACCCCATACAGCGGGATCGGCTCCTCCTGCCCCCATTGCTTCTCGTATTTCTTGCCCGCCTGATCCCGGCGGAAGATCGTCTCCTTCTGATCCGACAGAGCGATCGAATAGCCGGGGGAGACCTGGTCCGGCAGCAGCTGGCCGAGCAGCTCGTCCGTCTGGAAGATCCCGGCGATCCAGCCGCCGAAATCTTTCCCGTGGAAGATCGGGATAAAGACGAAAAAGCCCCGCCGGCCCTCCTCCATCTGCACCGGGTGGCTCATCGTCACTTCCCGCTGGCTCTGGGCCCGGGCCAGCGCGCTCAGGAGGCGTCCTTCCGATTCCAGAGAGAGATCCTGCAATCCCTCGTTCCCCAGCAGCGGCACCACCCACCGCAGATGAAGGGTGGGATCGACCCAGCCGATCGCCCTGTAGTCCGGATTGTGGCGGACGGTAAGCCAGGCCTCCGTCTCCCACTCCTGCCGCGGGATCACGTCCTGTTGCTCCCAGCTGTCGGCCATCCGAACCAGAGTCTGAACGCGGGACTCGATTCGGGAAGCGACCAGGTTCCGGACGATCGTGCTCTGCAGCTGAATCTTCCGCTCGATCTGGGCCGTCTCCCGGGCGATCAACGCCTGCCAGAGTCCAAGCACAACGATGAAGACCCCAATCCCTACAGGAATGGCGAACCATGTGGGGTATCGACCCTTCCGACTCATGGCCTGCCTCGCAATCGCTTGACCGTCACCTGATCCGACACCCAGGATTCCAGCATCTCCAAGCTGAAGCGCCACTGCCCCCCCACCTTGAATCCGGGCAGAATCCCCCTCTGGGCCAACCGGTAGATCGTGGTGGCGTTGACCCCGAACCGCTGCGCGACTTCTTCGATCGACAGATACTCTTTTTCCATAGCAAAATAAAAAGCCCATCCGAAATAGGCAATAAAAAAGCGGACCCTTTCGGATCGTTTCCCTATTTCAGCCAATCCTAAATAAAGCATACCTGATACTCACTGAAAATGACAAGCCCAGCTCAGAAAATATCAAAGCTGCTTAAATCCGCTTAAAACTGAGGGGTCGGGACGACCTGGCACCTTTGCCATTTGCACATAGTGGGGGACGCTCCATTTGTGAAACGAATGGGACACTCCTTAAAGGAGTGTCCCAAAATGGAGCGTCCCCTTTATAATAGACAGCGCAATGCCAGAGCCGACTTCGACAGAACTGAAGGTCCTCGTCGCCCGACAACGGGAGGAGTTGAAGACGATCAACGAGGTGGGGCGGCTGCTCCGCCTAACCTTCGATCCGAACGAGATGATTCGTCTGGTCGCCTCCTACCTTCGGCAGACCTTCCCCGTCACCCTGTGCGCCGTCCTGCTGACGGAGCGGAGAAAGCTCCACTTGGTCCGGTTCACTCCGATCACGCAGGCCGACTTGAACGCGGCAATCCGGCAGATTTTGGAAGCGACCGGCAAGCTTCTCCATCAGACGGTTCCGGAGAAGGAGCTGACCCCCCTCGTGGTGGATCAGGCCGGCTCCGGAGGACCGTCGGCCGGGGCCCCGGTCGGATACCTGCGCTCCCACGCCTTCGTCCCGTTGACCTTTAATAACCAGAGCGTGGGGATGCTGGGGGTTTTCAGCGGCCAGGCCAACGCCTTGAAGCAAGAGGATCTCCACGCCCTGGAGATCGTGGCGGATCAGCTCCATGCCGCTTTGCGCAACGCCCTGCTCGTCGAGCAGCTGAAAGAAACCGATTCCATGAAGAATGACCTTCTGTCGGTGATCTCTCACGAGCTGAGGATTCCGCTGACGGTGATCCGGGAAGGGGTCTCTCTCCTGCAGGACGGGGCCTTAGGGCCCACCAGCACGGAGCAGACCGATTTCTTGAAGACGGTCAGCCAGAACATCGAACGGTTCCGGCAACTGCTGGACAAGGTGCTGCTCGCTTCCCAGGTGATCACCGGAAAGATTTCCTGCGCCCTGGCGCCGACAGAGTTGGAAACCGTCTTCTCGGAATTGGAGGCGACGTTCCGGCCGGTGGCGCAGGCGAAGGGGATCACCCTGCAGATCAACAGCCCCTCCACTGCCATTTCTTGGGTCATGGACAAGCATCGACTTCTGCAAGCCTTGAGCCATCTGATGGAGAACGGGATCCAGGCCACCGACTCCGGCGGCCTGGTTTCGCTTCAAGGATCGGTCTCCGACTCGGAGTTCGAGATTCAGGTGGCCGATACCGGCAAAGGGATTCCGGAGGAGGCGATTCCCCAGTTGTTCAACCGGTTCGGGTCGGTGGGCGGGATCCACGATCGGAAGACCGGCGGGGTGGGACTGGGGCTGTTCATCGCTCAAGGGCTGATTACCGCCCACGGCGGGACGATCCGGGTGGAGAGCGCCGTCGGGAAAGGGACCCGCTTCACCGTCCGCCTGCCGAAGAAGTAGTGAAAAACCGTTCACCCTGAGCTTGTCGAAGGGTGAACGGAAATGCTTCCGTGGACGTTCCAAATATACCAGCCCAGATTTAGCTAGGCGAGACTATTTGGGCCAGCTTGGACTTCTCAGTCGGCCAATCGTTCTCGATACGCGCGCAGATCTGCTTCCGTGACCTCATTGGGCGCCACAAGCCTATAGTGCTTTTCCGAAGCGACCCCAACCCCAGTGTCGGTTTCTTCGAACTCGAATAATGCGATGACGTCATTCTCCATGAACTGGGCAGCGATTCCTCTGCAAATCAAAGATGGAAACTTGTGGGCGCAGACGGCGAAATCCTGCTCAATCTGGACGATACTCAAACGATCTCCTCGCCCCTTCGCCTGGACAGGTAACACGTAGTGGATTCCCTTCTTATCAACACCGACATAAATCTCATCTGTTTCGACCTGACCGACTCCCGGTGCCGTCGTGCGAAGGTGGTTTTGCAAAGAGTAGCAGGCCACGCCGGTAAAGACATCCACCAGACGGTTGTATCTCAGTTTAGCGAGCAGCGCTTGCTCATCGCTGGATGCGTACTTTGCAACGATGCCAGGAGTTGAATCAGGCACCTTCGTAGGTGCGAGGCTTTCATTCGGGACAAGCGGCTTGTCATCCACCAGCACGAATCGATACTTGCTTCGACCGGCAGGTCGGATAATCCAAGTCTTGCCTTTGCCCGCTTGCTTGGCGATGCGCTCAGGTAGCGTGGCACGGTACCGAAAGCTATAAATCAGGTCGCCCAGGTTCTTCGGCAGACGCACCCCCAGCTTCTCAGCGAGCCTTACAATGTCCTCTCGCTCGAAGTCTACCTGCTGAGTGCCCGCTCGGTACTTGACCTTGAAGATCCCCTCGAGAATCAAAGAGTAGAGGTTCTGACGGCGGCCGGGGACTACTTTCGCCTGTGCCTTTTTCTTGGCCATCGCAAAAGGACGACCTCCTCTCGAAGCTGCTCTCTCGTGGCTGTTGCCAATCTTGTCCGGAATAGATCGATGCCGGTAACTTCGTAGTCAAGAGATTGGGCAATGTCGGCCAACAAACGCCCAGTACGAATCATCACGCGAAGGTATGAAGCCTGATCACCGACGACGTAGGCCAGCTGCCCCCCCGGGCGCAGTACCGTCCGCAGATCACTTAGGTGCCGGGCCATACCGCCGAAGTAGAGTTTGGCGACACGATGGTACATCCGTTCGAAACCCGAAGTCTTTCCGAGCTCGATGCGGCGCTGTTCTATCGCTTTGGCGATGCGGTTGATCTCGGGGTGCTTCTGCACAAGCAGGTCGTCGGTATCTTGTTGATAGACACTTCTCGTGTTAGAGCGTACCAAATCCTCCTTAATTATTCGGAGGTCTGCCTTGCTGGTTATGAAACCGAGCAGCACAGATTCTAATCGGGTGGTTCGTGTGTAGTCCTTTTCGTTCGGGTACGGTGGGGACGTGATGACTGCATCGATCGATTCCGGTTCGACGACTCGGCTCAACTCCCGCGAGTCAGCTAGGTGCACGGCTGATCGAGGTCCGCGCTCCGACCCGAGTGCGCGGAGGTCATCGACAATCCGCTGAACACACCTCAGCCATACCGAGACAACGGGGGCATCCACCTTCTTCTCACCGATGCCAACTTCTGGCCCAAAGTGCAAGTTGCTAATACTAAACACAATGGCTTTTGCCAACGCCACTCGTTCGTGGCGATCGTAGCGGTCATCCCGCCGCCTCCCGAGTTGCTCCAGAAGCACCAAGGTCTTGTGCAGGGGCACTGGACTGATCGAGTCTTTGAGTATCAATCTGTAAGAATCGGCTGGGAGGGTTTTTAAGTTTGAAGCGGCTTTCTTTCCATTTTCAAACAAAGGTAGACCATGTGTGTCGTCGAATCCTTCCGTTTCCAACTGCTTGCTCGTCCCTCGAGCCACATCCCGGGCATGATCTAAAAGGCCGTCCGGATCAACGGCCCAGTCGAGTTTCACCTGTGTCGCGAACTGCGCCATCGGGTTGCGTTCGATGCCAACGCAGGGTATCCCAAGCTTCTTGCACTCAACGAGGGTTGTGCCAGTGCCGCAGAAAGGATCGAGAACTGTGTGCCGCGGGGTGATCTCGAATCGTTGAAGATAGTCACGTACAAGATGTGGCGGGAAGGACAAGACAAAACGGTACCAGTCGTGAGCAGCGATATCTGCCGCACGCAGTTTGTTATTCTCAGGCGTTATTCCTGGCGGGCGCTTGTGTTCTGGCGGAGCACTGACAGTAGACATCTCGCAGAGTGTAATTGGCCTCAGCTATGAATGCATTATATCAGGAACCAAGAGGGATATACCAACCCGCAAAAAGCACCTCCTCCATTGGCTGGCGGAGAATGCGCTCATGCAGAACCATCGAACCCTCGAGGCTTGGTAAACAGCACCAAAACATCGATGGCTCGCATACTGGAACAATTGGCTCAGCGCGAACGGGGACTAGTTCTTGACGAAGACCTTAAGGCGGGCCGACTCCTGGAGGTCTTTGATCCAGACCTCCAACGCCTGGTACTTCTTCTTCATCGTGACCTGGGTGAGATAGGCCTCCCTCTCCTTCGGAAAATCTTCCAGGTCGCCGACCCGCCGATCCAGAAGCCGATAGACGCACCATTGCTTTCCAAACGGCATCGGCGGGCCGATCTGGCCGATCTCCAAGGCGTGGAAGGCGAACATCTGCTCCTTCGGAATCTGCCATAGATCGATATAGGCCTCCAGCGTCATCAAGCTGACCGGACGGACCTTGGGCTCCCCCCTTTGCTTCATCGCTTCCCAGGCGGCCGGATCCTTGACGGAATCGTAAAACTCGGCGGCCTCTTCCTTCGACTCAAAGGTGACCATCTCCCCGCCGACATGATTCTTCTCGTTCAAGAACTCCTGATGCATCTCCTCTTCGGAGACAGACACCTTCGATTCCTCGCGGATCTGATCTTTTAACTTCCGTATCTGGCGGAGGAACCGGACCTGATTTTCAAAATGGGGGACCTCGATCCCCAGATTCTCTTTGACCCAGCGCCGGTAGGCGGCCGGATCCTCCTTGCGCTTGAACGGCTGCTTCTGGTTGCGCAGCAGGTCGTTGATCAAGGAGTCGATCTCTTCCTCGGTCGGCTCGATCTTCCGGCGGAACGATTCGTAATGGAGGATCATGCTCTCCCAGATCCAGATTTCCTGTTCTTCAGCAGATCCGTCGGCCGCCCCCCAGGGCCGGGGATAGACGGCGGCCACCGCCTTGATGAAGAGGTAGTTGGACATCGGGACCGGCACGCCGAAGATCTCCCCGGCGATCTCCCCGGGGGGCGTCTCCTTCGAGAGGAGGGCCGCCTCTTTCGACAAATGCTTCTGGAGCAACGGCGGGACTCGGTTCTCCCGCGCCGAGCTCTCCCCCGCCAAGACAAGGGTAAGCAAGGGTGAGAAAGGGTAAGCAAGGGTGAGCAGGGGTAAAAGGACCCGTGCTAACCCCTGATTACCCCTGCTAACCCCCGCTAACCCTTGCTTTCTCATCGCTCGCATTCTACCGCACCACGGAGCTGAGCTCAAAGACCGGAAGCAAAACCGCCATGACGATGAAGCCGACCATGCCCCCCACCGTCAGGATCATCATCGGCTCCAACAGGGCCGCCAGGGTGCCGACAAGCCGCTCCACCTCTTTCTCGTAGAAGTTGGCCACCTCCACCAGCGCCTCCGCCATCTTGCCCGCCTCCTCCCCCACCGTCACGGTGTTGACCAGGAAAGGGGTCGCCACGGAGAGGGTCTTCAGGCACGAGGAGAGGTTGCCCCCCCCTTTGAGATGGGCCGGCAGCCGTCCCAGCTCCTTGCGGATCAGCCGATTCTCCACCACCGGAATGGCGATGTCGGTCGCCTGCAGGATCGGAACACCATGCTCCAGCAAAAGGCCGTAGGCCCGGGCGAAGCGGCTCATCTCCACTCGATGGATCAGGGTCTTTAAGACCGGAAGACGCAGGACGACCCGGTCGATCATCGGTCGGATCTTCTCCGTTTGGGCCCGAAACAGCAGGACCCCTCCGATGCCGACCAACGCCGCTCCGATCCAAACCCACGGCTGCTGGCACCAACCGCTCACCGTGAGGAGGATCCTCGTCGGCAGAGGGAGCTCCGAGCCGAATCCTTTAAACAGTTTCATCAGTCGAGGCAAAACAAAGGTCAGCAGGAAGACCGCCGTCAACAGCCCCACCAACCCCACAAAGAGGGGATAGATCAGGGCCGAGCGGACCTTGGTCCTGAGCTGTTCCTCCTGATCGGCCTGCAACGCGAGCCGATCCATCACCGTGTCCAGCATCCCGGTCGCTTCCCCGGAACGGATGAGGGCGACGAACAGGGGAGAGAAGACCTTGGGGTATTTCTCCAGGGCTCCGGAGAAGGTCTCCCCCTGCCGGATCTTCTCCGCGATTTGATCCAGGATTTTCTGAAGCCGGGGGTGGGAGGTCTGCTCCTTCAGGATCCTTAAAGCGCGCAGGATCGGAACCTGAGACCGGATGAGGGAGGCGAACTGGCGAGTGAACTGATCGAGCTGCTTCAAGGGAACTTTTCCATCCAGAGAGACAACCACCGGCGTCTTTGGAATCCGCTCCTTCGAATTCGAAGCGGCGGCCTGCTCCACGACCCGGACCGGCGTGTAGCCCATGCCGGCCAGATGGCTCAAGACCCCGGCCCGATTCTCCGCCTCCAGAACCCCCTCAATCGTCTCCTTCGGACCCCTCTTGGCCAGATACTGGAAGCTGGGCATCATTGCTCCGCCTGAGTGACTCGCAGGACCTCGTCCAGGGTCGTCAAACCGATCTTCACCTTGTCCCAGCCGTTGTCCCGCATCGTCTGCATCCCCAGCTCGACGGCGGCCTTCCGGATCGCATCCCCGGACGCTTTCCGGATGACCAGATCCTTGATCTGCTGCGAGAGGAGGAAGAATTCATAGATGGCGCAGCGCCCGCGGAATCCGGTCCGATGGCAGGCGTTGCATCCTTTGGCCCGGAAGGTCTTGCTCCCATCCGGCATCTTGGAGGCGGCCTCCTCCTTGCAGGAGGGACACAGCAGCCGCACCAGCCGCTGGGCGATGATGCACTCGACCGAGGAGGCGATCAGGTAGGGGTCGATCCCCATATCCATCAGACGGGTGATCCCGGAGGCGGCGTCGTTGGTGTGCAGGGTGGAGATCACCAGGTGCCCGGTCAAAGCGATCCGGATCGCCAGCTCCGCCGTCTCCAGATCCCGCACCTCACCCACCATCATCACGTTCGGGTCGTGGCGAAGCATGCTGCGCAAGCCGGCGGCGAAGGTCAATCCGATCGTCGGGTTGATCTGAACCTGCACGATCCCCTCCAGCTCGTACTCGATCGGGTCCTCCAGGGTGATGATCTTCCGCTCCTCGGTGTCCATCCCTTTCAGGAAGGCGTACAGGGTGGTCGTCTTTCCCGACCCGGTGGGGCCGGTGACGAAGACGAGCCCATGCGGCTTGCGGATCGTCGCCTCCAGCATCTTCATGTCCTCTTCCCGGAACCCTAGATCTTTCAGGCCCAACAGCATCTGGTTGGGCAGGATCCGGATCACCACACTCTCCCCCGCGGGGGTGGGAAGGATGGAGATTCTCAAGTCCAGCTTCTCCTCCCCCACCTTGACGCTGGCCCGCCCATCCTGGGGAAGGCGCCGTTCCACCAAGTTCAGGTTGGACAGGACCTTGATCCGGGAGATGATCGCCGGGAAAAGCTGCCGGAAGGCGGGAGGCACATCCACGTCGTGGAGCATCCCGTCGATCCGATACCGCATCCGGACCCGGCCCCGATGCGGCTCCAGATGGATGTCGGTGGCGCGGCGGCTGTGGGCCTCCAGGATCAGCTGGTTCACCAGTTTCACCACCGAGGCGTCGCCCGCCATCTGCTCGATATCCTCCACCGCCTCCTCGACCACCTCGGTGAGCAGCCCTTGGCTGTCCCGATCGGCCATGATCTGATCGACCGTATCGGCCCCGACGCCGTAATACTTCTTCAGCGCCTGGAGGATCTCCTCCTCCGTCGACAGGGCCGGCTCGATGGTGAAACGCTGCTGCAGGGCGGTGCGCAACCCATCCAGGACCCGGACATCCTGCGGGTTGGCGATGGCGACGGTCAGGGTGGAGCCGCTCAACCGGACCGGGACCGCCTTGAAATGGAGGGCCACCTTGAGCGGCACCTGCTCCACCGCCGCCTTCGAGACCTCCGTCTCCCGGAGCCGCACAAAGGGGATCTGGTACTGTTCCGCCAAGGCCTGTCCCAGCTGCTCCGGGCTGATCCATCCCCTCTTGACGAGGATCGAGCCCAAGGGGGCTTTGGAAGCGGAAGAGTCTGCCATCGCCTGGGCCAGCTGCTCCGGAGAAACCCACTTCTTCTGAACCAGCAGATCCCCCAATTCCCCGATCCGTTTACTCGCCACGGTGGTTTTCTCCTTGAAGTTTCTGCTCCACCTTTCGAAGGGCCCGCTGATGGACCTCGTGGATCGCCGCGGCGATCTCCCAGGGAGCGGCAAGCACGAGCCGCACCTTTCTGCCCCGGGCCTCCCCCTCGATGGCGCTCAACGTCCATGCGTCCAGAGGGTTGGCGATCGCCACCGTCACCGACGTGGGATCCTCCCGGATCGGAAAACAGGTCCGCTCCAGAAGGAGTGTCGGGGAATAGCCCTGGGACAGCGTCCAATCGATCTCCTCATCCTCCAGCCGAACGCGGGGGATCCCGAACTGTTCCGAGAGGGCGGTGAGGAGCTGATCCTCCGTCAGCCATCCCCGCCGCACCAGGAGCTTGCCCAGAAACTCCCCGGTCGAGCGCTGGACCTTCAAGGCCTCCTCCAGCTGATCCGGAGTGATGATCCCCTTCCCTATCAGAATTTCCCCCAACCGTTTCCCCGGATTTATTCCCACGGCAGCGCCCCGATCATGTAGAAGTCGGTCTCGGGCCGCTGATCCACCCGCCCCGACAGGATCCGCTCCACCCCCGAAAGGGTCTCCTCCAGTGTGACGTACTGCCCCTTCATCCCGGAGAAGACCTCCGCCACGATGAACGGCTGGGTCAGGAAGTTCTGCAGCTTCCGGGCCCTCTCGTACAGGGTCCGGTCCGCCTTGGAAAGCTCGTCGATCCCGACCACCGACACGATCCGGCGCAGCTCCTCGTACTTGGCGAAGGTCTTCTGCGCCTGCATTGCGATTCCATAGTGGCGCTCCCCCACGATGTCCGAGTCCAGGTTCCCGGAAGAGGACAGGAGCGGGTCGATGCAGGGGTACAACCCCATCTGGACCCGCTCGCGGGAGAGGACCATGATCGAATCGAGATAGGTGAAGATCGTCACCACCGCCAGGTCGGTCAGGTCGTCGGCCGGCACGTAGACCGCCTCGACCGAGGTGACGGACCCCCCTCCCTCCATCGAGCGGATCCGCTCATGGAAATCGCTCACCTCCGAGGACAGGGTCGGCTGATACCCGGTCTCCGAGGGGACCCTCCCCAGCAGGGTGGAGATCTCCGCCCCGGCCTGGACGAACCGGAAGATGTTGTCGACGAAGAACAGGACATCCTTGTTCTCCCTCTGGATCGACTCAGCCAGGGTGACGCCGGTGGCCGCCACCCCGAACCGGGCGCCGGGCGGCTCGTTCATCTGGCCGTAGACCAGCATCCCTTTGGAGAGAAGCTTGTGCATCTTCAGCTCGTGGAACAGCTCGTTCCCCTCACGGATTCGTTCCCCCACCCCGGTAAAGACGAAGGCCCCATGGTGCCGTTCGGCGATATGCTGGATCAGCTCCAAGATCAAGACGCTCTTGCCCAAACCGGCTCCCCCCAGGATCCCGGCCTTGCTCCCCTTGACCATCGGAAAGAGAAGATCGATAATCTTGATCCCGGTCTCCAACAGCTCCATCTGCTTCCCTTTGAGATCGGCCTGGATCGACTGCTTGCGCCCGCCCGTCTGCCGGATCGGCTGCCTCTCCTTCGCCGGGATCGGCCCCTGCTTGTCGATCGGATCCCCCAGCACGTTCATGATCCGCCCGTAGCAGCCCCCCCCCACCGGAATCTCGATGGAGAAACCGGCCCGCGTCACTGGAGCGGAGCGTTGAAGGGTCAGAGTGGTCGCCATCGCGATGCAGCGGGCCACATTCCCGGGCAGGTGCTCCGCCACCTCCAGGACCAGGCGCCCTCCGTCCTTCCGCTGGGTTTGAAGGACCTCGTAGATGCTGGGGATCTGCTCCGCCGATGAAAACTTGACGTCCACCACCGGCCCTTGGACCCCCACGACCCATCCCTTCGGATCAGCACTCATGGACGGGCTCCTCCTGCTTGGCCTTGAGCAACTGAGCGGCGAAGATCTCCCTCATGCTTCGATCGATCACCTCGTGACGCGCACGGAAATACTCATGGCGGAGCTTCTTCCCCCGCCGCAGAAGCTCCTGGTAGCTCCCCTCCATGTGGATCACCCGGGCGGCCAGCTCCGCCAGGCGGCTCAGGGCGAAGATCTCGTTGAACCAATGGCCCAGCCATTGGATCACAACGTACTCCACGACATCCTCCGGCCTCGATTCGAAGACCGAATGCGGAGCCAGGGGCTTCTCATCCGCCCGAGAGACCCATTCGGCGCAGGGCAGAAGGACATCCACCGCCACCTCCTGAACGGCGAAGGAGATCGGCCGGGGGTAAGAGACGACGATCCTGCCGCACCGGCCTGAAAGGACCTGACGGATCGCATGGTCTCGGATGGCGAAGGCCAGCGAAAGCCGGGTGGCATCCTGAATCCCCGGAAAGGGGGTGAACTCCCGGCGCAGCTCCCGCAGGGCGCCGGCCCCCCGCTCCCCCACCACTGCCAGGATCGGATCCGATCCTCCCGCCTTCAGGCCGGCGCTCACCACCTGGGTGTTCAATCCTCCCAAGAAGCCGGCATCCGAAGTGACCATCACCACCCCGACCCGATCGCCCTCCGGTTTCAGGAATGGATGATCCAGACCGGGAAGACGGGTCAGCGTCAGGAAGCCCTCCGCCGCGTCGGCGTACTTCTCCAGGAACAGGGAAAGCTGCCGCTCCAGCACATGGAACCGGTTGGCGGCGATCCCTTTCAGGACGTCGACGAACTGCGCCAGCTCGTTGTTGAACTGGACCTCCTTCTTCAGCTTGGTCAGCGGTATCATTGGCCGGAGACCTCCTTCAGATATTCCCCAATCGCCTGGTCCAGCTTTTGCTTCAGCTCCGGGGAGAGGGCCTGTTTTTCCTGAATCTCCTTCAGCGGTTCCGGATGCTTCGAGCCGAGCCAGCCGTGGATCTCTTTCTTGAACCGCCCCCAGGTCTGCGAGAGGGAATCGAGCATTCCCCGCCGGATCGTGTAGAGGAACACCACCTGCTCCGTGAGCGGGGAGGGCTGGGCCTTCGACTGGGCAAACAGCTGCGTCACCAGCTCCCCTCGGGTCAGGCGGGACATCGCCTCCGGGGAGAGATCCGCCTTCATCGCGGTGATCCGCAACAGCTCCTGGTACTGGAGGTACTCGAGGCGCAACTTCCCGCTCAACTCCTTCATCGCCGGGCACTGGGCCCGGTTCCCGATACGGGAAACCGAGAGCCCGAAGTCGATGGCCGGCTTGAACCCCTTCTGAAAGAGGGAGGTGTTCAGGTACAGCTGCCCGTCGGTGATCGAGATCAGGTTCGTCTGAACGTAACCGGTGATGTCCCCCTGGATCGTCGCCACGACCGGAAAGAAGGTCATCGTCCCTCCCCCCAACTCCGGGAGGAACTTGCCGGCCCTCTCCAGCAGTTGCGAATGGATGTAGAAGATATCCCCCGGATAGGCCTCCCGCCCCGGGGATCGATCCAGCAGGAGGGACAGCTGCCGATAGGCCCAGGCATGCTTGCTCAGGTCGTCGAAGCCGATGAAGACGTCCTTGCCTTGGGCGGCGAAATATTCCCCCAAGGCGCAGGCCGAATAAGGGGCCAGGTACTGCTCCCCCAGGGGGGCGGAAGCGGTTCCGTCCACCACGATGGTGTAGTCGAAGGCGTTGCGTTCCTGAAGGAGGCGCAGGACCTTCATGAACGAAGAACGGCTCTGCCCGATGGCGCAGTAGATGCAGATCACCTTCTTATCCCGCTGGTTCAGGATCGTGTCGGTGATGATCGTGGTCTTTCCGGTCATCTGGTCCCCGATGATCAACTGGCGTTGCCCCTTGGCGATCGGGAAGCTGGCGTCGACGATCCGCACCCCGGTCTCCAGGGCATCCTTCAACGGTTCCCTTTCCATGACGCCCGGCGGCTCCCGGAAGATCGGTCGGGTCGCCTCCGCCGCCATCGGGCCTTTTCCATCGGCCGGCTGTCCCAGCGCCGTCACCACCCTGCCGATAAACGCCTCCCCCACCGGGATGTCGAACGGCTCACCCCGGGAGTAGACTTCATGCCCCGCCCGGACCCCGGCCTTGTTCCCGAAAACCAGCACCATCACGGAATCCTGATTGAAGCCCATCACCATCCCCTGCCCCCCGTGGGAAAGCTCCACCTTCTGTCCATTCATGCAGGAGGGAAGCCCCTTGATCTTGACGATGAACTCCCGGACGGTGGTGATCTCACCCACTTCCCGGACGTCGAACCAGCTCCCTCTATCAGGGACTGTCCCCGCCCCAGCCCCAGGGACTGTCCCCGCCCTGTCGCCCTCTGAGATGCGGTTCAAAGGGGACTGTCCCTTTAAAGGGGACTGTCCCCCTCCTGTCCCCTTATCAATCCCCTGCGCCTTGAGCATGGCGCACCGCCTCTCGTAGCCGTAAGGCCAACGACCCGTCCACCACCAGATGGCCCAGCGTGATCGTCAGCCCCACGACGATCTTGGGGTCCACCTCCTCCTTCAGGGTGATCGGATGCCCCGCCACCTTCGCAAGCCGCTCCTGAATCTGCTTGCGTTGCGACGGGGTCAAGGGAAAGGCGGAGACGACCTTCGCCTCTTTGATCTCCTCCCGGCTCTCCAACGGCTGATCCGGGATCAGACCGTCCTTCAACAGCTCATCCAACCATTGGGCGTGGGTCTGCTCCCGCAGGACCTGGGGCATCACCTCCTGAATCAGCTCGCAGGCCTTTTCCACCGCCTTGGACTCGACCCTCTTGGCCATCTCTTCCTGAAGCGTCTCCCTCGCGGCCATCGCCTGCTGGATGATCCGCTCCGCCTCACTCCGGGCCTGGGCCGTCATCTGCTGGCGCTGCTCCTCCGTCTCCTTCAGGGTCTTGGCCTTCAACTGGCTCGCCTCCTCCTGCGCCTTGGCTAATTTCTCCTGGTACTGCCGCTGCGCCTCCTCCAGCTGCCGCTTGAGGGTCTCCTGCTGGGTCAGGGCCTCCTGGCTCAAGACCTTCAGGTGCCCCGTCGCCTGGGTGGCGTGGCGGGAGAGGGTCGCCCGCAGGACGAGGATGAGCCCTCCCACGAGAACCAACTGCACGATCAACAACGGCAGCAGCGACATTCCCCCTAAGCCCTCCCTATGAAGCCCGCCAAAATAGGTTTGGCAAAGCTAAAAAGTACCTCCTCATGATGGCGTATAAAGCTGCCAGGCGATCAGGAAGGCGACGATGGCCAGCGCCTCGGCCAGCAACAGGGTGATGATCATGGCGGTCAGGATCTTCGGGGCGCTGGAGGGATTCCGTCCCAGCGCCGTGATGCTGGCGAACCCGGTGGCCGCCATCACCAGGGAAGGGCCCAGGATCCCCAAGGAGAAGACCAGCGTCAGCGCAAGATTCCGTGACATCCCGCCCCCTTACGTCGGCTCCACAATGGCCGTCACCTTGTTGCGGTCCACCTTCACCACACCCTTCTGGATCGGTATGCTTTCCTTGTCGATGATGAGAACGCCGGGGAGGAGCCGACTGATGAGAGGACGATGGAAAGGGCAGATCTCGAAGACCCCCTTCTCTCCGGGAAGGATCACCCGTGCCGCCTTGCCCTCAAAAAGGAAAGCTTCCGGCCCCAGCACGACGACCTCCAGCATCATCTTTTTCTTCTTTTAGGCTTAAGCGGCCTTCTTCCCACCCGCCTCTTCCGAGGAGGGCTTCGAAGAGCCGTCGCCCTCCGCAGGGCCCCCGTCGCTTCCGGCGGGGACCTCCGGGAAGGTCAGCTGGGCGATGCTGGTCAGATCCTGGGAGTCTTGCGCCTTGCGGTGCCACGTGAAGAAGAACAGGCCACCCAACATCCCTAGAAAGATGACGATCATGAAGATGACGAGCCAGGTTGTCGTCGTGGATGGGGCATCCGACTTGAGCTTAGACTCCTTCAGCATCTCCGGAATCGGGGGCCCGCCGGTGAAGGAAAGCAGCTTCTCCATCTTGGCCAGGTCCTCTTTGATCTGGTCGATGGTCAGCATGTTCCGCCGGTAGTTCCCGATCCGAGTCTTGCGGCTGATGGTTTCATCCACCTGCATCGCCGCGACCTCGTCCAGCCGCTGGAGGATCAGCCCGTGGAGCTTCTCGGCCGAGTCGTAATGCTCCGTCCCCTTCAATCGTTTCAAAACCAAGTCGGCGTAGCTCTTGAGCTGATCCAGCCGCTCCTGTGGAATGAACCATAAATCCCGAACGATCACCTCGAAAACTTTTGTTTCCTTCGGCTGCAGCTGAACGTCGCTCTTGTAGACGTAATAGATCGAGCGGTCGTCGTCGAACTCAACGGTCAGCTCCCCGTGGTCGATCACATCCTTCGGGGTCACCTCCGTCGGCAGGTCGATCCGGACCGGGACGGTCTGAATCTTTTCCGCGGAGGGGTTGATCGCCACCACCCTTAAGGTGACCGGATCCCGGTCCTTCTCGACAGCAAAGACAGGGGAGAGCAGGGGAGAGCAAGGGAGAGCAAGGGAGAGCAGGATCAAAACGACCCCTGCTAACCCCTGATTACCCCTCCTAACCCCTCCTAACCCTGTTTTATTCATAGATTGCATGGATAACCGGTGCATCGACGCCTCCCATCTTTCGCTCCACCAGAATCTGCATCACCTCGGTCGCTCCCTTGACGGCGTCCGTCTTCTTCCGGACATCCTTCAAGGAAGCGGAATCATCCAACGCCTTGCCCATGATCTTGGACAGGTCGTATCCCATGTTGCCTCCGACCAGGTTCTTCAATTGATCGGAGATCTCGTTCACCGTGTTCTTGATCTGAACGGTGCCTCCCTCCTTGGCGAACTGCTTCGGAAGATCCGACAGCTTGTTGTCCAGCCCCTCCAGGGCGGAGCCGATGTGCCCGCCGGTGCTCATCTCCGCCTGCACCGCCCGGATGGCGTTCAAGGCATCCTGAACCACCGGCTTGACGCCGGACTGGGCCGCCACCGCCGCCGCCACGTCGCTCAAGGAGGAGGACTCCACCAGGAAGGCGTTCGCCTCGATCGACTCCACCGGCCCGGTGGACAGGAGCGGATCCTCGAACACCTTGGCCTTGACCACTACGGTGACGAACTTGCCGGGCGTGAACGTCGGGGTCTCGATCCTTTCGATCGTGTACTCGTAGGTGTCGGCCCGGTTCGTGCTCACCGCCATCGGGAAGTTCTCCTTGATCGTCTTGGCCTTCCCCTGCTGATCGAAGGTGGTGATCGTCATCAGCGGGGTCAATCCGGCGATCGCCCGATACTGGACCTTGACGTTCTTGTCCCCGATCAGGACGGTGCTGGGAACCGAGACCTTCCCGGAGAACTGGAGGTTGATCCCCTTCATCTCAACCGATCGCTTCTGCAGCTCCAGCCCCGTCTTCTCGATGTTGCCGGCGCCGGACTTCAAGGCCTCCACCTGAACGTTCGTCTTGGTCTCGAAGCTGCCCAGCGAGGTGTCGATCGCCCCCTTCATCTCCGCAGTCTTGGTGTTCAGGAGGGTTTCCTGAGCAGCCAGCTTGGTGTTCAACAGACCCTCCTGGGCGACCAGCTTGGTGTCGATGTTCGTCGACGCGGCGCTGACCGTGTCCTGGACCGCTTTCAGTTGCGCCGCCTGGGCGATGCTGAAGGTCTTGGGGGTCGTGATGTTCCCGCCGGCGGAGTTGGTGATCGTGGTGATCACGTTGTAGACCGTGCCGCTGCTCAGGCCGGTCGGCGCGGCCCAGGTGAAGTTGTAGAATCCTTGGGTCGTATGAGGCGCGCCAACCTTCTCAAAATACTTGACCGAGGTGCTGCCGCTGAAGAACTCCACCTTGCAGTAGCTGGCCCCGGTCACCACGATCCCGTCCCGGCGCAGCGTGGAGGCGATCGCCACGGTATCGGCGGTGGCGTCGTAGGCCAGCTCGGTGATCGACTCCCAGACATGCACCACCTTCGACTCCATGAGCACCGTGACGGTCCGGTCCGCGTCGGCGGTGATCCCCTTGGTCTGGTCTCCGAAGTCGGTGTGGGTGATGGTGGCGTTCCAGTTCCCATACTTCATCCCCCGGATGATGGGAGAGGAGACGCCCGACTGGATCCAGCCGTCGGTGGAGTTAATGCTCCAGTTGGCCACATGGTTGTTGGAGAGCAGGTCCCGGATCTCCAGGGTGATCTGGTAATAGTTGATCGTGAAGTTGGCGTCGGACTCGTCGTAGACGTTGTTGTCGGCGGCATCCGACACCCGGACCCTCACCTGGGTGGAGCCGCTGGCGGTCAGGTCCGGAATGGTCCAGCCGAAGCTGCCGGCGTTATCGGCCGGGGCCGGATCGGCAGGGGTGGAGGCGTTGATGAGGTAAGGATAGGTCAGCCCCCCGTCGATCGAATACTCCAGCTTCACGTTGGCGACCGAACCGGTCCGGGTCCAGGTGATGTCCCGATACCTGGGCGGAGTGGCCCCCAGATCGGTCGTCTCGTTGGTCACCCACCGCTCGCCGCCGTTGGGGGCGGTCAGGACAAGACCTCCGACGATCTTGAAGTTGGCGTTCGATTCGTCGTAGACGGTGGCGTCTCCGGTGAACTCGATCTTGACCTTCGCGGTGTTGGTGATCGAGTCCGGAATCGTCCAGGAGTAGGTCCCGGTGTTCGTCGCGGAGCCCGCGATCACGTTCGGATAGGTGGAGCCCCCGTCGGTGGAGTAGGAGAGCTTCACGGTAGGCAGGGTCCCACCCCAGGTCCAGCTGATGGTCCGGGGGCTCGCCACACTCCAGACCTCCGCGCCGTTGGGGGCGGTCAGGGTGAAGTTCCCCACCAGGTTGAAGCTTCCGTTCGACTCATCCAGCACGGTCGAGTCGGAGGCGTCGCTGATCCGGACCTTGGCTGTTGCGGTAGCGGTATCCGGAACCGTCCAGCTATAGGTCCCCGCGTTGTCCGGCGGGGCAGGATCAGCCGAAGTGGAACCGATGATCAGGTACGGATAGGTCGCCCCCCCGTCGATCGAGTACTCTATCCTCACATTGGCGATCGAACCGGTCCGGGTCCAGGTGATGCTCTGGGGCGTATTGATGCCCCACCGCTCCGCAACGCCTGGCCCTGCTCCATCCGGATCTCCGTTGGGAGCGGTCAAGGTCAAGGCCCCTCGGATCTTGAAGTCGGCGTTCGAGATGTCCCACGCATCCACGTCGGAGGCGTCGGTCACCTTGATTCGCACGGTGGTCGAGATCGAATCCGGGATCACCCAGGCGTACTGGCCGTCCTTGCCCACGCTGGGCGGGTCGGTGTCGGCCGAGGTGGCGACGGTGATGATATTGGGGAAGCTGCCGCCGGAGTTGGTGGAGTATTCCAGCTTCACGTTGGCCACCGTTCCGGTAAAGGTCCAGATGATGTTCTGGGAGGTCCCGACCGTCAAAACCTCTCCCCCGTTGGGGGAGGTGAGGATCAGGTTGGTCTTGATCTTGAAGCTGCCGTCCGACAGGTCCTTGGCGGTGGCGTCCAGCGCGTCGCTCACCCGGACCTTGACGGTGGCGGAGATGGCATCGGGAATAGTCCAGGTGTATGCTCCGGTGTAATCGCCCGCGGGGGCCGTGTCGGCCGTGGTGGAGCCAACGATGGTAAAGGTCTGGGTCTCATCGGCGAAGGCGTTCTTGGAGTATTCCAGCATCACGTTGGCCACGGTGCCGGCGTAGTTCCAGGTGACGTTGTAGTTGTTCCCCACCATCCACTGCTCGGCTCCGTTGGGGGCGGTCAGGGTGAAGCGGGGAGAGATCTTGAAGGCGGCGTTGGAGAGGTCGTTGGCCGGAGAATCGTTCGGATCGGATGCCCGAACCTTGACGGTGGCGGAGATCGCATCCGGGATCACCCAGGCGTAGGTTCCACCCCCCGGAGAGGAAGGGGCCCCCGCGGTGACCGTGACCGTATCCGCCCCGAAGGCGCCGGCAGGAGAATATTCCAGCTTCACGTTCGGGATCGCCCCGTTCAAGGTCCAGGTGACGTTGTAGTTGTTCCCCACCAGCCACTGTTCCCCGCCATTGGGGGCAGTCACTGTGACCACAGTCCGGATCCGGAAGTCGGCGTTGGAGACGTCGAACACCGTCGGGTCCGAGGCGTCGGCGATCTTCACCTTGGCGGTGGCGCTCACCCCATCCGGGATCGTCCAGGGATAGCTTAAGGAGCCGGCCGGTGTGGAGGCGGTGATCACCGTGTAGGTGGTCCCCCCATCCTTGGAGTAGGAGAGGGTGGCGTTGGCGATTCCACCGGTCTTGGTCCAGGTGATCGACTGGGAGGTCCCGACCACCCAGATCTCGCCTCCGTTGGGGGCGACCAGGGTGAAGGATCCCACGATGTTGAAGTTGGCGTCGGAGGCGTCGGCCACCGTGGCGTCGGAGTTGTTGGTGACCCGAACCCTCGTCACATTCCCAAGGGCATCCGGGATCGTCCAAGCGTAGGGAGTCCCGGTCGTCGCATCTGCGGAAGCCGTGATGAGAGTCGTCTGCAGCTCATCGGCGAAGGCGTTCTTGGAGTACTCCAGCTTGACCGTGGCGAAGGTTCCGGACTTGGTCCAGGTGATATTCTGGGTGGAGCCGACCGTCCAGATTTCTCCTCCGTTCGGGGCGGTCAAGGTCAGGTTCGCCTTGACGGTGAAGTTCCCATCGGAGGTGTCGAAGACGGTGGCGTCGGAGGTGTCGGTGATCCTGACCCGCAAGGTCGCCCCGATCGCGTCGGCCACGGTCCAGGCGTAGGTCAAGGCGCTCCCTGAGGTGGAGCCCGTGATCACGTTCGGATAGGTCGATCCTCCGTCGGTAGAGTATTCCAGCTTGACCGTGGCGATCGATCCGGTCCGGGTCCAGGTGACGTTCCGGGTCTCCCCCACCCGCCAGACCTCTGCCCCGTTGGGGGCGGTCAGGGCCAAGGCCCCCTTGACGGCGAAGGTCCCGTCGGAAACATCCACCACCGTGGCGTCGGCCGCGTCGGAGATCCTAACCTTCAAGTTGGTCCCGATGGCATCCGGAACGGTCCAGGCATAAGTCAGGACGCTGGCCGGAGTGGTGGCGGTGATCACCGTCGTCTGCAGCTCATTGGAGAAGGAGTTGGTGGAGTACTCCAGCTTCACGTTCGCGTAGGAACCCTGCTTCGTCCAGGTGATGTTCCGGGCCTCTCCCACGCTCCAGACCTCGCTCCCATTGGGGGCGGCGACCGTCACCGAACCCCGGATCCGGAAGTTGGCGTCCGAATCGTCGAAGACCGAGGCGTCGGCTGCGTCCAGGACACGCACCCTCACCTGGTTCCCGATCGCGTCCGGAATCGTCCAGGAGTAGGTCCCGATGTCGTCCGCCGGTGCCGGATCGGCCGGGGTGGATGCTATGATCACGTTCGGAGCCGGCCAGGTGGCGCCGGCGTCGGTCGAGTACTGGAGTTTGACGTTGGCGATGGCTCCAAGGACATTCCAGCTGATGTTCTGGGTCGTCCCCACCACCCAGACCTCGCCGCTGTTGGGAGCGTTCAGGGTGATCGATCCCACAATGGAGAAGTTGGCGTTGGACAGGTCGCCGACCGTGGAGTCGGAGGCATCCGAAACCCGGATCTTGACCGCCGTAGAGGGGGCGTTGGGGATCGTCCAGGCGTAGGAGCCGACGTTGTCCGAAGGAAGCGGATCGGCAGGGGTGGAGGCGGTGATCACAAAGGTCTGCGTCTCATCGGCAAAACCGTTGGTGGAGTACTCCAGCTTCACGTTGGCGATCGATCCAACCCGGGTCCAGGTGATGTTCTTGGATGTGCCGATCCCCCACTGCTCCCCGCCGTTGGGAGCGGTCAGGGTCAAGTTCCCTCGAATCTTGAAGTTGGCGTTGGAGCCGTCCAAGGCATTGGCGTTTCCGGTGTCGCTCACCTTCACCCGCACGGTGGTGGAGAGCGCATCGGGAACCGTCCAGGAGTAGCTACCGGTATTCAGGGTGGAAGCGGTGATCGCGTTGGGATAGGTGGAGCCGCTGTCGGTGGAGTAGTCCAGCTTCACGTTCCCCACCGTCCCGGCCGTGGTCCAGGAGATGGTCTGTCCGGATCCAACCGTCCAGACCTCCCCTCCATTGGGGGCAGAGAGTGTGAAGCCACCCATGATCGTGAAGTTGGCGTTGGAGGCATCAGAGACGCTCGAGTCGCCGGCATCCGAAACCTTCACCCGGCGATTGGTCCCAATGGAGTCCGGAATCGTCCAGGCGTAGGCGCCGGTCGAGGCCGCGGTGGAGGCCACGATGATCGTCCCATAGGTGGAGCCGCCATCGGCAGAGAGCTCCAGCTTCGCGTTGGCGATCGAACCGACTTTCGTCCAGGTGATGTTCTGGGAAGATCCCACCGTCCAGCTCTCTCCACCGTTGGGAACGGTCAGGGTGAAGGACCCCTGGATCTTGAAGTTGGCGTCGGAGGCGTCCACCACAGAGCTATCCGAGGTGTTCGTGATCCGGACCCGAAGGGTGGAACCGATCGCATCCGGCACGGTCCAGGCGTAGATCCCCGCGTTGTCGGTCGGGGCCGGGTCGGCCGCGGTGGAGGCGTTGATCACCGTCGTCTGAAGCTCATCCGCAAAACCGTTGGTGGAGTACTCCAACTTCACGTTGGCGAAGGATCCGGTCCGGCTCCAAGCGATGTTCTGGGAGGAGCCGACCGTCCAGATCTCTCCTCCGTTGGGAGAGGTCAGGGTGACAGAACCCTTAATCTGGAAGTCGGCATTGGAGTCGTCGAAGACCGTCGCGTCGGAGGTGTTGGTCACCCGAACCCGCAGTTGGGTCCCGATCGCATCCGGAACCGTCCAGGCGTAGGT